>NZ_JARVRT010000018.1:0-350049 GCF_030209605.1 Luteibacter sp. ME-Dv--P-043b
GAGCGAGTTCGGCCGCTTGCGGCCGCTGCTCGAGCGCAGAGTGTGACCACCCAGCGCCTCGTCGCCGTGCCATCCGAGCCACGATTGCTTCGGCTTCGGCTTCGACTTAAGGCGAGCAGGCCCGGTCATGGCGAGCGCCCATTAAAAAGCCCGCGGAGGGGACCGCGGGCTCAGGGACATCCATCGATGCAAAGGCAGCAGGGGAACTGCCAGATATGCGTGGGACCGGTGCCTCTCGGCAACCTTGGGAGTAAATTTAAACCCCCGCAGATGAATCGGTCATGAGCCGATTAGATCGATTGAGTCCGGTCCATTTCGGCGGTGACCAGGGCGAACCCTTCGTCCAGCCAGCCCGTCACGCCGCCCGCGAGCAGCTTGACCGGCCGGCCGAGTCCGGCAAAGCGGATGGCGGCGCGTGTCGCCCCGTTGCAGTGCGGTCCGGCGCAATAGGTGACGAACAGCGTGTCCGCGGGAAACGCGCCGAGGCGAGATGCGATGATTTTTCCGTGGGGCATGTTGACGGCACCGGGCAGGTGGCCCCTGGCGTACAACGTGGGGCTGCGCGCGTCGACGAGTACGAAGCCCGGCTGGCCCGATGCGATCGCCTCGTGGACATCCCAGCAGTCGGTCTGGAAGGTCAGTTCGACGGAAAAGTGGCGAAGCGCCTCGGCGGAAGCGGCGGCGGGTAGGGCGGTGACGGCGTTGGACATGGCCTGCTCCTTGGGTGTGGCCGTATTGTTTACGCGTGGCGGGGTTGCCACAATTGGCGGATATGCCACCCATCGATCAGATCACGCCAAAGCAGGCAAGCTCCTCGAACACGACGCTCGTTCCCAGCTCCCCTGCCGGCCCGCTCGTCGTGGCCCTGGTCTACGACGGGCTGTGCACGTTCGAGTTCGGCTGTGTCGCCGAGGTGTTCGCGCTGCCACGTCCCGAATGTGGCCCCGACTGGTATCGCTTCGCCACGTGCGCGGTCTCGCCCGGTCCGCTGCGCGCGCTGGGTGGGCTGATGGTTACCGCCGAGGGTGGCCTCGCATTGCTTCGACGGGCCCACACCATCGTGGTGCCGGGCTGGCAGGGGATCGATGTCGAGGTACCGCCTGCGCTGGTCAGGGCGCTGAGGCGTGCGCATGCCCGTGGCGCGAGGCTCGTCTCGATCTGTTCCGGAGTCTTCGTGCTCGCGGCCACCGGTCTGCTGGACGACACGTCGGCGACGACGCACTGGCGCTACGCGGAACGGCTTGCCGAGCGCTATCCGCGGATCGACGTGAAGCCTGACGTACTCTACGTCGACGAGGGCAGGATCCTGACCTCGGCCGGCAGTGCGGCAGGGCTGGACCTCCTGCTGCATGTGGTACGCAGCGATTTCGGTCCCGACCGGGCCAACGAGGTGGCCCGGCGACTCGTCATCTCGCCCCACCGGGACGGCGGGCAGGCGCAGTTCATTTCGCAGCCCGTGGTCCGGCGCGAGGCGGACCACCGCTTGCCCTCGCTGCTGGACCGGCTGATGACGCAACTGGACCGGCCTACGACGGTGAGCGACATGGCCGCCTCGGTCGCCATGAGCGAACGGAGCTTCCTGCGCCGCTTCCGCGAGTTCACCGGCGTCTCGCCCGCCGACTGGCTGGTGCGTGCCCGCGTGGAGCGGGCCAGGGTGCTGCTCGAAGGCAGCACGTTGCCGGTGGAGGTCGTTGCGGCCCGGAGCGGCTTCGGCAGCGCGATCACGCTGCGCCATCACTTCCGGCGCCGGATGGGGGTCAGTCCGCTGGTCTACAGGCGGCGTTTTTCACTGGACGCCTCTGTATAGTATCGGCGCGGTGTGACGCATCACACGGACTAGGGGGAACGCATTGGAAGACGCACAGACCTGGCTTGGCCTGAATGGCCAGCGTTTCGGGCCGTACGCGATGGACACCGTCCGGCGCTGGCACCGGCAGGGCACGCTCGACAGTGCCGCGCTGTGCTGGCGAGAGGGCATGAGCGAGTGGCTGCCGCTGGACACCTTCCTGAGAGAGCATCCCGCACCTGACGCCGCCTATGCCGAACCGCCCTCGCTGGAGATGCCGCCGCCGGGCCTGACGCCCCGCGCCACTACCGTGGCGGCAGCCTCGCCCCGCAACGCCGACCCCATCGCACCGAGCCTCCACTGGGGCTGGGTCGCGGTGCTGACTGTCGTCACGCTGGGCATCTTCGCGCTGGTGTGGATGTTCGTGCAGTCGGTGTGGGTGAAGAAGATCGATCCGCGCAGCAAGGTCACCGTCTACTTCATCATCGCGCTCGCGTGCGGGTTCGCCGCCGGTTTCATCGGCGACCGCTCGCCGATCGCGTTCCTTCTGCAGGTGGTCGACATCGTCTTCATCTACATGGGCTATTACTCCATGTCCGCCTCGCTGAAGCGCTTCGGCGCCGAGCGCGGCCTGCCCATGGAGATCGGCGGGGTCACCCTGTTCTTCTTCACCACCTGGTACCTGCAGGGGCAGATGTCGCGCATCGCCCGCTGGCAGCAGACCGGCGTGATCGAGGACGCGCCCAAGGGCATCTTCTGGGCGATCTACGGCGTGCTCATGGTCCTGCTGGTCCTGGGGATCATCGTGGCGGTGCGCCTGTTCAGCTGAGCCGGGTCGTCATCCAGGCCTGAAACATCAGGATGGGCCACAGGTGGGTGTGCCATTTGTTGCAGCCGGACTGGAAGTCGCGCCACAGCGCGGTGACCTTTCCCGCATCGAAGATGCCCTGGCTTTCCAGCGTCACCGGATCGAGATGATGTTCCGCCCAGTCGCGCAGCGGGCCACGCAGCCATCGCGACACCGGGGCGCCGAAGCCCACCTTCGGGCGGTAGACCAGTTCGCGCGGCAGGTAGTTTTCCAGCACCGCCTTGAGCACGGCCTTGTGTTCGCCGCCGGCGAAGAGGTGCCGGGCCGGGATGCGCCATGCCGCCTGCATCACGTCCGCATCCAGGAAGGGGTGGCGCGCGACGATGCCGTAGGCGGCCGCGCAGCGGTCCACCTTGGTCATCAGCCCTTCGGCGAGGTCCATCTTCAGGTCGAGGTACATCACCCGCTGCATGTCGCTGCCGCCGGCGAACTGCCGGACGGGATCGGTAAACACGGTGCCGGGCTCCGTGCTGTTGCGCACGACCTGCTCGGGATGGCGCCATTTCGACACACGCTGCATGTAGCACTGCTCCAGCGTGGACAGCGACGCTTCCGCGATCACCGCCGGCACGCCACCCAGCCGCGAGCGTTCGCCGCGTGCCGAGGTATACCGCCCGGCGGCACGCCGTAGCGGACCCGGTATGCGTTGCGCCATCCGCGCGTTGCGCATGGCGCGGCTGTAGGACGAATGGCCGAAGAACAGCTCGTCGCCACCGTCGCCGGTCAGGACCGCGCCGACGTCGGACGACGCGAGCTGGCAGGCCAGCAGGGAGGGAATCTGCGAGGAGTCGGCAAAGGGTTCGCAGAACGCCGCGGGCACCTTGCCCAGCAGGTCCAGTACCTGGTGCCCCGCCAGCGTGGCATGTGTGTTGCGCACGCCCAGGGCGGCCACGACCTTGGCCGCCCAGGCGCTCTCGTCGTGGCTAGGATCGTCGAAGCCCACCGTGAAGGTGTCCACCGGCGTGGCGCTGTGCGATTGCAGGACAGCGGTGACGATGCTGGAATCCACGCCGCCGGACAGAAACGTGCCTGCCCCGAACGACCGCCGCGCGACGGACTGGTCGATGGCGCGGTGCGTGGCACCGACGCTTTCGTCGAAGGTGAGCTGCCGGCCTTCCTGCTCGGAGCGGGCGATGTGCTCTCGCGTATCCCAGTAGGGGATCTCGTCGACCTGCGCCAGGTACGCATGCCCCGGCGCACCGGTCGGCTCGAACCGTTTCAGCGTCCCCGGCTCGAGTTTGTAGACGTCACGGTAGATGGACAACGGCGCGGGAACGTAGCCGAAACGCAGATAAGCGCATACCGCATCCGGTGAAATCGTCGCCATGTCGCCCGGGCATTCGGCGATGGAGCGCAGGCAGGACGACACGGTGAAATGCCCCAGGCCGGGCCTGTAGTAGAGGCTTCGCTCGCCGGCGCGATCGCGGAACAGCCACAGGCAGCGTTCGTCTTCATCCCACAGGCAGCCGACACCGCCGGCGTCCATGCCCCGCACGGCATCGACGATGCCAAGGCGATCCAGTGCCTCGGCGAAGGTCTTCAGGCGGCAGCGATAGGGCACTACGCCACCGTCGGCCGGGTGCCCGCGCCGGCCGTAGATATCGCCGGAAAGGGTAAACAGGTACCGTCCACTGGGGGAGCGCAGCGTTCCCCCGTCGGCCCGGCGAGACGACGAGAACGACGACAGCGACAGCGATCCGCAACGGGACAGGACCTGGGGTTCGCGTGTCGTCGACGCATCGGCATGCGTCCTTGCAAGGATGCCGTCGGCGTCTTGTGCGGACGACCCGAGCGACTTCCAGCATCCCAGCAAGCCAGACATGTAACACCTTCCCGTTGAGGAGAAGTAACGCCTTCTCCGTGAGCGGGATCACGATATGGCGTCGTCGCTTTCGCGCTCCTTACGAAATTGCGGATGTCGGCATGGTTCTTGCGATCACTGCGCGAGCAGCCCCGCCGCCCCCAGTTGCGCGTAGACGGACAGCCGCAGGTCGGGATCGCGTGCCAGACTGGCGAGGCGTTGGGCACCGTCGGGCCACGCGCCCATGCCGCGCAGGAGGCCCAGGGTCTCCCCCCACCACAGGTCGTCGTCCTGTTCGATGGCGGGGCTGACGATGGCCTTTCGTACGAGCCCGAAGGCGCGGTCGCGTAACGCACCGGCAGGCATCGATTCCAACGCCGGCGCCAGTTCGTGCAGCACGGTCCGCGGCATGCGCGCTTCGGCATCGTGTTCGTCGGCCTGGGCTAGCGCCGCCTCGCTGCGATCCAGCAGCGCCACGATGGCCGACGTCGTCGCCGCGGTGCTTATGGGCGGCGTGCCGTCCGTGGAAACGAGCGCCTGGCGCACGACAAATCCGGCCTTGCGCAGTTCGCTGGCGTCACGATTGTGTGCATCCGGTGCGGGAATCGCGGTGTCGGCATCCGGCGTGCCTTCCACGCCGGCCATGAAACGTTGCTCGAGCAGCCAGTGCTCGCCCTTCGTGCTGGATTCGCAACGCGACGATGCGAGGTGATCGGTGACATAGCGGATGTACGCGTCGTTGAGCCGCTTCTGCAGCTCGGGTGTGGCGTCGAGCCGGGCGACGACCAGGGGAAGGTCACCGGCCATGCTGAGCGACGTCAGGGAGAACGAGGCATCGTCGCTGCGGGCACGATCCATCAGCGCGACGAGGGCGGGCACCATGCGCGGCACGGCGGCTTCGGGCACCTTGGTCAGCACGTGCAGGGCGGCCGCGGCTTCCGTTTCGCGCCGCGCGGCGGCGAGGCGTGCATCCCATGCCTGCTGCAGCGGGTCGCCCGGGGATGCGCCCGCCGTGATTGCCTCGAAGGCGGGTTGTGGGTCGTCGGCGTAGTAGGCCGTGCAGGTGGTGGCGTCGGGAAGGGGCAGGGCGCGCCACGCATCGGCGAGTGCGGCGCCCTGCAGTCCACGCTGGTGCGCGTTGCGCAGCATCAGGTGGGTGGTGTCCAGGCCGGCCGTGAACGGGCGGTGCAGTGGGTCCGCGGTTTCGTCGTTCACATAAGCCAGCGTGGCCAGCCCGGGCAGGCGGCGCTGCGCATGGGCCGCGGCGATTCCCGCGCGGTCGAGCAGGCGGTCGATACGCACGGTGTCGCCACCGGGCAAGGCGGCGGCGAGGCGAAGCAGCACATCGGCTTCGAGGCCGGGGGGCAACTGGCGGGCCCGCGCGGCGAGATCGTCGGTCCAGGCGCCCAGGCGATCGGCCGCGATGCCTGCCACGGGCCGGGCTGGCGAGGCATCCCAGGCGGGCGGGGTCTGTGTCGCTTGCGGGCTTTGCTTCGACGCGGGGCCGGCTTCGGCGGCAACGGCAGCCGACGGGTGATGGAAGACGATAAGACCGGTGATGATCAGCGCGGACAGCAGTCCGGCGGCCATGAACGAATAGCGCATGAGGGGGCATCCGGTGGGGGGTGGCCGGGAGCACGTGTTCCCGGCCACCGGTAACGCTTACTGGTAACGCGACGTATCGCGGTGAACCGCCGGGATGACGCTCAGCGGATCGTCCGTGATGACGTTGGTGGCGCCGGCGAACACCTGCGCCGTGAAGTTGGGACGGTCGTCCCGCGTTTCGTTGCCGAAGTAGCGGGTGCGGCTCAGGTAGTCGTTCAGCGCCGCGCAGCAGGTACCGTTGCTACGGACGAAGTGGTACCCGTCGTGCATGTTGACGCGGTACTCGATGACGGGCGAGAACGCACCCACGGGCCGCTTCAGGCCAGCCTCGGCACGCAGTAGCCCGAAGGTCGGGTCACCCGAGACGGGCTGCTTGTTGCCGATCTCGACCCAGGAGGCACCGATGC
This sequence comes from Luteibacter sp. ME-Dv--P-043b, assembly GCF_030209605.1. Classification (NCBI taxonomy): domain Bacteria; kingdom Pseudomonadati; phylum Pseudomonadota; class Gammaproteobacteria; order Lysobacterales; family Rhodanobacteraceae; genus Luteibacter; species Luteibacter sp. ME-Dv--P-043b. The sequence goes on from NZ_JARVRT010000018.1 coordinate 6,468, forward strand.
CCTTGGCCTCGTTGACCCATGCGTTCACGCGGCACTGCGCCGATTCCGGTGAGATCGCACCGCACAGCCCGTTGTAATGCGTCGCGATGTTGTCTTCGTCACCCGCGTAGACCGTGGGGGCGAAGGCGACGCCCTTGGTCGCGCCGAGCATGGCGTTGGGATTGCTGGCGAACAGCGACGAGCTGAACTTCAGCACGACCTGGTTCTGCATGCCCAGCTGCTTGGCGAGGTTGGCCGCCTGATTCACCGCGGTCACGGTCTTGATGTCGAGCACGACCAGCATGTGGTTGGCCTCGGTCTTCACCGTCGCCAACGCGCGCGCCACCGTGACCGGGTGGTACCCGGTCTTGGAGAAGTTGCGGTCACGGAGGAAGGAGCCGAGCAGCTCCTGCGATGACAGGGTGCGGATGTCCGGGTCCCAGCCCTTCGGGTTCTGCGCGGGCTGGAAGATGTCGAAGTTGGGCAGGTGGAAGAGCATGCGGCCGGCATTCTGGTCGTGGAACAACCAGAGCGCACCGTCGGCGTCTTCCTTCACGTCCAGTTCGATGGCTTCGACGTTGTGGTTGTACGTGTTCAGGATGGAGCACGACGAGTTTTCGGGGCAGCCGTTGTCGACGATGCCGCGGTGGGAAATGACCCCGACATCCTTGGTGTTGCCGACGTAGGGATTCTCGAACGCTGCGAGGATGCGGCTGGGGTTCCAGTTGTTGGCGGCCATGGCCGTGATGGGGGCGACCAGTGCGGCGACCGAGAGGGCGACGCAGAGGGGAAGGGTGGAGCGGCGTAGCGATCTGCTGAAACGACTCATGTGTGTGTGTCCTAAAAGGCAGAACGAAGACCGTGGGGCATGCGCCGGCACGGGTGTATCCATGCGGAAGCACCGCAGGATGCGTGGCGGCGGATGTCGGTCGTGGATGCCGGATCGCGCCAAAAGCCCTTATGCAATCGTTTGCATAGTAAGCCAGAGCGATATGACATCCAAGCGACCGCAGAGTTACCGGGGCGGCGCGCCGAAGCGGAAGCTGGACACGGTGATCGCACCCATGAAGTCGCGCTCGTGATAGATGCGTGTGCCGGAATCGTCGCCGGCGGCGCCGATGGCGACCATGAGCGGCAGCAGGTGGTCTTCGCGTGGATGGGCCGCGCGTGCCGCCGGTGCATCCGCCCAGTGCAGCAGTTGTGCATGTCGCATGGCGGGCGGCGCATCCACCAGGACATCGTTCAACCATCGGTCGAACAGGGCCGACGCGGTACCGCCCCTGCCGTTCATGAAGTTGCGCAAGTCATGGAAGCTGAGGCCACTGCCGACGATCAGCACGCCCTCGTCACGCAGCGGGGCAAGCAGCTCGCCCACGCGCAGATGCATCGCCGGGTCGAAGTCCGCCCGTAGCGACAATTGAACCACGGGCAGCGCCGCTTCCGGATACAGCGTGTGCATCAGGGAAAACGTGCCGTGGTCGAAGCCACGGTGGGGATCGAGACCCGAAGGCACGCCACCATCCGCCAGCAGTCGATACACGCGTTCGGCCAGTACCGGATCGCCCGGCGCGTCGTAGCGGATGCGGTAGGTATGCTCGGGAAAGCCGTGGTAGTCGAAGATCATCGGCGGCTGGGTGCCCGAAGACACCAGGAACCGGCTGGCTTCCCAGTGGCCGGAGACCATCAGGATGGCGCGGGGCGCGTCGCCCAGTTCACCGCGAACGGCGAGCAGCGAGGCTTCCAGGGCGTCGTAGGCTCCGCGTTGGTCGTCCTTGAGCCAGGGCCAGGGGCCGCCGCCGTGGGAGAGGAAGTAGGTGGGAAGTCGCATGCCGGCCGTCTCGCGTCGAGGCTGATCGGGCTATCGTAATCCCCGCGCTGCACCCCACGTAGCATTTCCCTTGACGCGGGTTGTGGCCCACTCCGGTCGGCAGCACAGCCAAGACGAGGTAGACCAGGATGGAAGCGCGCGATTTAGGGAACACCATTACCCTGTACCTGCCCCAGGGCGGCACGGGAGCGGAAGCGTACGCAGTGCTGCAGGAACGCGAGCGCATAGGCGGCTTCGCCAGCCGTGCCGAGTCGGTTCAATTCGCACTGGCGCTCGCCCTGACCCTGCACCGCAGCCGCAACGTGCCGGTGCGCATGCGGGTGGAGGACGATTCGGGCATCTGGCAGACCACGGATGCGCTGGCCGGCGCGATGCCCTGACGCTGGCTCTAGCTACCCCTTACGACCCATAGCATGCCGCAAGGCATCAATCCCGCCCCTCGCTGGCCGTGCAGCACTTCGTCGCGCGCCTTCAGCCGAACCGGCAGATCGTCCAGCGGGATACGCGATGCGCTGAAGTTGAACACCGCCCAGGCATCCGGGCCACGCTGCAAGGCGAGTACGGCGGGGTGACCGCTGTCGATCACCGTGACCGGTGCCAGTGGGTCCAGTCGTGTGTCGGCGCGTGCATCGAGGATGGCGCGTATGGCGGAGAAGCTCGATGCCGGCAGACCGTCACCGATCTCCATGTCACGCAGACGGGTTTCGTCGAAGCGGGGACGCCCGGTCCATCGGCTGTCCGCCATGATGGAGTCGACATCGCGCGCATCCTCGTTGTTGCCTTGGGCCAGTTCGTCGCCCATGAAGATCATCGGCACGGCGCCCGCCCAGCAGGCCAGGCCGTAAAGCAGCTGGAACCGGGCGAGGGCCAGGCGCTGCGCCGCGGGATCGTTGCCGGGCAGGCCCACGAGCGCGGCGGTCATACCGTTGGTGCCGTGCAGGGTGCGCTCGCGTCCGCGCTGGAACGCGACGCCGCGTGCATAGCTGCCCGGCACGCAACCTTCGAGGAAATCCGCGACGAAACCGATGCGTTCGCGAAAGCGCCGGCCACCGGCCGCCACGTCCTGCTTCAGCACGCTCCACACGATGTCGTCATGGCAACGCACATAGGTCATCCAGCCGGTACCGGGCGGCGGTGGCGGGGTGGCCTTCATGACCGTTTCCACCATGTCCGCGCGCTGTTCCACCAGCGCCGTCCACGAGGCGGCCATGAGGCCGCTGTGGTATGCCAGATGACATTCGGGATGCTGCGCGTCGCCCAGGTAGCGCGACACATCGGCCGGCGGCATCACCGCCTCGGCCTTCAGCAGCACGCCCGGTGCAACCAGCTCGATGACCGCGCGCAACGCCTGCAGGATGACGTGTACTTCCGGCTGGTTGGTGCACGCGGTGCCGGCGCGTTTCCACAGGAACGGCGCGGAGTCCAGGCGAAACACGTCGACGCCACGGTTGGCCAGGCCCAGCATGGTCTCGGCCATCGCGGCGAACACGGGGAAGTGGGCGTAGTTGAGGTCCCACTGGTAAGGATAGAACGTGGTCCAGACCCAACCGCCCATGGCCGGCACGTGGGTGAAGTTGCCCGGCGCGGCTTCGGGGAACACCTGGTCCAGCCCGACCTCGTAGGCGTCGCATGCCTGCCGGTCGGGCAGAGTGTGGAACCAGGCCTGGTAACGTGTGTCGCCCGCGGCGGCGGCGCGTGCCCATGCATGGTCGTCCGCGACATGGTTCAACACCAGGTCCGAGCACAGCATGATGTCCGCCGCATGCAGGTCGGTGCACAGCGCTTCCAGGTCGGCCATCGTGCCCAGCCGCGGTTCGATCTCGTCGAACGCGCGCACGGCAAAGCCGCCATCGTTCTCGCCATTGCGCCCGCGCAGGAACGGAAGCAGGTGCAGGTAGGTCACGCCCAGCTTCTGCAGGTGCGGTATGCGTGAGCGCACGCCGTTCAGATCCCCGGCGAAGCGGTCCACGTAGGCCATATAGGCCACGGGGCGTTCCTCCAGGAACCCGTCGGGCCGCACGGCGCGTCGTTCGTCACGGGCACGCAGGGCCGCGGGGCGCGCGTTGGCGAGGTGGCCGAGGCGATCGCAAAGATCGGCGAAGTGGTCCGCGAACCCTTCGCTACGGCCGTAGAGTGCCTCCAGCAGCCGATAAAGACGGCGAATCACCTCCGCGCTTGCCTGCCGACCTTGCCGGGGCGTGCCGCCCAACGCTTCGTGGAACGCATCCGCACCGGCTTCCGCGGCGTCGCACAACATGCTCATCGCTACTCCGTCGGCCCCGGGCGCCTGTCGATTCAGGCGAGGCCCGTGCCGTAGCCCTCGATCGTGCCGCGAGGTGCAACCGATTGCAAGGCCGCGATCAGAGCCAGCGCGTCACACCGCCATGATGGGAGCAGGTGCCGCGGCGGTTCAGACTGAAGCTGAAGGAGCCGTCGCCGCATTGTGCGGATGCACCAGCGGGCGGCTGGTCGTTCGTGGTGTGGGCGGGGCGGTGCACCTGGATGCCGTCCCGGTTCGTGTAATAGCCGTCCTCAACCAACGCGGCACCCGGTGCGGCGCGGTGATAGGAGGAAGGTCGCGCCTGTTGGGGAACGGCCTGCTGGGCCAGCGCGGACGTGGCGAAAAGCGCGGTGGCGGCAAGGGACAGCAGTAGACGGGCAAGCATTGGCGTTTCCTTGGTCGGGCGGTGATTCCGCCCGGAACGACGAGCAAGCACCATGCCGCGCGCGTCGCGGAGGGCTGGTTCTTGTGACGACGTGCCGTATTTGCCTGCAGGTCGGCGGTGCTTACGCCGCCGCGGCAAGCACTTGTTCCCTTCCATCGAAACTGGGTAGGCTCTGACCCGTTCCGAGGGGTGTCCTGCGATGGCAGGGCTGAGATGGCAGCGGCCGGACCCTTCGAACCTGATCCGGGTCATGCCGGCGAAGGGACGGGAATGCCAGGCACGCCATGGGGCGTGCACCCCCTGTTTATCGTCGCCCCGGGTCTCCCATCCTCCAGGAGAAGAGATCCATGCTTTCGAACACGCCTGTCAACGCGGATGCGCCCGCGACCGTGACCACCGGCCCGATACGGGGCTCGCGCAAGGTCTACCTTTCCCCGCCCGGTCATCCCCACCTGCGCGTTCCCTTTCGCCAGGTCACGCTGAGCGACCCCCGCGAAGCGCCGCTCAACCTGTACGACGCCTCGGGCCCCTACACCGATGCCGAAGCGGGCATCGATCTCGCTCGTGGCTTGCCGCCCGTGCGTGAAGCTTGGCTGGCGGCCCGTGAGCTGGTCCGCATCGACGGTCGCGACGTGCGGCCCGAAGACAACGGCAACCTCAGCGCCGACGCCGTGGTGCCAGCCTGTCCCGCGCCGGTTGCGTTGCGTCGTGGGCTGCCCGGGCGCCTGGTGACGCAATACGAATTCGCCAAAGCCGGCATCGTCACCGAAGAGATGGTGTACGCGGCTTTCCGCGAAAACCTCGGCCGGGAACACGCCTTGAGCGATGCCGCGGAACGGCGCGCGGACGGCGAGAGCTTCGGTGCCCAGATTCCCGACGTCGTCACCCCCGAGTTCGTCCGTGACGAGATCGCGCGGGGGCGGGCGATCCTGCCCGCCAACGTCAACCATCCGGAACTCGAGCCGATGGTCATCGGGCGCAACTTCCTGGTGAAGGTCAACGCCAACATCGGCAATTCCGCGGTCAGCTCCGGCGTGGCCGAGGAAGTCGAGAAGCTGGTGTGGTCCACCCGCTGGGGCGCCGACACCGTCATGGATCTTTCCACGGGCCGCAACATCCACAACATCCGTTCGTGGATCATGCGCAACGCGCCGGTGCCCATCGGTACCGTGCCGATCTACCAGGCCCTGGAGAAGGTCGGCGGCGATCCGCTGAAGCTCACCTGGGAGGTGTTCCGCGACACGCTGATCGAGCAGGCGGAGCAGGGCGTGGATTACTTCACCATCCACGCAGGCGTGCGCCTGGCCCATGTGCCGCTGGCGGCACGGCGTGTCACCGGTATCGTCAGTCGCGGTGGCTCGATCATGGCGCGCTGGTGCCTGGCCGGCCATCGCGAGAGCTTCCTCTACGAGAAATTCGAGGAGATCTGCGCCATCTGCCGGCAGTACGACGTGTCGTTGTCGCTGGGCGACGGCCTGCGTCCGGGGTCCATCGCCGATGCGAACGACGCGGCGCAGTTCGCCGAGCTGGAAACGCTGGGCGAGCTGACCCGCATCGCGTGGGACCACGGCTGCCAGGTGATGATCGAAGGGCCGGGCCATGTACCGATGCACAAGATCAAGGTGAACATGGACAAGCAGCTGGCGTTGTGCGGCGAGGCACCGTTCTACACGCTGGGGCCGTTGACCACGGACGTGGCACCCGGTTACGACCACATCACCTCCGGCATCGGCGCGGCGATGATCGGCTGGTTCGGCACCGCCATGCTCTGCTATGTCACGCCGAAGGAACACCTCGGGCTGCCCGATCGCGACGACGTCAAGGTGGGTGTCATCACCTACCGCATCGCCGCGCATGCCGCGGACCTGGCCAAGGGCCATCCGGCCGCGAAGCTGCGCGACGATGCGCTGTCGCGCGCGCGCTTCGATTTCCGCTGGGAGGACCAGTTCAACCTGGCGCTGGACCCGGACACCGCGCGCGCTTACCACGATGCCACGCTGCCCAAGGACGCGCACAAGGTGGCGCATTTTTGCTCCATGTGTGGCCCGAAGTTCTGCTCGATGAAGATCTCGCAGGACCTGCGTCGCGAAGCGGAAGCCATGGAGGGCATGGCACAGAAGTCGGAGGAATTCCTGGCCGGCGGGGGCGCCTTGTATGTCCCGGCCGCTTGAGGGCAGGGAGGTCGCGGTGATCGGTGCGGGCGTGGCCGGACTGACGGCCTCTCTGGCGCTGGCCGAACGTGGCGCGAGGGTGGTGCTGTACGAGCGATCGGCGACGTTGGGTGCGCAAGCCTGCTCGTGGATGGCAGGTGGCATGCTGGCGCCGTATTGCGAGCGTGATGGCAGCGAGCCGCGCGTGAGCGAGCGTGGCATGGCGGCGCTGGACTGGTGGCCACGGCATGTGCCGGGCGTGACGCGCGGCGGTTCGCTGGTGGTGGTGGTGCCGCGCGATCGTGCGGACCTGGCGCGCTTCGCCGCGCGCACCGAACGCCACGAGGCGCTGGATGCCGACGCCCTTGCTGCGCTCGAACCCGACCTGGCCGGCCGCTTCGGACAGGCCCTGTGGTTTGCCGATGAAGCCCATCTCGATCCGCGGCACGCCCTGGAGGCACTGGCTCTTGCCCTGCGCCGCCTCGGTGGCCGCCTCGAAATGGACGCTGACGTGCGTTGCGACGACTTCGCCGACCGGCCGGTGATCGACTGCCGTGGGCTGGGTGCGCGCGACGCGCTGCCCAGCCTGCGTGCCGTCCGCGGCGAGATGATCCTGCTGCGCAGCAGGGATATCCGCCTGCATCGACCCGTTCGCTTGTTGCATCCCCGTACGCCGGTCTATGTCATTCCCCGCGCGGACGGGCTGTTGATGCTCGGCGCCACCTCGATCGAGAGCGAGCACGCAGGCCCGGTGAGCGCGCGTTCGGCCATGGAACTGCTCAACGCCGCTTACCTTTTGCACCCGGCCCTGGCCGACGCCGAGATCGTCGAGCTCGGCGTCGGCCTTCGGCCAGCGTTTCCCGACAACCTGCCGGCGGTGGTGCGCGACGGCCAGGTGCTGCGTTTCAACGGCCTGTACCGGCACGGTTTCCTGCTGTCGCCGTGGTATGCGGAACACCTGGCGGATGGCCTGGCCGATCACTATGCGGAGGCGGCATGAGCATCACGGTCAATGGAGAAACACAGGACGATGCCGCCGACCTGCTTGCGCTGCTCGCGCGGATGGGTCTGCGCGAGGCGGTCGTCGCCACGGCGTTGAACGGCACGTTCGTGCCGGCGGCGCAGCGCGGCTCAACGCTGTTACGCGCGGGGGACCACGTCGAGGTCCTTGCGCCGATGCAGGGAGGCTGAGCATGGATACCCTTGTGCTCTACGGGCACGAACTGCACTCGCGGCTGCTGCTGGGCACGGCGCAATACCCGTCGCCCGCGTGCCTGGCCGAGGCGGTGCGTGCCGCCGGCAGCGAGGTCGTCACGGTGTCGCTTCGCCGCGAATCGGCCAGCGCGCAGAGCGGTCAGCAGTTCTGGCAGCTTGTGCGCGAACTCGGCTGCCGGGTACTGCCGAACACGGCAGGCTGCCATTCGGTGAAGGAGGCGGTTACCACCGCGCGCATGGCACGCGAGCTGTTCGACACGCCGTGGATCAAGCTGGAGGTGATCGGCGACAGCGATACGCTGCGCCCCGACGTCTTCGGCCTGGTGGAAGCGGCACGCATCCTCGCGGCCGAAGGCTTCGAGGTGTTTCCGTACACCACCGACGACCTGGGCGTGGCCGAGCGCCTGCTCGATGCCGGCTGCCGCGTGCTGATGCCTTGGGCGGCGCCGATCGGCAGCGGGCGTGGCCTCAGCCACCCCTACGCCCTGCGCACCCTGCGCAGCCACTATCCCGGCGTACCCCTGATCGTCGATGCCGGCATCGGGCTACCGTCGCAGGCGGCCGCCGCCATGGAGATGGGTTACGACGCGGTGCTGCTCAATACGGCCGTGGCCAAAGCCGGCGATCCCGTCGGCATGGCCGGGGCCTTCGCCCATGCGATCACCGCGGGCCGCGCCGCGTGGCGGGCCGGGCCCATGGAAGCACGCGACATGGCCACACCGTCCACGCCCGTGTTGGGGATGGCGCAGTGGGGGTAAGGGTTTACCTGTCCGGCTAAGCGGTCCGTCGTGCCAGGCAATGCGCCACGACCCAGCTTGCCGGCTTGATCTGTCCTTGCGGCCCGAACACCAGCGGCCGTTGCGCGGCCGGCCCTGCGGCGGGCGTGGCACCGGTACGGTGTGCGGTGTCCCACACGCCCCAGGTCAGCACGGCCGATACGGTGCCCGTGCCCAGCACCAGGTCGAGGTAGCGCTTGTAGGTACCGGCGACGATGGCATCGCGCTCGGTGACGGTGCCGGTCAGGTGGCTGTCGTCCACGTCCAGTTCGGTGACGTAGACGCGAAGACCGAGGTCGTGCACCTGCCGCAGGAACGCGGCGAGGCCGGGACCGAAGCTTTGGGCGTCCGCGGCACGCAGGTGGGACTGGATACCCAGCGCATGCACCGGCACGCCGCGTCGCTTCATCTCCCGCAGCAGGGTGAGCACGGCGGCGCGCTTGCGCATGCCGGACGGGGAGTCGCTCTCCAGGCCGTAATCGTTGTAGCAGAGTACGGCGTCCGGATCGGCGCGATGCGCTGCCCTGAAAGCCACGTCGAGGTAGCCGGGGCCGAGCATCCGGTACCAGAACGCGTTGCGCAAACCGCCGGGCTGGCCGTCGTCCACCTGGATCGCCTCGTTGACGACGTCCCACGACACGATCCTGCCCCGGTAGCGACTGACCACCGCGGCGATATGTTGCGTCAACACGCTTTCCGCGTTGGCGGGCGTGACGCTGCGCTCGACCCAGTCGGGCAAGGCGCGATGCCAGCACAACGTGTGACCGCGCATGCCTTGATGGTGGGCGGCGGCGAACGCGGCGATGCGGTCGGCCGGTGCAAAGTCGTAGCGGTCCTGCGCGGGATGGACCTGGGCCCATTTCAACGCGTTTTCCGGGACCACGATGCCGGCTTGTTTCGCCACGATGTCCTGGTAGGCCGGGTCGTTCGCGAGCGGGGCAGGGTCCACCGCGAAGCCGAACGACAGCCCGTGCTCCGCGGCCACGGTGCGCAACGGACGGAAAGCGTCGTCCGCGACGGCGGGACCCACACGCAGCAGCGGCGCAACTGCCAGGGCCCGCAGGGCGGTGGTGATGAAGCGGCGTCGATCAAGCGGTGTCATGCGTGGGCTCCGGGGGTATGGCAGTAACGCGCACGCGCGTCATCACGATCACGGCACAGGCCAGCGCGAGTACGCCGGCGATGAGGAACGACACACCCGGGAAGCGATGGTCGATACCCCAGGCGAGCACCTGTGTCAGCAACAGCGGACCGATGATTTCCGTCACGCTGCCCATCGCGCCCAGGCCACCCTGGAGTTGCCCTTGCCGCGTCGCATCGACCATGCCCGACAGCATGGCCTGCATCGCGGCCATGGCGAGTCCGGACAGCGCGCTGGTGCAAAAAAGTACATAGACCTGCCAGCTGGCCGTGACCACGGAAAACGCCAGGAACGACAGGCCGCCGGCAACCACGCCGATCAGCACCGCCTTGCGTTCGCCGAAGCGTGCGATCGCCGGCCCGGTCAACCCGCCTTGCACGATGGTGGCCGTCAGGCCGACGAATGCCAGGCTCCAGCCGATGGCCGTGGCATCCCAGCCGAAGCGTGCCGTCGCCCAGAAGCTCCACGTGGCCGGGTAAACCATCTGCGCCAGTTGCCAGAGGAAAACGGCCACCAGCAGGGGTGCCGCATGGCCCGCATGGAAGAGCGGCCGGAACGCTCCGATGACATGGGCGTCGCGCAGGCGGAAGGGACGGCGATGCTCGCGGGCCAGCGTTTCCGGCATCGCCACGAGCATGACCAGCGCGTTGACCAGTGCCAGCGTCGCGGCGGCATAGAAGGGCGCGCGCGGCCCCCATACCGAGAGCAAGCCTCCAATGGCCGGACCGATGATGAAGCCCAGGCCGAACATCGCGCCGATGAGCGCAAAGGCGCCGCCACGTTTTTCCGCCGGCATCACGTCCGCGACCACCGATCCTGCCGGACCGTACACCGCACCTGCGGCGCCGGCGATCACGCGCCCCAGGAAAAGCCATGCGATGCTCGGCGCCAGCGCCATCACCGCATAGTCGATACCGAAGCTCAGCATCGAGGCGATCAGCACCGGTCGCCGTCCGAACCGGTCCGACAGGTTTCCCAGTATGGGACCGGCGATGAACTGCGCTCCCGCGTAGGCGACAAGCATGTAGCCGGCGAGTCGCGTCGCGTGCTCGATATCCGTGTGGCCGAGGCTCGTGAGCAGGGCAGGGAACACCGGGATGACGATGCCGAAGCCGATCGTGTCGATCAGCACCGCCGCCAGGACCATGCCTATCGCCTTGTTCTCGATGCGCATGCGGTCTTCCGGTAACGGTGCGGGTCGATCAGCGCTGAACGGAGCACGTGGCGCCGGCGGTCGCGGGAGCCGGACCGAAGGACGCGGCGGAGCAGTCGACCACCTGCCCGACGCCCACCTCGCGGTAGTGCCACAACCCCCTGGCCCCATACGCTACCAGACCCGTCCCCTCGGCGACGTGGCAGACCGCGCCCTCCGAGGCGCAGGCGGCAAAGCCCAGCGGTACGTCACCCGTGCCCCTCGGCGCCATCTTGCGCGTGAGATCCTGGGAGAACATCAAGGTGCCGAATCCGTTATTGTCGGCATTGGGCGTGCGCCCCTCCGGGCGAAGCTTGAGCGCGGCCTTCTGCGTGTACGGTGCGGCCACGTCGCTTCGGTGGAGGTAATGATTGGCCACCATCTCGTACACGGGGCGCAGGTCGCCCCGGTCGATGTTGGAGATCGTGTCGTGGCGGTATTTGCCGGTGGTATCCACCATCGGGGTGAAGATCACCTCGTTGAAGAGGTTGTACGACGCGACGTATTCGAAGCCGGCGAGCAGTCGGTTCCCGTGCGCGGCATACAGGTCGAAGCCCTGGGCCCAGGCCACTTCGGCCACCTCGGCGAGATTGCCGATGCCCAGCTGGGTATGCGTCTGGTCACGCCCGCTCTCCTGGGTCTCGCCCTTTGTGTCGATGACGTAATGCGTCAGCGATCCGTTGGACGGTCCGTTGTAGTAATAGTCCAGCGCGCGGTTGAACATCGGCCAGTCGTTCGTATACACGCCGATGGCCATCATGGTCTTCATGCAACTCGAATCCCAGTTGCCGTTGGCATAGGGAGCGAAGTTGCCGATGACCGGATAGAAGACGCGGCGGAACATGTCTTCCGACGCCTTGACGTCGGCGGCCGACCAGTGGGCGTCGCTGTGGCGAATCAGTTCCGCGGCGGCAACGAACTTGAAACCGTCCAGGCCGGCCGCCAGCGGCGCATCGGCACCCTCGATCGAGACCAGGTTGCCGGACCACGCGTTCAGGATGTTGATGGCGTTGGTGGCGTAGCGCGGATCGTCGCTGAGCACCCACATCACCGCTTGCTGATAGGCCGCATTGGCATCGTCGTCGAACTCGATCATGCACATCGCCTTCGCCGGCACGTCGCGCACCACATGTGGACAATGGCCGCCCCGCGCACGGTAGGTCGGCGACGAAAGCCTGTCGTCGCGCAACACCGCATAGCCGCTGGCCCACGGCTCCTGCGAAAGATGCGATTTGATCCGCGCGATGTCGCTCGCGGTGTGCATGACGCCCGGGTGGACGAAGGTAGCTGCGGCCTGGGCCTGCGCGGTGCCGGCGGCGCAGGCCAGCAACACGGCGGTCAGCGAGGCGAGGTATCGCGGGGCGTCGCTAGGGAAACCGTTGGAACGGTGGCGAGTCATGATCTATCCGATGGGATCGCTGGAAAGTTGCGGAAAATCGTTGTTTATTGCGCTCGCAGCCGTCTAAATCGCAAGGGCGTGCCGGCGTGTCTTCACGGTCAGGCAGGCGAGGGCGCCGACAATGACAGCGCCGGTCATCGCCTGCAAGACGCCGTGATTGTTCGCGGCGTGGTAATCCGATCCATGCAGCACCCAGCCGCTGGCCAGCGCGGAAGCTACCAGGCCGAGCTTGGCGGTGAAGGTCAGCCACGCCATCGTCGTTGCCGGAGCGACACGGGTCGCTCGTTCCGCCGCCATGCCCGCGGCCAGGGACCATAACCCCAGTAGCACGCCGCCGCACGCCGAGCCGTAGACGAATCCGGCCAGCAACAGCGCGTCGCCACCCTGGGCGGCAACGCCACGAAAGACCAGGACGGACGCCAGCATGGCGCCGGCAGCGATGCGCAGCATGCCGGCCAGCGTGGTGCGGCGGGATAACCAGACCCACGCCGGTTGCGAGATGGCCGTTCCGGCCGCGATGGCCAGCAGCAGGTAGGCCACGTGCCCCTGATCGGATGATGCGACGAAGTAAACCTCGAGACGGCCAAACAGTGAGGTTCCTGCGGAGACGACGAACATCGCCGCCAGCATGCGTGATGGTTGCATGCCATAGCGCGTGGGCGACATCGCCGGTCGCGACGTCAAGGGCACGGCCGCCCCGCCGACCTCGGGTATCCGCGCATCGAGGTGCCGACGCAGCAGCATGGCGGTCAGCGTGGCGACCAGGGACACGGCGACGGTGAAGCAGGCGAAGATCGCGCGTGCCGATGCTTTTTCGTGGACCAGTAACGGCGCAAGCACCCCGGTGACCAGCATGGCCGCAACGCCGCCGGTCACGTAGCGGGTCGAGGCCAGCGCGGTGCGCTCGCGGTCGTCGAGGGTCAGCATGGCCAGCAACGCGTTCTGCGGCACGTCGATGAAGACGTAGGCGAGACGAACGCAGACGACGCCTGCGACAGCCAGTGCGCCGTGGGCGAAGGGCGGCAGCAGCCCCGACAGGCCGAACGCCACGAAGGCGGCACCGCAGGCGAGCGTGGCCCACGCCTGGACCTGGCCGGCCTGTCGCACACCCAGACCCCATCGGGTCAGGAACCGCGCGGCGACGATATCCAGAACGGCAGACAAAGCCATGCTGACCGCGAGGACGCGCCCGGCATCCAGCGGGGGCATTTGCCATGCCTCGGTCAGCACGTAGCCGAAAAGCAGCTCGGCCGCGTGCCAGAACAGGCTTTTGCCGCCATGCGCCCCGCCGTAGGCGATCAGCCGCTGTCGATCCTCGTGCACCCGACACCCCACTTGCCGTGTGGAAAGGTGACCATGTTAGGGCCCTAGTGTTTCACCAGAAAAAACATTCCTTGAAGGGCAGGCTGGCCGCACCGAGCGCCACGGGGTCGTGGGGGGCATCGGCCAGCACCACGGCCGGCAATGGGCGCCCATGGCCGCGGCGCGACACGTTGTCGATGACGATGCGCGCGGCCAGCCGTGCCGCCAGGTCGGCCGGGGCACGTCCACCGAGCACGATGGCGGCGGGGTCCGCGATGGCGACCACGGCCGAACTCACGGCGGAAAGGCCCGGCGCCACGCGGTCCAGCCAGTGTTCGATGCCGGGCCACGCCGGGTCGTAGCCGTCGATCAGGGCCTGCACGGTGGGCAGGTCGTGGCCGTCCTCGACCAGCATGCTTCGCAGGGTTTCCAGGGCGGCGCGCTCGTGCCCCAGCGCGGGCAGCATGCCGGCAAATTCACCCGAGTTGCCGTGATGACCGCGGTAGCAGCGCCCATCGAGGATCATGCCGCCGCCGAAACCGTGGCCGAAGAAATAATAGGCGAAGTCCCGATAATCACGGCCGACGCCGTAAAGGCTTTCGCCGATGGCCGCCACGCTGCCGTCGTTGTCCAGCCAGACCGGATAGCCGGTAGCCTCCGACAACAACACGTCCAGTTCGATCAGCGCGATATCGTCGAGCGCCGAGGGCGGGTTCATCCGCGATCCCTCGCCGATGAAGAAGCCCGTGGTGCCCACGCCCACGCCCAATACCCGTTCGACCGGCACGCCCGTGCGCCGCACCAGCCGGCCCAGCAAGGTGTCGATGCGTTTGACCAGTGCTTTCCGGCCGGTCGTGGCTAGCGTCTCGTCGTGGCGGATCAGCACGTTCCCCGCGAAATCGATCAGGCACAACGACATCGAGTCGGTGGTGATCGATACGCCGACCGAATAGGCGAACGCCGGGTCGAGGGTTATGGCCACCGCCGGCTTGCCACGTCCTACCGAGATGGTTTCGCCCATGCACAGCATGCCGCGCTCGACCAGTTCGTCGACCAGCCGCTTGATCGACTGGGCCGTGAGTCCCGTGGCCCGGCCGAGATCCGCCCGCGTGGTGGTGCCATGGTGGCGGACGAGGTCGAGCAGGTCGCGCTCGTTGTGGGAAACCGTATCGGCGGAGTCCGGCGCACGCAGGAACTGCGGCGCCACCTGGCTGGCAAGGGGAGTGGGAGCGGGCATGGGTGGGCAGGGTTCCTCGTTTCGGCGGCGCTGGCCGCATCGATTATGTCACTGCGGATCGAAGCGCAGGCCGAGGTGGTTGCCCACGGGTCGCTCGCGACCGGGAATGCCGGTGTGGATGGGACTGTTGACGATCGCGGCCGCGCCGTTCCGGCGCAGCACCATCGTCGACGAACCTCCCCCGTCCAGGTTCATGGCCGAGCTGGCCCCGAGGTCGCGGAGCAGCGCGGTCATTTCCTGCAACGGCATGCCTTCGCTGTAGCCGGTCTGGCGACCGTCGACGATCACCAGCCACAGGCGTCTGGCGGCCTTGTCGATACCGATCGCCGTACGTGGCTCGTTGTCCCTGTAGTAGTCCAGGCGGGGGCCTCCCAACGGACGTGCCTTGCCGTCCAGCATCAGGATCGGCCCGGCACCGACCGCCTCGGTGGTGCCTGCGGGACACGTCTTCGCCGCGATGGACAGATGGGCGCCATGGATGCACAGCGAGCCGTCGGAGCGCGCGTCCGTGCTGGCGTAGCCGGAATCCAGGTGACCCTGCGACATCGACACGCCATCCACCGTCACCGGCTGGCCGGGCTGTGCGACATACGGTTTATCGAGCAGGTGGCCGCCATCGAAAGGCAGGAAATAGGTGGCGTTTACCGCGGCGTCCAGGTGCTCGCGCTCGGCGAAGTCCGATGTCCGGGTGGCGACGAACTCGGTCGGCTTACCCTCGTCATCGTGTCCCGGTTGCCCGGGCGTGACGACGAAACGCAGGCCGGGCCGGGTCAGGTCGACCTCGAGGATATGGACCATCATCGGTCGCGGCGACGACAGCTGCCGGCGCGTGTAGACCAATCCGGGGCGTATCGTGGTCGGCGCCACGTCGCCTGCTGGTCGGTCGATCATCGGCTGGACGATCACACGATCGGCCGCGGCGTGCGCCGCAACGATGCGCTGGACCCTGTCGAGCAGGTCAGGCGACACCTGGAGCACGACATGCGGCGCATCGGTCAGGTCGAGTACGTCGCCCAGCGGTACGCACGCGGCACCCTGCGCGCATGTCGCCGTGGCGCGGTTGTCGGTGGCCATGGGCTCCCCGTTGGCGTCCGCGCGCACCGGCAGCACCAGCCAGGGCACGTGGCGGTGGCTGCACTCGGCGACAGCGGCACGCACGTCGTCGGGCTGTGCGCCCCAGCACCCGGCCGTGGCCAGGGTGGGTAACGGGACGAATGGCACGGCGGGGGCGCTACCGGCAAAGGCCACGCCGGCGCCGGCAACGCAGGCCACGGCCATCGACACGGCAAGCGCCCGTTGGGCCATGCCATGGCCGGGTGAAACACGCTTAGAAGACATAGTTGACGCCCACGAAATACGCACGACCGTTATCCAGTTCTTCCTTGACCAGGTCCTGGCCCGGCCCGATCAGGCGCGTCGGTCGTGCATTGGTGAGGTTCTTGCCCTGGACCAGTGCGCTGAGGTGCGGCGTGAAGGCATAACGCACCTGGGCGTCGTAGGTCAGTGTACGGGCGTAGTACACGTCGTTCACCGCGTTGTCGGTGGCGAAGCTGATCGGCATCTTGCCGGTGCGGTTCGCGCTCAGCTGGGCGTTGAACGCGCCGGCCGTGTACAGCAGCGAGGCGTTGAACACCGTTTTCGCGGCACCGGTGAGTGCGGGCAAGGTGCGCTGGCTGCCGTCACTCATGGTGATGGACGGGCCGGTCATGTCCAGCAGCGTGGCATTGAACGTACCGCCCAGTCCCTGCAAGGGCTCGGGCAGGAAGTCGAAGCGCAGGTCGACCAGGCTGAACTCGAGGCCCTTCACCCGCGCGCTGGCCGCGTTCTGCGCCTGCGTGGTCGTGACCAGGTAGGTACCGGCCAGGCCGGCCGGATTCACCTGCGACTGCGTACTGGAAAGGTTGATGATCTCGTTGCGGATGTGCTTGTCGAAGGCGGCCAGGGAGAGCATGGCGTCGGGCGTGGCGTACCACTCCAGCGACAGGTCGTAGTTGCTCGACTCACGCGGTACCAGCGACGGATTGGCGAGGGTTTGCGAGATCGTTCCGCCGGCCAGGCTCACCGTCGGCACGCCGTTCTGGGCCAGCGCGGCGTAGGAGGGCCGCGCCAGCGTCTTGCTGGCCCCGCCACGCAGCACCAGCGTCGGGTCGATCTGGTAGGTGAATACGGCGGACGGCAGCCATTTACCGTAGCTGCTGTCGCTGGTCTGCCGCACGGTATGGGTCAGGCTGTTCGCCGGCTGCGGCACCGCGTTGACGATGGTCTGCGCGGTGTGTTCGTAGCGCACGCCCGCCGTCGCGGAAAGTGCGTCGCCGCGATAGCCCGCCATGCCGTAGGCATTTTGCGTGGTCTCGTCTAGGTCGAAATCGCTGAGGGCGCTGTTGCGCGCATTGGTCGAGGCCAGGGCGTAGTTGCCGGGATGGGCGAGGAAATAGGCGGTCGCCTTCGCCGGATCGATCAGTAGCATGGTCTGTCCCGCGCCGTCATAGGGACGGTACAGCGTGTCTTCGACGCCGAGGGTGCCGAGCGTGACCGGGCGGGTCGGGACATAGCCCAGTTCGTCCAGATCGTAGCGCTGCTGGCGATGGATGGACTGCACACCGGTCTTGTAGCCCCAGCCGCTCGCATCCTCCTGCAGGTTGTGCGTGAAATCCGCCTTGAGTGTGCCGGTGCCCAGGCGACTGTGCTCGTCGCGCGACAGGTAGCTGGTCTGCGCGTAGTTGGATGGGTTCATGAAATACGTGGTGTTGGTCGGCGTGAACAGTGCCGTGTCGCCGGGCGACGCGTCGTAGCCGAAGCCGAGATTGGGCGACGAGGCGCTGGTGAAGACATCTTCCTGCGTGGTCTGCCGGTAACTGCCCGCGGCGTAGTTGGCCGTGACATCCAGCTGGCTGCGTTCCGCCGGTTCATACGTGCCGCCCAGCTCCGCGTACTTGAGGCGACGCACCTGGTCGTAGTGGTCGTAATCCGCCTGGGCCGCACCGCGCGCAAAGCTGCCGGTGGTCGGTGAGGTGAGTGTGGCGGGGCCCACGCGGGAAAGGAACTGCGAGCGCCGCTGCTCGTCGTTCTCGTGCTGGAAAAAGCCGCCGGTGAGGTGGGCGCGGGCGTTTTCCAGGTTGTCCCACTCCAGCTTGCCGAACACCGACTCGCGCGTGCGGACGTTGTCGTAGCTGAGCCAGCGGTGACGGTCGGGCACGGCGACCAGATCGTCCACGTTGTCGGACGGCCGCAGCACCGAGCCCGTGCCGGCGGCGTTCTGGCGCAGCGAGGCCAGCCGTTGCGTGCCGCCCGTGTACGGATAATAGCCATTGCTGTCCATGGCCGTATCCAGCGAGGACGAGTCCCGCCGGAAGTAGCTGGACGACAGCACGAAACCGAAGTGCTTGTCCGGACCGAAGCGATCGGTCACGGTGACCTCTGCCTGGCCCGAGGGCTTCGAACTGCCGACGACACGCTGGTTGTCCCAGCGCGACAGGTTGGCGCGCGTGGAGGCGAACAGGCCCGGCACGTCGAAGGCACTGCGTGTGCGCAGGTTGGTAATGCCACCGATGGCGTCGGCGGGAAGGTCGGGGGTCACCGACTTGTAGATGCTGACCTGTTGCGCCAGCGACGAGGGCAGCACGTCCAGCGATACGTTGCGCGTGGTGGTTTCCGTCGAGGGCAAGGCGATGCCATCGACCGTGACCGTGTTGTAGTCCGGGTTCAAACCGCGCAGGTTGAGGAACTGCGCTTCGCCGCGACCGTTGTTGATCGTCATCGCCACGCCGGGGATGCGTTGCACCGCCTCACCCAGGCCGAAATCCGGGATGGAGCCGATCTCATCGGACGAGATGCCGTCGGAAATGACTGGCAGGGAGCGTTTTTCCGCGACGGCTTTCTGTAGCGACAGCGCCTTGCCCGTGACCTGCACGGCTTCCAGCGACGTGCTGCCCGTGTCCTGGACCGCTAGCGGCGCGCCTTGCGCGATGGCCTGCCCGATAGCGAGCGACAGCACCGTGACGACCCACGGTGCGCGCACGGGACGGCGGCGTCCCGTGCGCGAAGATGACTTGGTCATGCGATTCCCCTGTGACAGTCGGCGCAGCCAACCCGCGCCCTGAATCGAATGTTACTAACGTAAAGTTACTTAATTCTTACGGAGGGCGTGAAGGGCTGTTTCCGCGCATTCGACCAAGCGTCATGGATAGTTCTCCATAATGTAACTAAAGGTGATTAATATACGCGGGCTCGCGCTCCTGCTTCCGTCAAGGAAGCCCATCCTTCCAACCAGGTAACCGATATGAAAACAATGCTTTCCATGCTCTGCATGGCCTCGCTGGGAACCGCCGCGTTTCTCGCCGCGCCGTCGGCTCACGCACAAACCTCCGCCTGCAACTTCAACGCGCATGCGGCGGCGGTTGCCGGTGTCGGTCCCACCGGCAACATCGTCGTACTGGCTCACCGTGGCGTCTGGGGGTTGGTAAAGGGAGCGCACAACGACCCGGAAAACTCGCGCGGGGCGATCGAGACGGCCCGCGACAGTTGCCTCGACGGCATGGAACTGGACGTGAAACTGACCAAGGACCAGGTGCCCGTGCTGATGCACGACTTCAACCTGGGCCGCACCACCAACGTCTACGCACGCAACAGCCCTGCGGCACAGAAATACGATCCGTACAAAAACACCGGCGACAATCCGACGGTGTCCTTCCTGACCGCGGCGCAGGTGACCGCACTGCAGCTGCTGGACAATCGCAACCGTGACCTCACCGGTTACCACGTTCCCACCGTCGAAAGCGCGTTGGATTATTGGTCGATCAGTCCCAAGGGTACCGTCGTATTCGACGTGAAAGACGTTCTGACGATGCAGAAGGTGATCGCTGCCGCACGGGCGTCGCTGGGAACACGCCTGGCTCCCCTGGGCGCGGGACTGTTCTACAAGCTCAATGCCACGATGTTCCCAACGTATGCCGCCTATCTTTCGGCTGCAGGCGCGAATGCGCATATCACGCCGATTCCTGTGTACACGCCCAACATGCTGGTAAAAATCGATGTCCCGGCGTCGTACGCGGACTGGGCCAAGCACGTGCACCATATCGAAATCGACATGAAAACCACCAACGGTCTTCTCAGTGACATCTACAACAGCGCGGAACGGAACCCGGGCATCAAGGTAGGCGTGTTCAACGCCATTCCGGATGCCGATCGCTCCACCGGGGAGTTCTTCAAGAATAACGGCCAGTGCTGTTACAAGCTCAACGACCTGCTCGTGGTCAGCCCGACGCTGCGCGACAGCACCGACCAGCGCGGTAGCTTTGGCTACGTCACCGACAACTTCGACATCATCACCACCGACGATCCGTTCGGCCTGCTCGATACGCTGTGAGCTGACGAACCTCGCGGCACTGCAACGGCGCGAGCCGTTGCAGTGTTCCGGTGCCACCCTGCGAAGGACGAATCGACGATGTCTCCCTTGCCTGGTCGCGGCCTTGCCTTGTTCTGTCTGGGCGCCGTGGTCGTCGCCTCTTATCTCCTGCACGTCGACGCCGTCGCCGTGCACGCCACCGATCCGGTCCGGGTCCGTAACGTCGACCCTCGCCATGCTTCCTTTTCTCGCGCGAACGACACGGGGCTGGCCCGTGCCGATCGTGCCCAACGGGTATACGCCGACACCGAGCGCCTCGCCGTTTGTCAGGCCATCGCCAACCAGTCCGCCGACGACGCCGTGCCCGTGGAAACGCCGGAGCCCGCGGCACGCCGGGTCGTCGAGGGATGTCGCGCACATCTGGCCGCGAGCAACGCGGATATCGTCTCGCGCCTGCAGTCCGCCGCCGATGCGGGCAGCCAGGCGGCGTCGCTGGATCTCGCCCAGCGACGCATCGACAGCGACGCGGCCGATCTGGATGCCGTCAAGGTGGACGTCAGCCCGGAGGAACTGGCCATGCTACGGGAACGCTACGCGGCCGATGTGCGCGCGCTGAGCGACCTGGCCCTGCATGGCGATGCCGCCGCGGCCCGGCAGTTCGCCGAACTCCAGTCGGCAGGAACGCTGCTGCCCCCCGATCCCGTGCGCGCTGCCGGCTGGCAGCTTTACGCCAGCATGATCGACCAGTCCGGAACGCTGGCCGATACCGACCTGATTCGCGACCCCGCCCTCGACGACTTGGGCCAGGACGACGCGCTGGCTGCCGTGGCCTACGCGCACGCGCTCCAGGGCGCTGCCAATCCCTCGCCGTGACATTTTTTTCATTGCTACCCACAAGGATTTCCCGCATGAACCTCAAGGCCCGCACGGTCACGATGTACAGCGTAGCCATGGCCTGCGCACTGGCGCTCGGCACCTGTGTTACCGCGAAGGAACTCGCCGATGCCGCCGCAGGCACGGCGGTGCCGCATGCCGTGACAGCGTTGCCGGCGGGGCAGATGCTGCGCTTCGGCGACACGGTGATGACCGCCGATGCATATCATCGCCTGGTGTCCGAATTACCGCCCCGGTTTGCGGAATACGAGCGTCGCCGATCACCCGAATTCGCCCTGAACTACGCGAAGAATCGCGTGCTCGCCGATGCCGCACGGCAGCAGCACCTGGAGAACGATCCGGGTGTGGCGGCGCGCCTGCGCATGGCGCAGGATGAAGTGCTCGCCGCCTCCCTGGCGCAGCACCTGGCCGATGACTACCACCCTGACGACGCCACGCTGCATGGTTATTTCGACAGTCACAGGACGGACTACACGCGCTACCAGCTCAGCCACATCCTGGTTCGCTGCGATGACGGCTGCAAGGATCCGGCAGCGAAGGCCAAGGCATGGGCGAAGATCACCGAGATCCAGCGTGCCCTGAAGGCGGGAGGCGACTTCACGGCACTGGCCACCGCTCGGTCGGAAGACCCGCAGACCGCCGGGCAGGGCGGCGCGATCGACCAGACGCTGGGTCGCTTCATCGCGCCCGAGTTCAAGGCCGCGGTGCTCGCGTTGAAGGAGGGGCAGATCACCGCGCCGCTGGCCAGTGCGCACGGCTTCCACCTGATCCGGCTGGACAACATCGACGCGCCGGACTTCGCTTCATCGCGCGACTGGGTACTGAAGGAAATGCAGGATACCCATGCCAGCGACCGTCTGCGGCAGCTGGAGACGCAAGCCGATATCCGTCTGAGCGCCGAAAGTTTCGACGAGACCGCCCCGGCGTCGCGCTGACCGTGCTTGCGATGCGGTGTCCGCTTTGAGGACATCGGTTCGTCCCGGTAAGGGACACCCGTGGGAACGAGGAACGCCGCGGCGGGTGCCGGAAGGACGCCGCGGCGCCTGGCACGTTTGCTGCACTGCGATCCGGAGCGGATCCCCACCGCGTCCCAACGGAGCAAGTTCATGCGAATGCTGACCTGGATTCATGTAGGCGACCTGCACGCGTCCGACGAAGACGGTTACGAAAGCCTCTCCCACCTTTCCGCCGTCGTGGACGATGTCAACGTGCGGATGAAGCACGGCGTCGACTTCGCCTTCCTGCCTGGCGACAACGCCAACCACGCCACGGCCGAGCAATACGCGCGCATCCGCGAGGTGCTCGAAGGCATGCCGTTGCCGTTGCACGCCATTCCGGGCGACCACGATTTCGAGGATGGCGACCTGGTGGCGTTCTACGAGGGTCTGGGTGGCGAGACGTTGCCCCGTCGCGTCACGGTGAACGGTCGGGCCTGCCTGTTCCTGGATGTCGTGTCCCAGGGCACGGGCGGCCCCGACTTCCGGCTCGGCGAGACCCAGCAGGCCTGGCTGGCGAACGAACTGACGCAGGCACGGGCGACCGGTGTCGCCCCGCTGGTCTTCATGCATGCCTACCCAGGCGACCTGGCCGACGAGGGCGAGGCGCTGGGGCGCATGTTCGCCGAGGCGGGCGTGGCATTCGTCGATACCGGACACACCCATTACAACGAACTGCTCAACGACGGCACCGTGCTATATGGCGCCACGCGGTCCACCGGGCAGATCGAGGAAGACGAAGGTACGCCGGGGTATACGGTGGTGAACGTCGACGAAGGCGTGGTGAGCTGGCGCTTCTGTCGCCTGCGCGACCCACGCCCGTTCGTGATGATCACGCAGCCGGCGGATGTACGGCTGGTGACCGATCCGGCATCGCCGCAGGTCGTCGATCCGTTCGGTGTGGTGCACGTGCGCGCCAAGGTATTCGGCGAGGACATCCGTTCGGTGACGGCCGGCGTGGCCGACGGCCCGATGGTGGCGATGTCGCCGGTGGCCGGGGAGGCCTGCGTGTGGGAGGCACGGATCCACGGGCCGGCCATCGATACGCAGGTCGCCGTCAGGGTGGTGGCGACCGACCGGCACGGCGTCGTCGGCGACGATGCCATCCTCGCCGTGACCCCGACGGAAGCCGCCCGGCGCGAGCGGCAGG
The DNA here is from genome assembly GCF_030209605.1 of Luteibacter sp. ME-Dv--P-043b. NCBI lineage: Bacteria > Pseudomonadati > Pseudomonadota > Gammaproteobacteria > Lysobacterales > Rhodanobacteraceae > Luteibacter > Luteibacter sp. ME-Dv--P-043b. Next base: position 29,736 of record NZ_JARVRT010000018.1, read on the forward strand.
ACGCGGCCCCGGGCAGCGATGCACATGCCGTGGAGGCGTGGCCCGCGCACGGCATCCTGGGCAGCCAGCTGGGTCCGAACAAGCACGGGCGGCACTGGTGAGCGCCGCACCAGGCGCGCCCACGGCGCGCATGCCCGGGCAGCGTCCCCTCGAAGCGCTGAACTTCTTCATTGCCGATGTGCAGGCCGGCATCGGCCCGTTCCTCGGCGTGTTCCTGCAGTCGCTGGGCTGGACCACCGGGGCGATCGGCAGCGTCATGACGATGGGCGGCGTCGCGGGGTTGCTGGTGACGGCACCCGCGGGCGCCGTCATCGACGCCACGCGTGCCAAGCGCATGGCCGTGGTGCTCTCCAGCCTGTGCACCGTGCTTGCCTCGAGCATCGTCTGGTTCACGCACTCCTTTACGATGGTGGCAATCTCGCAGGTGGCTACGGCGATCGCCGGTGCGTTGATCGGCCCCGCTATCGCCGGCATCACTCTGGGCATGGCGCGTGCGCGCGGTTTCGACCGGCAATTCGGCCGCAACCAGGTGGCCAATCACGCGGGTAACGTCATCGGTGCGGCCTTGTCCGGCTTCATCGGCTGGAAGTTCGGCTTCGGCGGGGTATTCGTCGTGGCCGGCGTGTTCGCCGCGCTGTCCATCGGCGCGGTGCTGCTGATCCCCGCCAAGGCGATCGACCACCGTGCCGCGCGCGGCCTGGAGACCGATACCGACGACGACCATGCGCCGTCGGGCTTCTCCATCCTGCTGACCTGCCGGCCCTTGCTGCTGTTGGCCGCGGCACTGGCGTTGTTCCATCTGGGTAACGCGGCGATGCTGCCCCTCTACGGCCTGGCCGTGGTCGCGGGCGGGCAGGCCGATCCCAGCGCCTTCACCGCGCTGACCATCATCATCGCCCAGCTGGTCATGGTGGTGGCTTCGCTGGTGGCGATGCGGATGATCCGGACCACGGGTTACTGGTGGGTGATCCTCATCACCTTCCTGGCGTTGCCGGTGCGTGGCCTCGTGGCCGCGTTGTTCATCGGTCACTGGGGCGTGTACCCGGTGCAGATGCTGGACGGCATCGGCGCCGGCCTGCAGAGCGTCGCGGTACCGGCGCTCATCGCGCGCCTGATGCAGGGCACTGGTCGCGTCAACGTCGCACAGGGCGCGGTCATGACCATGCAGGGCCTGGGCGCGGCACTCAGCCCGTTGCTGGGCGGCATGATGGCCCAGTCGATCGGCTACCGCGGCGCGTTCCTCGTCCTGGGTGCCATCTCGATCGGTTCCCTCGCATTGTGGTTCCTCAACCGCCACCAGCTGCACGAGGCCTGCGGTCATCCAGGTAGCGGAAAAAGCGATCCGCGGACGGTACCCGCCGGGGGTGCGGCATGAGCGCGCCGTGGCTCGCCTGGGCGATCGTCGGCATCGCGACCGCCGGCGTGGTCGGCCGTCCGTTCAAGTGGCCCGAAGCCATCTGGGCCGTGGGCGGCGCGGTGGCCGTGGTCGTCTTCGGCTGCCTCTCGCCTGCCGCGGCCGGCTTGGCGGTCATGAAGGGGATGGATGTCTACCTGTTCCTGACCGGCATGATGCTGCTGTCCGAACTGGGTCGGCGCGAAGGCCTGTTCGACTGGATCGCCGCCGTCGCGGTCAACCACGCGCACGGGTCGCCCGTGCGCCTGTTCGTGCTGGTGTACCTCACCGGCATCGTCACCACCACGTTCCTGTCCAACGACGCGACGGCGGTGGTGCTGACGCCGGCGGTGTTCGCCATCGCACGGCGGGCGAAGGCGGAGCCGCTGCCGCTGCTGTTCATCTGCGCGTTCATCGCCAACGCCGCCAGCTTCGTGCTGCCGATTTCCAACCCGGCCAACCTCGTACTGTACGCGGGCCATGTACCGTCGCTCGGCGCGTGGCTGGCACGGTTCGGCCTGGCGTCGCTGGTCTCCATCGCGGTGACCTTCGCCGCGCTGTACCTGACCCAGCGCGACAAGCTGCGCGGATCGTGCGAGGCGCAGGTGGACGTGCCTCGCCTGTCGGGCCACGGCAAGCTCACGCTCGTCGCCATCGCGGCCACGGCCGTCGTGCTGATGGCCGTATCGGCATGGGACGGCAGCCTGGGCCTGCCGACCGCGATCATGGGTGTGCTGGCCCTGGTAGCGGTGTCATGGCGGAAGCGGGAAAGCCCGCGCGCCACGATAGCCGGCGTGTCGTGGGGCGTGCTGCCGCTGGTGGCCGGCCTGTTCGTGCTGGTCGAGGTGCTGGTCGCCACCGGCGTGGTCGGCCTGCTGGCGCACAGCCTGCAAGACCTCGCCTCGCGCAGCGTCACGCTCGCCGCCTGGGCCGCCGGCGCGGCCACGGGGCTGGGCGGCAACCTGGCCAACAACCTGCCGGTGGGCCTGCTAGCCAGCGCCACGCTGGCCCAGGCGCATGCCGCGCAGCAGGTCGTGGACGCCACGCTGGTGGGCGTGGACCTGGGCCCGAACCTGTCGATCACCGGCTCGCTGGCCACCATTCTCTGGTTGCAGGCAATCCGGCGGGAAGGGGAGGCGGTGGGCTTCTGGCAGTTCCTGAAGACCGGTAGCGTGGTGATGCTGCCGGCGCTGGTGCTGACGCTCTGGTGCGTGATCCGGTGAAGCGGGCCGCCGGCGCATGATGGGTCGGCGGGGCGTGTAGGAGCGCACGTACGTGCGCGACATGTTTTCGCGTCGATCCATGGGCTCACGCGCCAGGATGGGGGCATGGCCTCAACACATGTCGCGCACGTGCGTGCGCTCCTACATCCGCTGGGCCTAATCATCCCCCGGGCGCAACGGGCACGGAAATAATTCCGCAACATCCCCTGGATAATCTTGATGCAATCGGTTGCATTACATTTCATCCAGGGGCTCTCCGTGAACGACACTCGTATCCTCCGCAAGACCGTGCTGGCCTGCCTGGTGGCTGCCTGGTGCCAGGGCATCGCCGCGCAGTCGGCACCCGTGCCGCCCACCCCCGTCGCACCGGGCGACGACACGGCCCAGGCCGGGGATGCGCAGAAGATGGATGGCATGGTGGTGACCGGTATCCGCCGCGCCAACGACGCGGCGATCGACAGCAAGCGCGCCAGCACCAACATTTCCGACGTGGTCAGTGCCACGGACGTGCGTGCGCTGCCCGATGCCACCATCGTGGAGGCGCTGCGCCGCGTGCCCGGCATCTCGGTGTTGCCGGCCACGGACAACGAGCACCCGCGCGACGAAGCGGCCACCCCGGTCATCCGCGGCCTGGGTCCGTCCTACAACAACGTGACCATCGACGGCCTGACCATCGCGTCGCCGGGTACGCCCAACGGCAACCTTGGCTCCATCACGCGCGGCGTGCGCCTGGATATCCTGCCGTCCTCCATGGTGAGCGAGTTGCAGGTGGTGAAGACCTTCACCCCCGAGCTGGACCCGAACGCGACCGGCGGCGCGATCAACCTGAAGACCCGCAGTGCGTTCGAAAACGGCGGCAAGCCGTTCTTCACGATGGAGACCTCGGCGGGACATGCGAGCGAGAACGGCCGCCCGAGCGACCAGAGCGATCCGGGCTACCGCTTCAACGCCACGGGGAGCACCACGTTCGGTGACGAGCACCAGTACGGCTTCACGCTGTCCGGCAACTACCAGACGCTGAGCAGCTACACCGAAACGCACATGACCACCGACACGATCCACGAGAGCTACTACGACAACGGCGGTCATCTGCTCTCGGGAACCAACCTGGGCAACGGCTACGCGGTGCCGCAGCAGGACAAGTACTGGTATGTTGACGACAAGCGCGACCGCTACGGCCTCACCGGCAAGTTCGAGGCGAAGTTCAGCGACGACGTGCAGGGCTATGCCACGGCGGGCTTCTACTCGTTCAAGGACGACATGCAGCGCAACGAGCTGCTCATCGATCCACGCAATCGCAACATGGTGTACAACCAGACCCCGACCTCGGGCACCTATCCGGTGGGCGATGTCGAGGTGGGCTATTCCCACCAGGTGACCACCACGCGTACCAAGCTGTTCCAGACCGGCCTGGACTGGCATGTGGACGATCGCCAGGTGCTGAGCGCGAAGGCGTCGTGGTCGGATGCGACCTACGACGAGCCGATCCAGATGTACAAGTACATCACCGGTGCCGTGCGTCCTGCCGCCGTGCCCACCGGCACCACCGGCCCCGGCGTGACCGTCAACCCGACGTCGGCCTATGGCTTCACCTACGACACCTCGCAGTTCAACCAGCGGTTTCCGGTGTCGCCGCAGTCGTTCTACAACTACGGCAACTACAGCCTGTTGTACTGGCGTCCGGACTACAAGCGCACCGCGGAGGACAAGATCCTGACCGGGCGGCTGGACTATGCCTTCAACCGCGACGAATCCGATCGCGGGTTCGGTTTCGGCGCCGGCGTGGCGTATACGACGGACAAGCCGGGCTACAGCGTGTACCGCGACGAGTTCCAGCCAAACGCCACGGCGCCCGCGCTGAACATCGCCGATGTCCTGGCACCGTCCAACGCGCCCATGCGTTACCTCGGGCTCAACCTGATCACGATCGATCCGAAGAAGGCCAATGCCGCGTTGCGTGCGGTGCCGCTCAGCGCGTTCAACGCGACCGACCAGTCGTCCTTCAGCAACCAGGACAACTTCTCGCACCAGGAGAAGATCTTCGGGGCCTACGGTGACGTGGGCTACCGCTCGGACGACCTGGATATCCTGGCCGGCCTGCACTACGACGGCACGCGCCAGTCCACGGTGGGTCGCCAGCGCCAGCTCGACCCGACCACGGGCCTGTACGGCTACGTGGATGCGCCGACCCAATCGCGATACAGCTACCTGCTGCCGTCCGCGATCATGACCTACCACATCAACGACAACCTGGACCTGCGTGCAGCTGCCAGCCGCACGCTCGGTCGCCCGCCGTACGATGCGTACGCGGCGCGCACCTCGATCGGTTTCGTCAACACGGGCGATGTCGGCAACCCGAACGCCCAGGGCATCACGGTCACCATCGGCAATCCCCAGATCAAGCCACGCGTGTCGACCAACCTCGATCTGGCGCTGGACTGGCAGCTGCCGGGCGACTACGACGGCATGCTATCGGCGGCGGTGTTCAACAAGCGCATCCAGAACGAGATCTTCACGCTGTCCAACCTGGGCACGTTCGCGTACAACGGCACCACGTACAACAACGTGTTCATCAGCACGCCGTCCAATGCGTCGAAGGCGCACATCCGCGGGCTGGAACTGTCCGGTGTGCTCAACTCGCTCGAACCGATCGTGCCGTGGCTGTCGTCGTTCGGCGTCAGCGGCAACGTCGCCATGCTGGACGGTGGCCTTGAGGTGCCGTACAGCACCGGTACGACGACCATCGCGCAGCAGAGCCGGCATATCGACCGCCTGGTCGGGCAGCCCAACTACACGGCCAACGCGTCGGTGTTCTACACCCATGACGGCCTGGAACTGCGCGCGGCCTTCAACCGGCAGGGCAAGGCGCTGCGCTCCGTGGTCAGCAACATCGCCTGGCAGGACCTGTACTGGGCGCCGCGTTCGCAGCTGGACCTGTCGGCCACCTATGCGATCACCCCGTCGCTGAGCGTCCTGGCGCAGGTGAGCAACGTGACGCATACCCGCATCACCAGCTTCGTCGGCCCCCGCGAGAACCTGCTGAAAGACAGCTACTCGGTTCCCACGACATACTGGTTCGGCGTGCGTTACACGCCCAAGCTCTGATCCCGAGGAAAGACACCCATGCATCCCATGTTTCCGGCCCTGGGCATCGCCCTGTTGGCGATGGCCCTGCCGCTGCAGGCCACCCCCACGTCCATGCAGGCGACCCAGGCGCGGCTGGCACGCCCGGACGGCGGTCTCATCGTCGTGGCCCACCGGGGTTGCCACAACCCCGCGCCCGGGCACGGGTTTGCCGGCCATGCGCCCGAGAACTCGCTGGCGGGGTTGCAGCGCTGCATCGCCATCGGTGCGGACATGATGGAAACGGACGTGCGCAAGGCGGCCGACGGCACCCTGGTGATGTTCCACGACGACACGGTGGACCGGACCACGGATGGCCATGGCAAGGTGGCCGACCTGACCTGGGCCGACCTCTCGAAGCTGCGCCTGAAGGACGACGAGGGCCAGCCGGACATGGCCCTGACCGACCTGCATCCGTTGTCGCTGGCGCAGATCCTGGCCGCGGCGAAGGGGCGCATCATGCTCAACCTCGACGTGAAGGCGGCCGTCTATGTCGAGACGGTGGACGCGGTGCGCCGCGCGGGCATGGAGCGGCAGGTGGTGGTGAAGACGGAAGTGGGCGTGGACAGCAGCCCGGTGGCGGCGATGTCGCCGTTCGACCACGTCAACTTCATGCCCATCCTCATGAATGCCCACGGCGATGCCGACCTGGCCGCGATCGCGACGAAGCAGGGCGAAGGCGGCGCTCGACCGGTGGCGTTCGAGCTGCCGCGCATGCAGGCCGCGCAGCTCGCACCCGTGGTGGCCGCCGCGCGCCGCCTGCACGTGCGGTTGTTCGTCAACACGCTGTGGCAGGGCTTCGTGGCCGGCTACGGTGGCGATGCCGATGCCCTGGCGAATCCGGATGCCGTGTGGGGACGCCTGTTCCGCGAAGGCGTCAGCATCATCCAGACCGACGAGCCCGAGGCCGTGCTGCGCTACCGCGATGGCCTGGAGGGCGCGGCCCATGCAGGCTGACACCCCGGCGGCCACGGCGGACGACCTGCCGGATGCGACGCGCCGGAACTGGATAGCCCTCGGCGGCTCGGCCCTGGCCGGGTTGTCGTTGCTGGCGCCGATGGCGCCCGTGCGGGCCACGCCGCGCACGGTGGGCCACAAGTTCCTGGCCAACCGCCAGGTGCATGCCTTCGCCGGCAATACCGTCATCTGCCATGTACCGCAGCAGGATGCCGGCTTTGCCGCGTTCGACGCGTTGCTGGATATCTACCGCGAGTTTCCCGCCCAGGCCTTCATGGAAAAGGTGGCGGTCCTGCCGCCGTCGAGCTACCACATGACCGTGCTGGGCTGCGCGGACGACGAGCACCGCACGGCCGGGGTCTGGCCCCGGGACGTGCCGACGGACGCCACCATGGCGCAGTGCGACGCGGCGCTGGCCGGGAAGCTCGCGCTGTTCGACCTGGGCTGCGCCTTGCCGCTGCGGATGCGGGTGGACACGCAGCGGGCCGGGCCCACCGAGGGCCTGCGCATCGAGATGGTGCCCGTGGATGCGGCGGAGGAGGCGAAGCTGCGCCGGCTACGCGACCGGTTGTCGGAGGCCACCGGCATCCGCGCGCCCGACCACGACAGCTTTACCTTTCACCTATCGCTCGGCTACCTGGTGGCGGACCTGACCGCCGACGAGCGCAAGGCGTTCGAGGCGGCCCGCCGGCGCTGGCATGCGGACCTGGCACGCAAGGTGCCGGTATGGAACCTGGGCGCACCGGAGTTCTGCACCTTCAGGGACATGTACGCCTTCCGGCGGCGCTTCTACATCGCCTGATGACGAAAACCATCCAGAAACGGGTACGGCGGCCGATACACGGGGTGTAGCCTTGGTAAAAAGGGCTCGCTCTATACTTCGCGCCGGGCGAACGCCCGTCACTCGTCAGGGTTGGTGATCTAAGTGGAATGGCTCGCGGCGCAGGCGCATGCCGGCACCTTGCTCATCATCAATGCGTTGTTCGCGACGCTGTCCGCCATCATGTTCGCGGCCCTGCACGTCGCGCTGCGCAAGCGTCGCTACATCCAGGGCATGCTGTGGATGGCGGCCAGTCATGCCGGCATAGCCGCCGGCTTCATCGTGTTGATCGTGCCCGCGTTCCGTGTCGTCGTGATCGGGTCGAGCGTGGTGGGCAACCTCCTGATCGACCTGGGCACGACGTTCTCGCTCGTTTCGTTCTGGCTGTATCTCGATCGCCCGTTCCGGATCTGGCCTCTGATCGTCCTGGTCTCGCTGATGGGGCTGCTCGAAGTGATCTACGTGGGCGTGGTGGGCCAGTACTACCAGTTCATGATTCCGGCGGGCACCACGCTGCGGGGCATCCTCACCGTGACGGCCGGCGTCATGCTGTGGCAATGCCGTGACGAATCCCGGCGCGTCGCGGCCCGGGTGGGCGCCGCGTTCCATTTCCTCTGGGCGCTGGCGCTGCTGGCTCGTTGCCTGTGGTGGCTGGCCCATGCCGACATGGCTTTCCGGGTCGATCCCACCGCGAACTTCGGCCTGCTGACCCGGCTGCTCCTGACCTGGGTCATCACGCCGGGCTTCCTGTGGATGCTGACCCGGCAGTTCGATGCCGAACTGGTCCGGTATGCCAGCCAGGATGCGCTGACCGGCTTGTCCAATCGCCGTGTGATCTGGGAGGTGGGCCAGCGCGCCGCCGTGGATGCAGCCCGACGGCGCCAGCGGATCGCCGTGGTGATGATCGACGTCGACCATTTCAAGGGGATCAACGATCGCTGGGGCCATGTCGGCGGCGACGAGGCCCTGGTCGCGATCGCCGACCGGCTGCGCTTGCATGTGCCGCCACCGCACCGGCTGGGCCGCGTGGGCGGCGAGGAATTCATGGTGTTGCTGCTGGATGCCGACGAGTGGGCGGCGGGACTGGTCGCCGAGCGACTGCGCCAGGCGGTGGAGGGCGAACCCATCCTGCTCAACGCGCGCGACAGCCTGGCCTGCACGGTCAGCGTGGGGCTGCACGTGGCGCAGCCGGGCGAGGCCTGGAACGACATGGTCATGACGGCCGATAGCGCCCTGTACGCGGCCAAGCGGGGCGGGCGCAACCGGGTGGTGGTGTCATCGGCCGGCGGGTCGCCCACGGTGGCGATCGAGTCGAGGACCGCGACGGGCCAGGGTTACTGAGGTCGCGGCGGCAGCTTCAACTGCTGGCGCGCGCGACCAGTTCCGTCGGCAGCATGGGCTCGTCCGCTACGGCTTCGCCGGCGATGAGCCGGGTCAATGCATCGACCAGCGCCACGCCGCCGGCATGGATGGGCTGTCGCACCGTGGTCAGCGGCGGATTGAAGTGCGCCGAGATGCCCACGTCGTCGTAGCCGATGACGGATACGTCGCCAGGTACAGAGATGCCGTGCTCGTGCAGGACGCCCACGGCCGTCATGGCCAGGAGGTCGCTGCTGGCGAAGATGGCATCGATGGCATGGCCTTCTTTCATCACCGCCTGCATGACCTCGCGCCCCGAGTCCGGCAGGAACGACGTCGCCTTGATCCGGCGCGCGCCGAGGGATGCGCCGCCGGCCTTGAGGGCCTCGGTGAAGCCCTTGAGGCGCAGGGCCACTTCCGGTAGCTCGCGGTCACCCAGGAAGATGGCCTGCGTGCGGCCCTTCGCCACCAGATGCTCGCCGGCAAGGCGGCCGCCCAGCCGGTTGTCGCCACCGATGCTGCAGTATTGCTGCCCGGGAAGGTGGGCACCCCAGACCACGAACGGTACGGACCGGGCGGCCAGTTCGTTCAGCGCCTCGTGCTGGCGCCACTGGCCGATGAGGATGACGCCCGCGGCGCGGCCGCCGTCGACGATGGCGGCGATTGAATCGATGTGGTCGGCGGGAACGCGCGTGAGCAGCATTTCCAGCCCGCGCTCGGTCAGCGCGTCGGCCAGGCTGCCGATCATGGCGTGGAAGAAGGGGTCGGCGAAGGTCTGGCGGCAGTGGTCCTCGTAGGGCACCACGACGGCGATGGTGCGGTTGGTGCCGGAGCGCAACTCCACCGCCATCCGGTTGATCGTGTACTTGAAACGGGAGGCGACCTCGCGGACGCGCTCCCGGGTTTCCTCGCTGATGAGCGCGCTGCCGGCCAGTGCGCGCGATACGGTGGACTTGGACACGCCGCTCAGGCGGGCGATGTCCGCCATCTGCATCTTCTGTCTTGCCTTCGCTGGAGCGGTCTTCTTCGGCGTGCTTTTCTTGGGCGGCATGGCGGGCGCGTAGGGAACCTGACGGGAATACCCCGGATAGTGACCGCCCAGCCCGCTAAACTCAATTGTGCTTACTTCGTGGCGTCACGAACCTTGTCGGCCACTTCGCCCGCCTTGCGCTGCACCTTGCCGACGTTCTTCTCGGCGGCGCCTTCGACTTCGGCCTGCTTGTTGCCGGTGACCTTGCCGATCGCTTCCTTGATCGAGCCCTTGGCCTGTTTGATGCCGCCTTCGACGCGGTTCTTGTCCATGCGCTGATGCCTCGTTGTGGGTGTAGGGCCATCGTCTACCGGAGCGGATGTGCAGGCCACGTGCGGATGCATCAGGCGACCTGGTGCATTCGCATCGGCGGCACGGGTCAGCGCTTGCGTGGCTCGCGCCTGGCGTCTCGCCCGTGTACGCCGCGCTCGCGTGCCCAGACGATGGCCTCGCCACGGCTGTGCACGTCGATCTTGGAATACAGCGCCGCCACGTGGTTGCGCACGGTGTTGTGCGACACGCCCAGCTCGAGCGCGATGTCCTTGTCCGCGCGGCCTTCGGCGAGAAGGCCCAGCACGTCGCGCTCGCGTGCGGTGAGTTCGGCGATGCCCAGGCTTTCGGCCTGCAGCGGGCGGTTGCCCCGTTTCACGTTGGCGAGTTTCTCCAGCAGCGTCTGGCTGAACCACGAGGCGTCCTGCATGACGGCCTCGATGGCCGCCACTAGCTCCATCTCGGTGCGCTTGCGATCGGTGATGTCCATCAGCGAGACCAGGTAGCAGCGCACGCCGTGGATGCTCACGGTGTCCGCCGAGACCAGGCAATCGAGCGCGTCGCCATCCTTGCGCTCCACCGCGTATTCGACGTTGAGCAGGCTGCCGCTTTCTTCCAGCGCCCGGCAGAACTGGTTATAGGCCTGGTGCGTGGCGAACAGGCCGATCTCCTTGAGCGACCGGCCCATGATGTCCTCGGCGGCATACCCGGTGGTCTGCGTGACCGCGTCGTTGATCTCCACCACCTGCAGGTTGTCGGCATTGCAGATCAGGGTGGGCACCGGCGCGATGCGGAACGCCTTGGCGAAACGTTCCTCGCTCTGGCGCAGGGCTTCCTCGGCGCGCCGCCGAGGTTCCAGGTCCATGAAGGTGAACAGCATGCAGGCTTCCTCGCCGATCTCGATCGGCTGGCCCGCCACCACCACGCACTTGGTCGAACCGTCGGGAAGGCTGAGCTGCGCCTGCATCTGCGGCACGGTGGCGCCCTCGTTGAGGCGCTGCAGGCCCAGTTCGCGCCGGTCGGCCAACTCCAGCACGTCCACGTCGGCGACGGTCTTGCCGATCACGTCCTCGCGCGTGTAGCCGGTCATCTCCTGGAAGCCCTGGTTGACCTTGATGTAGCGCTTGTCCTCCAGCCGGCAGATCACGGCGGGCGCCGGGTTGGCGTTGAACGTGCGCTCGAAGCGTTGCTCGGCGCTGGCCCAGTCGCTGGCATCGGCGACGATCAGGGCGAGGCAGTCCGGCGCGCCGTCCGCGTCCGTCAGCACCAGGCTGCGCACGCGATGCACCCATCGGCGTTCCTCGTCGCTGGCCAGCACCACTTCGACGACCACGTCGTCGAAGATTTCGCCGGCGATCACCCGGTCGATCGGGTAGTTGCCTTTGGTCAGCCGGTGATTGTTGCGATAGCGCAGCCGGTAACGGTCTCGGTACTCACTGACCGTGGCGCCCAGCTCGGCCACGTCGCCAGCGCCGTGCATGGCGAGGGCGGCTTCGTTCGCCCAGGTGATGGACTGGTCGGGCTCGACCAGGATCACGCCCTCGGTCAGCCCGGTGATGATCTGCTGCAACTGGCGACGGTTGGTGGATCGGGGCGGGGCGGGCGGTGCCTCGCTGGGTTCAACGACCGACATCGAAGGTTTCCTCAGGAGCGTCAGGCGAATGCACTAGGCCGCATGATGCATCCGGATCAGGCGTCAAAGCGAGGGCATCCCCAGACTTGCCAACCTTTCCCCACAGTAACGAGGTAACGGTCATGGCTCTGGTCATGCGTGACAGGCTGGTTCCCAGGATGTCCTGGGGTGCGGCAATCGCCGGCTGCGTGTTTTCACTGGTGACCTATCTGGCGCTGGGCGTGCTGGGCACCGCCATCGGTGCGTCGACGATCGACCCGCTGCGCGAGGCCAGTCCGGTCAGCGGGCTGGCGACCGGCGCCGGCATCTGGGTAGTCGTCACCTCCCTGGTTTCCGTCATCGTCGGCGCGTTCGTGGCCGGTCGCCTTGCGTCGGTCGGCGGCGGCATGCATGGTCTGCTGACCTGGGCGCTGACCTCGTTGATCACCACCTGGCTGCTGGCCAGCCTGGCCGGTAGCGCCGCGGATGCCGCGGGTGCGGTGGTCGGCAAGGGGCTGTCGCTGACGGGCGCGGGCATCGCCGCCGCGGCGCCGGGTGTGGCCGATGGCCTGAAGGACCAGCTCGACAAGCAGGGCATCCATATGGACTGGAAAGACCTGCAAGGTCAGCTGGAGACCACGCTTCGCCAGACCGGCAAGCCGGAACTGAATCCGGAGACGCTCAAGGACAAGGCCGCCGATACGGCCGATGCGGGCAAACAGGCCGCGGTCAACGCCGCGCAGACCCCGCAGGGTGCTACCGACGACCTGGCCGCCTGGTTCGATCGCGTGCGCAGCGAGGGCAAGCCGGCGCTCGAGGCCGCCGATCGCGATGCGCTGGTGAACATCATCGCCGCACGTACTGGCAAGTCGCACGACGAGGCCGCGCAGATCGCCGACAACTACATCTCCACGTATCGCCAGGCGGTGGCGCGCTACGACGCGCTGAAGGCCACCGCCGAGCAGAAGGCCCGTGAAGCGGCCGACGTCGCCGCGCGCGGTGTCTCCCGTGCCGCCTGGATGACCCTGGCGATGCTGGTGCTGGGTGCCATCGCGTCGTTCGTCGCGGGTATCTTCGGTCGCCGCAGCGCCCCGGTCGTCGATGCCTGATCGCGCGTTCGCAAGTTCCTGAGGAATGACGCGTGGGACTTGATTGCGATAGACGTTATAACATAACGTCGCGGCCGGACGCCTCGTGGGGTCCGGCCCTTTTCGTTTCCAGGCGTCGCTCATGCTCCCGTATTCGCACGCTGGTGACCGACGTCCGTCGCCATCGGTCCCCTGGATCATGCCGGTGGCCGGCACGCTTGCCTTCGTCCTTTCCCTGGTCGCCCTGTCGGCCGACGCACTGGCGCTCCGCCTGGCCGGCCTGTCCCTGCTGGCCGCCGCCACGGGGTGGTTCGCCGAAGGTCTGGTAGCACGCGTGCGTGCACGGCCGGACGGTTGGGTCGGCCCGGCCCGGGCCATGGCCTACCCGAAGCTGCCGTCGTCGCCCTGGCTCGCACAGGCCACGCTTGCCTTACGCCGGCTTCGGGCACGGTTCGACGCCATCGACTGGACCGGCGACTGGTTGCCGGGGATCGTGGCCGTCGCGGGCAACCTCGTCGTGCTGCTGGGCGTCGTCGGGTTCCTCCGCGTGCCAGGCTGGATGGATACGCCGCCGCCCCTGTGGACCGCGGTGGTTCTGCTGCTGGCCACGCTACCCGCCGTATTCCTGCAAAGGCTGGCGGCGACCTGGTCGCCTGGAGACGGGCCGGGCGTGGGCGATCTGCTGCGGGCGCCGCTGCTGTCCCTGGCCGCGGGCGGCGTCGCCAGCCTGTTCGCCGCGCAGGGCTACCTGTGGGCCAACGGCGTGCTTTACGTCGTCGGTGGCGTCATCGGCGCCTGTGCGGTCGAGTCCATCCTGCGCGCGGCGCTGCAACTGTTCATGCCGCTGGGTGCCACGTCCACGCGGCGCAATCCGGCCCTGCCGTGGCTGACCTCCGTGCTGCGCATGGCGTGGCCGCGTCCGGGCCGCGCGGCACGCTGGTTGCGCGATGCCTACGGGATCGATCTCGCGCGCAGTTGGGTACTGGCTTTCCTTGCCCGTGCCGCGCTGCCGACCGGCCTCTTCGTGCTGCTGCTGGCGTGGCTGTCCAGCGCCGTGACCGTCCTGGGCGTGTCGCAGCGCGCGGTCGTCGAGCGCTTCGGCGTGCCGGTCGCCGTCGTCGGACCGGGCCTGCACGTGCACCTGCCATGGCCGCTGGGGCGCGCACGCACGGTGGAGTTCGGGGTGATCCATCCGTTGCCCATCGTGTTTTCCGGCAAGCCGGGCGGTCGCCTCATGGCCGAACTGGCCAGCGCGGGTGCCGCCGATGCCGAGGGCGCCATGGGCGCGGAGGCGATTCCGGCCGCGACGGCGGACCGCCTGTGGGATGGCTCGCACCCGGGCGAGGCCAGCTACCTCATCGCCAGCCGCTCCGGTGACCGGCAGGGCTTCCAGGTGGTCAACGTCGACCTGCGCGTGGTGTTCCGCGTGGCCGACGACGACGAGGGCGCGATGGCCTCGGTGTACGGCGCCACCGATCCGGCCGCGCTCGTCCGGGCGGAGGCGGGACGCATGCTGGTGACCCATTTCTCGTCGTCCACGCTGGACGAACTGCTGGGCGAAAACCGCGCCGGTTTCGTCGAGCGCTTTCGCGACGACCTGCAACGGCGCGTGGCCGCTTTCCATGCGGGCATCGCGGTGGTCAACGTGGTGGTGGAGGCGATCCATCCGCCCAGCGGCGCCGCCTCGGCGTACCACAACGTGCAGGCGGCGGGCATCCGCAGCGACGCGATGCGTTTCCAGAGCGAGGCACGCGCGTTCGCCCTGCGCGGCAGTGCCGCCCAGGACGCATCACGAACGGTCAACCAGGCCCGCGCCGAGGCCAGCGAGAAGATCGGCGGCGCGCAGGCCACCTTCGCCACCTTCCAGGCCAGCACGAGAAGCCTGCATGCCGGGCCGGACGTGTTCGTTTTCGAATCCTGGCTGACGCACGTGGGCGACGCGCTCAACCGTGCCCACCTCACCATCATCGATCACCGCCTCGACAGCGAGAAGGCCACGCTCGACCTTCGACCCGTCGCGGCCGGACCAGGGGACACCTTGTGAGCATTACCGAAGCATCGGCCACCTCGTCGCCACGCGCCCGTGCCGTCCGCTGGTCCGTGGCGGCGGCCATCGTGCTGCTGGCCGCGGTCTGCGCGTGCATCGTCATCGTCAGCCCGGGCGAGGGCGTGGTGGTCACCCGGTTCGGCCGTCCGGACCGCGTCCTGCTGGCACCGGGCGCGGCCTTCAAATGGCCTGCGCCGGTGGAGGCCACCACGCTGGTGGATCTCCGGCTGCGCACTACCTCGAGCGGCCTGCAGGACGTGGGCACGCGCGACGGCCTGCGTGTCCTGGTGCAGGCCTATGTGGTCTGGTCGGTGCCGCATCGCGCCGACGACGTGCAGCTGTTCCTGCGTGCCGTGCAGAACGATCCGGACGTGGCCGCGTCGCAGCTGCGCAGCCTGATGGCGTCGTCGCTGGAAATGACGGCCAGCAGCTTCGACCTGGCCCAGATGGTCAACACCGATCCCGGTCGCATCCGCATCGATGCGTTCGAGGCGCGGCTGCGCGAGCGCGTGGGTGAGCAGGCCCGGCGTGTCTACGGCGTCGACATCCGCCAGGTGGGTATCGAGCGCCTGACGCTCTCCAGCGAAGCCTTGCAGGCGACGATCGACCGGATGAAATCCGAGCGTGACACGGCGGCCGCGCAACGTTCCGCCGAGGGCCAGCGGCAGGCGGCGCAGATCGTGTCCGAAGCCGAGCGCGACGCACGCATCGCCGTGGCCGGGGCCAAGGCCGAGGCGGCAGGTATCGAGGCGGACGCGCAGACGCAGTCCACCGCGATCTACCAGAAGGCGTACACCACCGATCCGAAGCTCTACACGATGCTGCGATCGTTCGACACGATGGATGCCGCGGTCGGGCCGGGCACCCGGATCATCCTGCGCACGGATGCCGCGCCGTTCCGCATGCTGGTGGACGGTCCGGCGGCCGGGCAGGGCGCGAAGAAGCCATGAGGGCCGTGCGTGCACCCGTCCTTGCCGACACGCTGACCTGGTCGTTCCGGTTGCTGTTCGCGCTGGTCGCCCTGCTGGCGGGCGCCTGGTTGCTGCACGGCGTGCAGCGCGTGCCGGCGGACAGCCGCGCGGTGGTCACGCGCTTCGGCCAGGTGGTCCGCACGGCGGGCCCTGGCCTGCTGCTGACCTGGCCCGCGCCGATCGATGCCGTGATCCTGCTGCCTTCGCAGGGCCGCCAGGTGCAGTTCGCGCCCGACGTGCTCGAGACGCGATCGCCCATGGACGAAGGCATGCAGGACGTGCCGGGGCAGGGTGCCGCCACGTCGCCGAACGCGCGCGACAACACGTGGTTCTTCATGACCGGCGACGGGGCGCTGGTGCACCTGCGCACCATGCTGTTCTACCAGATCGACGATCCGGTGGCCTTCGTGACAGCGGGCGACCATATCGAGCCCCTGCTGCGGCGTGCGCTCATCGCCGCCGCCGTACACCTGTGCGCCAGCCGCTCCCTCGACGGCATCCTGGTGGCACGGCCGGAGGCGGCGGGCACGCCACGACTCGCCATGCAGCGCGAACATTTCGCACTCGACCTGGTGAGCGAGGTCAACCGGCGCCTGGCCGCCGCGGCCGATACCCATGGCGGCATGGGCATCCGCGTGGCGCGCATCGACGTGGTGCCGTCGATCCCCGCCGGGGCCAAGGAGTCGTTCGACAGTGTGCTGACCGTCGGCCAGCAGGTGGAGCGCTCGCTGGCCGATGCGCGGACCACTGCCGAGAACCGGCGCCAGATGGCCGAGCAGAATCGCGCGCGTGCCCTCGACGAGGCGCATGCCCGCGCGCAGGAGACGGTGCACAAGGCCGAGGAGCGTTCGGCCGTGGTGCTCTCGCTGGGCCGCGACCCTTCGCTGGACCGGCGCACCGTGGTCGATCAGATCTATCGCGAGCGGGTCAGGTCGATCTTCGACATTGTCGGCCGGGTCGATACGGTACCGGCGGGCGATCGTACGCATGTCCTGATTTCCGGAGCGAGCCCATGAGCGCCACCACCACTGTCGCCTCGCCGGGCGCGATGCTGCTGACCGGCAGCGAGCGTCGCCGCTGGCGCCTGCGCATCGTTGCGGTGTTGCTGGCCGCGGGCCTCATCGCCTTTTCGTTCGTGCTGGCCGCACTGTTTCCCGAGCGCACGGTCGAGGTGGGCCTGCTCCAGGCCATCGCCGCCGTGCTCGTGGCGGGGCCCGCGTTCGCCTCGGCCCTGCGCAGCCTGCACCAGCCCGACCTGCATGGCGTGGTCGACCAGCTGGTGGCGCTGGCGATCCTGGCCTGCCTGGTGTCCGCCAACTTCGTCACCGCCACGCTGTTGCCGGTCATCATGCTGGTCGGGCAGATGCTGGAAGACCGCTCGTTGCTCGGCACGCGCGAAGCGGTGGAAGCCCTGACCGCCCTCACGGCCAGCACGGCGCGCGTGGTGCGCGAAGGCCAAGTAGACACGGTGCCTGCCGAGCGGCTGGTGGCCGGCGACGTGATCGAGGTGCGGCCTGGCGATCGCATACCCGCCGATGGCGTGGTGGTGACGGGAACGGCCAGCGTGGACACCGCATCGCTCACCGGCGAATCGCTGCCCGTGGAAGTGGCGGTGGGCGACACCGTGCTGGGCAGTTCGCTCAGCCTCAACGGCCTGCTGCACGTACGCGTGTCGCGCGTCGGCGCGCAATCCGCGCTCGGTCGCGTGGTGGCGCTGATGCAGGATGCCGAGCGGAGCAAGCCGCCGATCACCCGGCTGCTCGAGCGCTATGCGGGACGCTACCTCGTGCTGGTGTTGCTCGTCGCCCTGATCCTCTGGTTCACCACGCAGAGCATGGGCGCCGTGCTCGCGCTGCTGGTGGCCGCGTGCCCGTCCGCCATGGTGTTGGCCGCGCCATCCACCGCGCTGGCCGCGGTGAGCGTGGCCGCGCGCCACGGCATCCTGGTCAAGAGCAGCATCGTGTTCGAACGCCTGGCCGAAGCCGATGCGCTGGTGGTGGACAAGACCGGCACGGTCACCACCGGCCGCCTGCGTGTGGTCCGGCTGGCGCCATCGCGCGAGGACGATCGCGCCAGGCTGGCGTCGGTCGCCATGGCGCTCGGCGCGGCCAGCACCCATCCGGTCGGGCGTGCCATCGCGCAATGGCCGGGCACGCCGGCCGCGCTCGACGATATCCGGGAGGAAGCCGGCTTCGGCATGCGCGGGCAGGGCCCCTCGGGACCCGTGTTCCTGGGTCGCGAAAGCCTGCTCGGACAGCATGGCGTGTCGGTGTCCGAGCCGCCGGATCATGACGGGCCGGTGGCCGCCGTGGCCGAGGCGGGTCGTCTGTTGGGCTGGGTCTGCCTGGCCGACGAAGTGCGCGAGGGCGTGGCCGATACCTTGCTCGCGCTGCGCGGGCTGGGCATCCGCCGGCAAGCCTTGCTCACCGGCGATCGTCCGTCGGAAGCCGCCCGGGTCGCCGCCATCGCGGGCCTGGAGGATGTCGTCGCCGGGGCGTTGCCACCGGACAAGCTGGCCTTCGTCCAGGCGGTGGTCGCCGCGGGTGGCAAGCCGCTGGTCGTGGGCGACGGCATCAACGATGCCCTGGCGTTACGCGCGGGCCTGGTCGGCATGGCGATGGGCGGGCAGGGCAGCGACATCGCCCTGGCCTCGGCGGATATCGTGCTGGCGGGCGACGACTTCTCGCGTATCGCCACGGCGGTGCGCCTGGCGCGTCGCACCCGTCGCACGCTGCGGGTCAACCTGGGGCTCAGCGCGGCCTGGACACTGGCCCTGGTCGGCATGGCGCTCGGCGGCGGATGGGCCGGCAACGGCGCCCTCGCCGCCGCGATGCTGCAAAACCTCGGCGCGTTCATCGTCATCGCGAATGCAGGAAGACTGCTCAAATTCAACGAAACCTGACGCCATCGCTCGCTTCGAGTGTTATATTATAACAATACTCACCCGGAGACGAACCCATGAATATGTCGATGATGGTCTTTCCGTTCCTGCTCGCGCTGTTGCCCGCCGCCGCCGGCGCCGAGGAACGTCACCTGGGGCCCCATGTGCATGGCCAGGCCAGCGTCGGCGTGTCGATGGAAGCCGACGCGCTCGACGTGCAGTTGAGCCTGCCCGGCCATGACGCCGTCGGCTTCGAGCACCCGCCGGGCTCGGCGCAGGAGCACGCGGCGCTGGACAAGGCCCTTGCCACGCTGAAGGCGGGAACCTGGTTCGTGCCCGCCGCGGCGGCCAGCTGCACGCTCGTGTCCGCGACGGTGTCGCCGCACGGGTTCGGCGGTGCGACCGAGCCCGGCGGCCATGCCGATATCGACGCGGCGTATCACTACACCTGCCACACCGCGGCGCGGCTGGATCACGTCGACGTTCGTCTGGCGGCGGCGTTCCCGGGGCTGCAGAAGATCGTGGTCGACACCATCGGTGGCTCGGGCAGCAACCAGCAGACCCTGCAGGGCACCGCCAGCCACGTGGACCTGCAGCCATGAGCGCGCCCTTCGCCGCCACGCGCGCGAACCGGTTGCCCGTCACCGTGTTGTCGGGTTTCCTCGGTGCGGGCAAGACCACGTTGTTGAACCACGTGCTGCATAACCGAGACGGACGACGGGTGGCGGTGATCGTCAACGACATGAGCGAGGTGAACATCGATGCGTCGCTGATCCGCGACGGCGGTGCCGATCTCAGTCGCACCGAGGAAAAACTGGTCGAGTTTTCCAACGGCTGCATCTGCTGCACGCTGCGCGACGACCTGATGCAGGAGGTGCGCCGGCTGGCCGATGAAGGCCGCTTCGATTACCTGCTGATCGAATCCACGGGCATCGGCGAGCCCATGCCCGTGGCAGCGACCTTCCACGTGCGTGACGAGGACGGCTTCTCGCTGTCCGACCTGGCGCGGCTGGATACGATGGTCACGGTGGTCGACGGCCCCAGTTTCCTCGCCGATTTCTGTTCCACCGATTCCATCGCCTCGCGTGGCCAGTCCAACGGCGACGACGACGATCGCTCGCTGGTCACCCTGCTCACCGAGCAGGTGGAATTCGCCGACGTCATCGTGGTGAACAAGTGCGACCGGCTGGACAGCGTGGCACGGCGGCAGGTGCGCGCCGTGCTGCGTGCGCTCAACCGTGACGCGCGGATCGTCGAGGCGGCGTTCGGCGAGGTGGACCTCGCGCTGGTGCTGGATACCGGCCTGTTCGATTACGACAAGGCGCAGACGGCGCCGGGCTGGGTCAAGGAGCTGATGGGGGCGCACACCCCCGAGACCGAGGCCTATGGCATCACCAGCTTCGTCTATCGCGCCACGCGGCCGTTCCATCCGGCACGTCTGCAACGGCTGTTCGACGAGGGCATCCGCGGCGTGCTGCGCGCCAAGGGCTATTTCTGGCTGGCCTCGCGCATGGACTGGGTAGGCAGCCTGGCCGTGGCCGGCGGTGCCACCGAGGTCGCCGCCGCCGGTCATTGGTGGGCCAGTCGTCATCGCGTGCGCGCCGGCCTTCGCGCGCCCTTCGTCGAAGGCGATCTCGGGGTGTCCCCGCCGGACGCCGACGAGCTGCCGGGCGACGACCAGCGCCGGGCGGTGCTGGCGCTGTGGGACGCCCGTTACGGCGACCGTCGGCAGGAACTGGTGATGATCGGTGTCGACCTGCCTGAGGCGGCGGTGCGCGAGGCACTGGATGCCTGCCTGCTCACCGACGAGGAAATGGCCCTGGGTACCGTCGCCTGGCGATCGTTGCCCGATCCGTTCCCGGGCTGGTCGCTGTCGCGCGAAAATAATTCGTAAAAAACGCCCTTCGGAAAGACGACCGAAAGACGGCTCGGCGTTAATCGCGCTGCTGCAGTGCAGCGACCATCCCTGGAGCGGCGCGATGTATCCAACGAGCTATAAACGCAGGGGCATGCAACCGCCACCATCGGCCTGACCGCACGGCCATGCCACGGGTGGCCCGCTGTCGCGGGTGCCCTTCGTTTTCCATGACACGTATCGCGTCGCACGCCCGAGCCTCCGCATCGGGCGGTGCACGTCTGCGTGTGCGCTCGAGATCGCGCCATGACATCCCTTGCCCTTCGCCTTGCCCTCGTCCCGTTCGCCCTGGTCGCCCTCGCCGGCGCTCTCGCCGGTTGTTCGCACCCGCCGTCGGCTGCCGCGCCGGTGCCCGCTTTCACCGTGGAACACGGTGTGTTGAAGGTCGGGGCCGGATCGCCGTTGCGTCGGGCCCTCACCATCGCGCCGGTGCGGGTGGATGCCGCCGCCGCGCATGTCACCTGGCCGACCACGGTGGAAGCCGATCCGGTGCACACCGTTGCCATCGTCTCGCCCGGCACCGGCCGGATCGCACGGATCCGGGTGGGCCTGGGCGATCGTGTCGAAAAAGGCCAGGTGCTGCTCACGCTGGCGTCGGTCGACATCGCCGATGCCCGCGCGGACGAACGCAAGGCGGTCGACGCGCTGGCCCTGGCTCGTGAGGCCCTGGATCGTGCGCAGAAAGTCAGCGACGCCGGTGGCGCGTCCACCCGTGACCTGGAAGCCGCGCGCAGCGCCTCGGCCCAGGCGACTGCCGAGGAAGTCCGCGCACGGGCACGCCTGGCCGCCCTGGCCGGCGGGGCGGATGCCGTAGCGAAAGACGGCAGCGTCGCGGTCAGGGCGCCGCTGGCCGGCGTCGTCACCGCACTCGGCGTCGCGCCGGGTGCGCTGGTCGCCGATGCGACCACGGCGCTGCTGACGATCAGCGACACCGGCCATGCCTGGGTAACGGCCTACGTGCCCGAAGACCAGGCCGGCTGGGTCCATCGCGGCAGCACGGCGGCACTGACCTTCATCGGCTTGCCGGGCGTGGTGCTGCAGGGTCGCGTGGAGGCGATCGATCCGGCACTGGACGGCGACACGCGGCGGCTGAAGGCGCACTTCGTCGTGGCCGGACAGGAGGATCGCCTGCGTCCCAACATGTTCGGACAGGCCACCTTCGACGCGCCCGATAGCCCCCACGTACTGGTGCCGCAAAGCGCACTGGTCATGGACAACGACCGGCTGAGCGTCTTCCTCGAACGCGCGCCCTGGTGTTTCGAACGACACACGGTGGAGGCCGGCCGCGAGGTGGGTGCCGACGTGGAGATCGTGCAGGGCCTGAAGGCCGGCGATGCCGTGGTCACGCGTGGCGGAGTGCTGCTGCAATGATCGCGCGCCTGATGACGTTCTGCTTCCATCGCCTGGGCGTAGTGGCCGCGGTGATGTTGCTCACGCTGGGCTACGGCTATTACGCCGCCACCCAGATCGCCATCGAGGCCTACCCGGAGCTGAGTGACGTGACCGCGCAGGTCACCACGCAGGCGCCCGGCCTGGCCGCCGAGGAGATCGAGCAGCAGATCACCACGCCGATCGAACGCGCGCTGGCCGGTGTGCCGGGCCTGGCCACGATGCGGTCGAGCAGCTCGTTCGGCCTGTCGCTGATCACGCTGACCTTCAAGGAAGGCAGCGAGGACTACTGGGTACGCTCGCGCATCCGCGAGAAGCTGGCCGACGTGTCGTTGCCGTCCGGCGTGTCCGCCGGGTTGGATGCCGTGTCCGGCCCTGCCGGCGAGATCTACCGCTACACGCTGGAATCGCCGTCGAAGAACCTGATGCAGTTGTCCGAGTTGCAACGCTGGGTGGTGATCCCGGCCCTCAAGCAGGTACCCGGGGTGGCCGAGGTGGACAACTTCGGCGGCTTCACCAAGGAGTTCCAGCTCACCGTGGACCCGGCCGCCCTGCAACGACTGGGCGTCGGCATGAACGACGTGATCGCCGCGATGGCCGCCAACAATGCCAACGCGGGCGGCGGGCGCATCTCGCGCGGCGAGCAGTCCTACGTGGTGCGCGGCATCGGGCTGGTCCGGTCGCTGGACGACATGGGCGCCATCGTGGTCGCGCACAACCACGGCGTGCCCGTGATGCTGCGCGACGTCGGTCGGCTGTCGTACGGTCACCAGACCCGCGAGGGCATCCTCGGCAAGGACGGCAACCCCGATGCGGTCGAGGGTATCGTCGACATGCTGCTGCACGAGAACGCCTCGCGCGTGCTGCAGGGCATCCACGCGACGGTGTCGTCACTCAACCGGAAGCTGGCCGCGGAAGACGTGCGGATCGTGCCTTACATCGATCGCGACGACCTGGTCCAGGCCACCGTGCACAAGGTGCAGCACACGGTAGTGGAAGGCGTCGGCCTGGTCTGCCTGGTGCTCATCCTGTTTCTCGGCAGCCCGCGCAGCGCGCTGATCGCGGCCGTCACCATCCCGTTTTCGCTGGTGGTGGTGTTCATCCTGATGCACCTGACGAAAACGCCGGCGAACCTGTTCTCGCTCGGCGCGATCGATTTCGGCGTGATCGTCGACGGCGCCATCGTGGTCACCGAGACGATCCTGCGACGTCGCGAGGCGCATCCGACCACCACGCTGTCGCCGGAGGAAGTGCTCGAGGCGACGGCCAAGGTGGCCCGGCCGATCTTCTTCGCCACGCTCATCATCATCACCGCCTACCTGCCGCTGCTGGCGTTCGAGCACGCGGAAGGCAAGCTGTTCGCGCCGATGGCCTATACGGTGGGCTTCGCGCTGATCGGCGCGCTGCTGACCACGCTGGTGCTGATTCCCGGCCTGGCGTACCTCGCGTTTCGCAAGCCGCACAAGCTGTTCCACAACAAGCCGCTGGAGTGGCTGCAGAACCGTTATGCGGGTGCGCTCGGCCGGTTGCTGGTCAGGCCATGGATCGCGGCGGTGGCCGTGCTGGTCACCCTGGCGTGTGTCGCCGTCATGGGCAGCAACGTGGGGCGGGAATTCCTGCCGGATCTCGACGAGGGCGCCCTGTGGGTGCAGGTGCAGCTGCCCTCCGGCCTGTCGCTGGAGAAGGCCAGCGCCATGGCCTCCGATTATCGGGCGGCCGTGCGTGCCTTCCCCGAAGTGTCTTACGTGGTCACGCAGCTGGGCCGCAACGACGACGGCACCGATCCGTGGACGCCCTCGCACATCGAATCCGGCGTGGGCCTGACCCCTTACGACACTTGGCCCGCCGGCGAGACCAAGGCCAGCTTCGTCGCCCGGCTGAACCGACGGCTGAGCGCCATGCCGGGTATCAGCGTCGGTATCAGCCAGCCCATCGTGGACGGCGAGAACGACAAGATCGGCGGGGCGCACAGCCCGCTGGTGCTGCGCATCTACGGCGACGACTTCAAGGAACTGCGGCGGATCGGCAACGGTGTGGTCGATGTGCTCAAGGGTATCGACGGCACCGCGGACGCGTCCATCTTCCAGGAGTCGCCCGTGCCGCAGATCGCCATCGAGGTGGACCGCGAAGCGGCCGCGCGCTACGGCATCAACGTGGCGGACATCGATGCCCTCATCCAGACCGGCCTGGGCGGTGCGCCCGTGTCGCAGGTTTACGTGGACGACCGCGTCTACAACATGACCGCCAAGGTGCCGCGCGACGTGGCCGCCGACCGCGACCGGCTGGGCACGTTGACGCTGCGCAGCGCCGATGGCATGCAGGTGCCGCTGTCGATGGTGACGCATATCCGCGAGCAATCCGGCGAAGCCACGGTGGCGCACGAGATGGGCCGACGCAACCTCATCGTGCGCGTGGACAACGAAGGGCGGGCCCTGTCCGATTACCTCGCCGAGGCCAACCGGAAGATCCAGTCCGATGTGCATTTCGACCGCAGTCGTTACCGGCTGGAGTGGGGCGGCCAGTTCGAGAACCAGCAACGCGCGCAATCGCGCCTGGCGCTGGCGCTGTGCATGGTGGTGGCGGTGATGACGATCTTCCTGTTCGCCGAGTTCGGCAAGCTGCGCCAGGCCGCGCTGGTCCTCGGCGTGGTGCCGCTGGCCGCGCTGGGCGGCATGCTGGCCATCGTGCTGCGCGGGGAGACGCTGAACATCGCCACGGCGGTGGGCTTCATCGCGCTGTTCGGCGTCGCGGTACAGAACGGGGTCATCATGGTGTCCAACTTCAACCGGGTACGCGAGAAAGGCGTGGGTATCGTCGATGCCGTGATGGCCGGCGCGACGCAACGTTTCCGACCCGTGCTGATGACCGCGACGGTCGCCACCGCCGGCATGCTGCCCGCCGCGCTGGCCACGGGCATCGGTACCGACGTGCAGCGTGGGCTGGCCACGGTGGTGGTGGGCGGGCTGGGTATCGCCACGCTGCTGACGCTGTTCGTGCTGCCTGCGCTGTATTGCCTGATCGAAGCGCGCGCGGAGCGCCGTGCCGGCCGCCGGAGGAACGACGCATGATGCCGTTGCATTCGTACGTACGCCGCATGGCGATCCTGGCCTGGCCGCTGTTGGCTGCGGGCTGCGCCGTCGGGCCCGACTTCCGGCACCCCGACCTGGCTCGGGACTACCCGTCGCCGGATGCCCCGGCCGCGCCGGTACGGGACCTGCGTGCCGACTGGTGGTCCGGTTTCGGCAACGCGCAGCTGGATGCGCGCGTGGCGCGCGCCCTGCGCAACAACCCCGACGTGCAGGCCGCGCAGGCGGCGTTGATGGCGGCGCGTGAAACGGCCGAGGCGCAGCGCGGCAGCTTCTTCCCTGCCGTGAGTGCCGAGGTGAACCCCACGCGGCAGAAGACCTCCGGCGCTCTTTCCAGCGTGCCTGCCGACGGCAGTTACGTGTACAGCCTGCACACCGCCAGCCTGACGATGGCCTATACGCCCGACCTTTTCGGCGGCAACCGCCGGAGCGTCGAGGCGCTGGTCTCGCAGGCCGATGCGCAGGAAGCCCAATGGCAGGCCACGCGGCTGACCCTGATTGCCAACGTGGCCGTCGGCTTCATCCAGGAGGCCGGGCTGGCCGCGCAGTTGCACGCGGTCGATGCCGCGGTGCAGACGCAGCAGCATTCCCTGGAGATCGTGCAGAAACGCCTCGCGCTGGGTGACGCATCGCGCGGCGACGTGCTGTTGCAGACCGCGGTCCTGGCCGCCGTGCAGGCGCAGCGTCCCGCGCTGGAGAAGCAGCTGGCCCAGCAGCGCGACCGCAATGCCGTTCTCGAGGGCCTTGGCGCGGCGGCTCCGGCTGCCGATCCCGCCACGCTGGCATCGATCCAGATGCCCGCCGACCTGCCTGCGAGCGTGCCCTCGGCATGGCTGGAAGACCGGCCGGATATCCGCATGGCTGAGGCGCAATGGCATGCCGCGCGGGCCCAGGTCGGCGTGGCGACGGCGATGCGGTTGCCGTCACTGACGCTGACGGCCGGGGGCGGAAGCTCCGCGGCCAGTTTCGGCAGGCTGTTCGGGCCAGGCACGGCGTTCTGGAACCTCGCCGGTGACCTGGCCGCGCCGATCTTCGACGGCGGGGCACTGCGGCACAAACAGCGGGCCGCGGAAGCGACCGACCGTCAGGCCGCCGCGACGTATCGCAGCACGGTGATCAATGCCTTTGCCAACGTTGCCGATGCCCTGCATGCGCGCGAGGCCGACGAACGGGGATACCAGCTGGCGCTGACCGCACGTGACGCGGCGGCGCAGAGCTAC
Source organism: Luteibacter sp. ME-Dv--P-043b (assembly GCF_030209605.1). NCBI lineage: Bacteria > Pseudomonadati > Pseudomonadota > Gammaproteobacteria > Lysobacterales > Rhodanobacteraceae > Luteibacter > Luteibacter sp. ME-Dv--P-043b. The sequence goes on from NZ_JARVRT010000018.1 coordinate 56,120, forward strand.
CAGGTGGCGCAGGCGCAGTCCGCCGCCGGTGACATCAGCACGCTCACGCTACTTGCCGCAGAGCAGACACTGCGCAACGCCGAAGTCGCCCTCGCTAGCGCGCAAACGCAACGCCTTGAAGATGCCGTAGCCCTCCTGCAGGCCATCACCCCTGGGTAGGAGCGCACGATGTGCGCGATCCCCGTTCCCCCCCGACGCCAATCCCCGCCGTCAACGACGATCCCTGCACAGCCTTTTCATGACACGCGTGAGACACCACCGGGTACCTCATCCCGCTGGAACCGCCATGACCCGTCTCGCCCCTCGTTACCTCGCCCTTGCCCTCGCCTTGGCCGTTGGCACCACCGGTATGGCTTTCGCACAGACCAATGAAGCCCAGGCCGACCGTGCGGCCCCTAATCCGGCGACGATGACCAACGCGCCGGACGCCAAGTTCGTCGAAGCCGCCAGCGCCGCGGGCCTTGCGGAAGTGTCGCTGGGCAAGCTGGGCGCGCAGCAGGGCCAGTCGCAGGACGTGAAGGCCTTCGGCCAGCAGATGGTGGACGATCACACCAAGGCCAACGATGAACTCAAGACCATCGCCGCCGGCAAGTCCATCCCCGTGTCCACGTTGCCGATGGCCCAGGACGCGAAGGCCGCGACCATGATCGCCAAGAAGCAAGGTGCGGCATTCGACGCGGCCTTCAAGAAAAAGATGGTGGCCGACCACGAAAAGGCGGTGATGCTGTTCACGAAGGAATCGAAAGGCGGCAAGGATCCCGACCTGAAGGCCTTCGCAACCAAGACCCTGCCCACGCTGCAGCATCACCTGGAGATGGCGAAACAGCTGCCCGCGGGCAAGTAAGCCGCGCTCCTGACCACGTATTCACGCCCGACCCCGGGCCCGCTACGATAGATGCCGTAGCTTCGCCCGGGGTCTGCGCGTTTCACGGCATCCGATCGACATTTATCCATGCACGCTGCCTGGCAGGCCCGGCAGGTCAAAGTACGAGATCCGAATGAGCGACGAACCCCAGTGGCCTGCCGACACGGCAGGCAGCGGTAACCGCGTGGCGTTGGGTTACACGGGAATGGACCATCCCGAGCACGACATCTTTTTCGCCGCGGTGCAGACCACCCGCATGCCGATGATCGTGACCAATCCCAGCCTGCCGGACAATCCCATTGTCTTCGCCAACGAAGCCTTCATCCGCATGACCGGCTATTCGTCGGCCGAACTCATAGGCCAGAACTGCCGCTTCCTGCAGGGCAAGGACACGGACATGGACACCGTGGCCGAGATCCGCAAGGCGGTTGAGGAGCGGCGCGAGATCGCCACCGAGATCCTCAACTACCGCAAGGACGGCGCGACGTTCTGGAATGCGCTGTTCATTTCCCCTGTCTACGACCGCGCGGGCAAGCTGATCTATTTCTTCGCGTCACAGCTGGATATCAGCCGGCGGCGCGATGCGGAAGATGCCCTGCGCCAGGCGCAGAAAATGGAAGCGCTGGGACAGCTCACCGGCGGCATCGCCCACGACTTCAACAACCTGTTGCAGGTCATCACCGGTTACCTCGAAGGCATCGGCATGACCGCCGCGCGCCCGGAGTCCGATGTCGAGCGCATCCAGCGTCAGGTGGATTCGGCACAAAAGGCGGTGAAGCGTGCCGCCACGCTCACCCAGCAGTTGCTCTCGTTCGCCCGCAAGCAACGGCTGGACGGCCGTACCGTGAACGCCAACGCGTTGATCGAGGGCATGCACGACATGATGTTGCGCGTGCTTGGCGAGGCCGCCGACATCCGGCTCCAGTTCGACGACGACCTGCACCTGTGCCGCATCGACCCCACACAGGGCGAGGTGGCGCTGCTCAATATCGTCATCAACGCGCGTGACGCCATGGCCGGCCGTACCGGGCAGGTCATCACCATCGGAACGCGGAACGTCAGCATCGGACCCTCGGACGAACGCTCCTTCAGCGACCTGCGCCCAGGCGGCTACGTCGAGATTTCCGTGACGGACACCGGCAACGGCATGCCGCCGGACGTGATCCAGCGGGTCATGGAGCCGTTCTTCACCACGAAGGAAGAAGGCCGGGGCACCGGCCTGGGCCTCTCCATGGTGTACGGCTTCGCACGCCAGTCCGGGGGCGGGGTGCACATCTACTCGGAAGAAGGCGTGGGTACCACGGTGCGCCTGTTCTTCCCGGCGGCCAGCGCGGATATCCATCACCCGATCGAGAAACGCATCGACCCCACGGTGGAACGCCGCGGTCACGAACGCATCCTCGTCGTCGAGGACCGCGAGGACGTGGCCGAACTGGCGCGCGATATCCTCGAGGAGAACGGCTATGCCGTTCACGTGGCGGCGCACGCACAGGAGGCACTCGCCTACCTGGACGAGGGGCGAAAGTTCGACCTGTTGTTCACGGACCTCATCATGCCCGGCGGCATGAACGGCGTGATGCTGGCCCGGAAGGTGAGGGAGCGGTTGCCGCGCGTGCGCATCCTGCTGACGACGGGCTATGCCGATTCCTCGATCGAACGCCAGGACGCCGGCGGCAAGGAGTTCGACATCATCCACAAGCCGTATGGGCGCGCCGAACTGGCAAGGAAGATTCGTATCGTCCTGGAGGGGCACACGGGCGTCAGTTGACCGGTATGGACGGCTAAATGTTTCCTGAATCGGGCCCCTTGAACTTTTTTCGGAAGTTCATAAATTACGACCGCTGGCCGCTTCGGGGCCAGCCTCGCCACGGCCCATCCCGGGCGTGGCGCCGAGAACTCATTACCATGTTGCGAGGATATGGCTATGCGAACTCTTCTTAATGTGGCTCCGCTCCATCGTTCGAGCGTCGGCTTCGATCGCGTCTTCGACCTGCTGGAGGCGGCCACCGTGCGCGGCCAGTCGGCCGACAACTACCCGCCGTTCGATTCGGTGAAGCTCGCCGACGACCAGTACCGTATCACCATGGCAGTCGCCGGTTTCCGCGAGGACGAACTGGAGATTTCTACCCAGGCGAACTGGCTGCTGGTCAGCGGTGAACGCCAGGCCGAAACCGAGGGCGAATACCTGCACCGCGGCATCGCGACACGTCCGTTCCAGCGACGCTTCGAACTGGCGGAGCACGTGCATGTCACCGGCGCGACGCTCCGTGACGGGCTGCTCTCCATCGAGCTGAAGCGTGAAGTGCCCGAGGCGATGAAGCCGCGGCGTATCGACATCGCGTCGCAGCCGCATCCGAAGGAAAGCGTGCGACACCTGCTGGACCAGGCGGCATCGTGATGTGCGTTTCGTGACATGTGTATCGGGAGCCCTGCGTTTGCGGGGCTCTTTTTTTGCGGGGAAATCTTGGGATTTGGCGGGGGAGCGTACGTGGATCGCGTACATCGTGCGCTCCTACACCTGTGTACTTGGATCGCCCACATCGTGGGCTCCTACATGCGTGCGGATGTAGGAGCTCACGATGTGGGCGATGCTTTGATCGGCGCACGTCACCCTGATCGACGCCGCGTGCCGATCAGGGCGTGCCGTAGGGCAGGGTGTGCTCGGAAGACGTCACGGCGGTGCCGGGGAAGACGCCGTAGGGAAGCATCGTACCCGCTGCGGAAGCGCGGACCGGTGCCGTGGCTGCGGTATCCGCCGAATACGCCGAAGACCTTTGCTCCGAAGTGACGAGGCGATGCCACTGCGGCGCGGTGGCCATGACGCCGAGGGCGAGCACGATCAATGCGAGCGGAAACGCGTGGCCAGCGGGGCGGGCGGAGACGGAGGTGTTCATGCAAGGTCCTGCGCCAGGGCGGGGCGCCCTGTTCTTCGGGTAAAAGCTTGCGCGCTTGCTCGCGTGCGATCCAATCGTTCGTTGCTATGGACGCGATAGGGCCCGCGAATGCGTCAGTCGCGCGCGATGGCGAAGTCGCGGGCCACCGGCGTATCCAGGGCACGGACGATCGATGCGACGATCCGGGCGAAGGCTTCCGGATCTTCCAGCACCATCAGGTGACCGACGCCGGGCATCACGTAGGTTTCCACTGCCATGGCGGCCAGACGCGTGGGCACGCCGAGGGCGCTGGACGAGAGTTCGCCCTGGATCAGGTAGGTGGGTGTCTGCGCCATGACCCGCGACACCGCCGTGGCGTAACCGGGGTGCACGGTTTCCACCAGCAGCGCCCGGGCCATCGCGTGGACCGCGGTGGCGGACTGGTGGTTCAGCCATTCACGTACACGATCCACATGCACGGGATCGCCCCGCAGGTGTTCGGGAGCCAGGAAGACGCCAGGGTCGGCCTGTGCGCGGTCCAGCCATGCCTGGATCTGTCCCGGACCCATGGGGGCGAGGCGCGACGACAGGAAAGCATCGCTGGGGGCGAGATTGCCTTCGGCACTGATCAGGCCGGTCACGCGGTCGGGCCAACGCTCCGCGAAACGGATGCACAGGGGCGCACCGCCCGAATGGCCGGCGAGCACCACCGGCTGCTCGCCGAAGGCCTGGCGGATCAAGCCGTCCAGGTGGGTCACCTGCTCGGCGACCGAGGGCGGGCGTTGTCCTGCATAGGCTCCGTAGCCGATCAGGTCGGGACTGAGCACCCACGCCGGGTCCATGCCGGTGAGCAGTTGCGGGAACCTGAGATGGCCGATGAAGCCATGCACGTAGACGAGCGGTAGTGGCATCCGGACTTCCTCCAGGGAAGTTATCGGCCGGCGTCGTCGTCTGCTTGAGGGGCCGGCATCCCTTTAAGCGTTCCAACTCTCCCTCAGCCGCCCGGCGCGTTCCCGGATGGCCGCCAGCTGCGGTTCGCTCAGGCGGTCCAGGGAGCGCCACTGCAGCGCGGCACGTGGGTGGTGCCGGAATCGGTCCCGATGGCGGTCGAGGAAATCCCAGTAGAGCGTGGTAAAGGGGCAGGCCTCGTCGCCCGTGGCCTTGCCCGGCTGGTAGCGGCAGCCCTCACAGTAGTCGCTCATGCGCTCGATGTATCGCCCGGAGGCCGCGTAGGGCTTCGAGACCATGCGCCCGCCGTCTGCGAACTGGCTCATGCCAAGCGTGTTCGGCGCCTCCACCCACTCCACGGCATCCACGTAGATAGCCAGGTACCAGGCGTGGACCTGCGCCGGTTCGACTCCCAGCAGCAGGGCGAAGTTACCGGTGACCATCAGCCGCTGGATGTGATGGGCGTAGCCCGTGCGCAGGGTCTGCGTAATCACCTCGCGCAAGCACCGCATATCGGTCTGGCCGGTCCAGTAGAACGCCGGCAGCGCCTGCCGCGCGCCGAGCGCATTGGAGGCGAGCAGCCGCTCGGGCGCCAGCCAGTACACCCCGCGCACGAATTCGCGCCAGCCGAGCACTTGTCGCACGAAGCCTTCAACGGAAGCCAGGTCGGCCTGGCCCTGGCGGTAGCGTGACAGGGCGGCCTCGATCACCTCCGCCGGCGATACCAGGCGCAGGTTGAGGCTGGTCGACAGGCGCGCGTGATAAAGCCACGGCTCACCCGTCCACATCGCATCCTGCCACGGCCCGAAGACGGCCAGCCGATGGTCGAGGAAGTCGGTCAGCGCCTGCAGGGCATCGTCCCGGGTCACCGGCCAGTCGAAAGCGCCGGTTTTACCGGGATGATCGGGAAACATCGCCTCCACATCGTCCACGGCGGATCGCGTGATGGCATCCGGTGCGAACGGCATCGGTGCCGGCAGCCAACCCGGCCCCTGCCGTCCGAAGCTCTTCCGGTTCTGCGTGTCGTAGTTCCACTGGCCGCCGAGTGGCTCGCCGTCGTCCAGCAGGATGTCGTGGCGCCGACGCATCCAGCGGTAGAAATGCTCCATCCGGAGCTGGGCCTTGCCCCTGGCCCAGCGGGAAAAGTCGTCTGCGGATACGAGGAAGTGCCGGTCGGGTCGCTCCACGTAGGGCAGGCCATGGGCATCGGCCAACGCGCGCAGGCCGGCGCGAAGCCTGTGCTCTCCGGGACGCACCGCCAGCAGGCGCTGTGGGCGCGCCGAGGCGATCGCCTGGGCAAGCAGGTCGAGCAACGCGTCGGGACCCGGCGCGTCGATCGCGGTGTAGTCGAGCGGATAGCCACGTTCGCGCACGCTGGCCGCGAAATGGCGCATGGCGGCCAGGAAAAGCACGGTGCGTGCCTTGTGCGACCACACATGCTCGGATTCACCCCGGCGCTCGGCCATCCAGACCCGGTCCTGGCCCGGGTCGAAATCGTCGAAGACCGCCGAATCCATGTTCAGCTGGTCACCGAAGACGATAACGAGGTGACGCATCCCTTGCCCCTGGTGCACCGAAAGGACGAGTCCAACAGCCCGCGCGTCAAGCGCAGGCGAATGTCGTACGGGAGCGCGATGCTCCCGTACGACCATGAATCGATCAGGCCTTCGCGTCCTTCGGCTCCTGCTTGAGGACACCCAGGTCCGCACCGGTCACGGGATCGCGTGACGGGTCGGACGCGCCGCGCGTGGCGAACAAGCCCACTGCGGCCTCTTCCTCGCCCGTCAGCTGCACCGACGCGCTGCCGTCGCCACCATCGACCGGGATCGTGTCGTCGGAGGGCACCATGACCTCCCACTGCTCGCCCCGGTTCCACGGTCCAGCCATCTCGCCTTCGCCCTGCGACGTATTGACGTACAGATTGGTGAAGCGCGGGTCGCCCGGGAGCTTGCCCGGCGGGAAGCTCTTGTCCATCGCGTACAGCGCCTTCTCGAAGGACTTCTGGTGGGCGATCTCGCGCGTCATCAGGAAGGTCAGCGCATCTTTCACCCCGGTATCCGCGGTGACGTTGATGAGGCGCTCGTAGACGATCTTCGCGCGGGCTTCGGCCGCGATGTTCGAACGCAGGTCCGCCGTGGGCTCGCCGATGCTGTCCACGTAGGCACCACTGAACGGCACCCCGGCCGAATTGATCAGGGCCGGGCCGCCGCCGAACAACACCTGGGTGACGTGGCTGTCGTTGCCGGCACCCTGAAGCGATCGGAACAACACGGCCTCTTCGTCCACCGCTTCCGCGAGACGCCCCTTGGCGCCGCGATTGAGCATGGCGACCAGCGAACCGATCACCTCCAGATGGCTCAATTCTTCCGTGGCGATGTCCAGCAGCATGTCCTTGCGGCCTGCGTCTTCCTCGGCCAGTGCCTGGGTGAAGTAACGCATGGCGGCGGCGAGTTCGCCTTGCGGCCCGCCGAACTGTTCCAGAAGCAGGTTGGCGAGCGCCGGGTTTCCTTCGCTCACCCGGACGGTGTACTGGAGTCGCTTGTTGTGGCTGAACATGCTGGCGTTACTCTTGGCTGGCTGAGCGGCCAGAGTCGGCGCACGGGTGTCTAGGGCGCGGAGCAAGCGGGTGACGCAATCACGACGGGCGTGAAATAGAGCCGTCGGCGACGCTGGATCGGCTCATCCGGCCCCGGCCGGGCATCGGCGGGCGGGCGGGTGAGTTGCGTCAGGCGCTGGCGGCGTCGGGGTCTTCCTCGAAGACGCGGTGATGGGTCGATCGCCGTCGCGGTGCCTCACCGAGCCAGCCCGCATCCGCCTGCGTATCGTCCAGCCACTCGCGGGGCAGCCCGAGGACGACCTCGATATGGCGCGCCACCAGGACGGGAATCTCGCCGCCCTGCGCCATGATCTCCAGTCGCTTCGCCGTCACGGGATTGCCGAGGTAGTCCACGCGGGCCTCCCACGTGACGATGTCGCCTTCGGTCATCCACTGCAGGATGCGGGCGAGCTGGGCATGGCGGGCGATTTGGATGGGCATGGAAAGATATACGTAGACCGGGACTATACGGATGTAACGGCCGACTGGCGGAACCCTGCAGTCGGATTGCCGATATCGCGCCTTGTTCGCCTCATTCGATTTACGTTAAAGTTCGCGGCGAAACGATGAGCCAGCTGACGGCAAGCCCCAGTCGTCCCAACGATCGGGCGGCCCGATGGCTGTACCCGGTGTTTTCCTGCCTGGGGGTTTATCGTCATGTCTCATCGTCACGGAGGGTCGTTCCGTCGATCCTTGCTCAGCATCGCCCTGGCCGCGGCATCGTCCGCCGCACTGCACGCCCAGGACACGCCACCCGCCGCTACGGGTGCCACCACCCTGGATACCGTGAAGGTGAGGGGCCAGGCCGCATCGCCGTATACCGCCGGCCATAGCGCCTCCACCACTCGCCTCCCGCTCACCCTGCAGGACACGCCACAGTCCATCAGCGTGATCACCGAGCAGCGGATCGCGGACCAGAACCTCACCAACCTGCGCGACGTGCTGGACAACACCACCGGCGTCTCTTCCACGGCGTACGACTCCGAGCGCGTCGTGTTCTGGTCGCGCGGCTTCCAGATCGAGAACATGTCGTACGACGGCGTGCCGGTGGCGTCCAGTCTCAACATCGGCTCCGCCGATGCCTCGCTGGATACGTCGATCTACGAACGGATCGAAGTGATCCGCGGCGCCACCGGGTTGCTCAGCGGCTCGGGCAGTCCGTCGGCCAACATCAATTTCGTGCGCAAGCATGCCGACAGCCGCACGGCGCAGGCCAACGTGACGCTCAGCTACGGCAAGTGGCACACCCAGCGGGAAACGCTGGATGCCTCGGCGCCGCTCAACGATAGTGGCAGCGTACGCGGGCGTTTCGTGGCGGCGCACGAGGAAGGCGACAGCTACCTCGACCGCTACCATCAGCAGAAGAACGTGGCCTATGGGGTCATCGATGCCGACCTGGGCGAGGACACGACGCTCAGCGTCGGCTACGACTGGCAGAAGACACGGCCCACAGGCGTGACCTGGGGCTCGTACCCCGTCTTCGACGATGCCGGCGGCTTCATCACCTGGCCGCGCAGCTTCTCGCCGGCAGCCGACTGGAGCCACTGGAACAACACCACGCAGACGGCGTTCGTCGACCTTATCCATGCCTTCGCCAACGGCTGGCAGCTGCATGCCATGGCCAGCCACCGGCAGACGGATGCCGACTCGGCGCTGTTCTACGTCTACGGCTGGCCCAACCGTGCCACGGGGGAGGGCATCACCCCGTATGCCTACAAGAGCTTCCAGCGCGGCAGCCAGAACAACCTGGATCTCTACCTGTCCGGCCCCTTCAGCGCGTTCGGCCGTGACCACGAATGGGTGGTCGGGCTGACCGGCTCGCAATACCGCACCGATTATTTCGATGACCCGCACGGCGACCTGCCCGACGTAGGCAACTACTTCGACTGGAACGGGCAGTATCCCTATCCGGACTTCGCGTCGAGCAGCGAGCGGGTCTCGATCGCCCGCACCCGGCAGAGCGGCGCCTATGCCGCGGCGCGCCTCTCGCTGGCCGACCCGCTGAAACTGGTGATCGGTGCCCGCTATGCCCGTTGGAAGAACGATACCGACGACAGCACCGCTGGCCTCTATCGCGAGCAGGCCAGCAAGACCATCCCGTATGCGGGGCTCATCTACGACCTGAGCCCCGTCTATTCGGCGTTCGTCAGCTACACGCAGATCTTCGATCCGCAGAACAACCGGCGGCAGGACGGCAGTTATCTGGAGCCGGTTCTGGGCACCAGTCGCGAGGCCGGTATCAAGGGTCGGCATTTCGACGGCGCCCTGAACACCTCGCTGGTCGTCTTCGAAACGAAACAGGACCACGTGGCGGACGCGTTGCCGGGGGTCTACCTGGCCGACGGCCTGACCCAGGCGTACCGGTCGGTCGACGGCACCACCTCGCGGGGCTACGAGTTCGACGCCTCGGGTGCGCTCTCGGCGGACTGGAACGCTACCGTGGGCTGGTAGCACTTCAACGTGAAGTCGCCCGATGGCGGTGCGTTGCGTCCCTCACTGCCCCGCACGCTGGTCAGGCTGTTCAGCACCTACACGTTGCCCGACGCGTGGCATCGCGTCACCGTGGGCGGCGGCGTGAACTGGCAGGGGCCGTCGAAGGCCCAGGTGGATGGTCCGTCCGGTGCCCAGCGGCTGACGCAGTCGTCGGTGACGCTGGTGAGCGCCATGGCGCGCTACGCCTTCAACGAACGCAGCTCGCTGCAGTTCAACGCGGACAACCTGCTGAACCGTAAGTATTTCGTGCTGGACGACTTCAGTAACCTCTATTACGCACCCGGCGCCAGCTGGAATGTGGCCTTCACGTACCGGTTCTTCTGAAATCACGCGCCTGCGCGCGTCACGGGGCGTTCGCAGGCCTTTCGCTTACTCTTGCCCCGCGCCGCCGCGGTCGATGACTTCAGGCGGTGCCCATCCTGCCGATACCGGTGGGACGATAAGGGAGCGCGGATGTCACGACAAAACAGCTGCAGTGCCTGCCGCGACGGCCACGGATTCGCGCAAGCGATCACGATGGCCTTCCAGCCGATCGTCGATGTGCGTGACAGGACCGTGTTCGCCTACGAAGCCCTGGTGCGCGGCGAGGACGGTTCCTCCGCGACGCAGGTGCTTGCGGCCGTGGACTCGGATAACCGATACGCCTTCGACCAGGCGTGCCGCATCCGGGCCCTCGAGTGTGCCGTGGATGTCGGGATCCCGGCCATGGTCTCGATCAACTTCCTGCCCAACGCCGTGTACAACCCCGAGCACTGCCTGCGGGCGACCCTCGCCGCCGCGCAGCGGGTCGGCTGGCCCGTGACGGACGTTATTTTCGAGGTGACCGAGCACGAGGCCATCACCGATCACCAGCACCTGCTGTCCATCCTTACCACCTACCGGCAGCGCGGATTCAAGACGGCTATCGACGATTTCGGTGCCGGCTACGCCGGGCTGAACCTGCTCGCCGACTTCCAGCCCGATCTGCTCAAGCTTGATATCGGCCTGATTCGCCACGTGGACATCGATCGCGTGCGGCAGCGGACCATCCATCACATGCTGCGACTGTGTGACGACATCGGTGTGCAGGTCATCGCCGAAGGTGTCGAAAGGGCGGAGGAATCCGCTGCGCTGACCGATCTGGGTGTGCGTCTGCAGCAAGGTTTCCTGTTCGCGCGGCCCGAGGTCGGTAGGATTCCGCTCACGCATTTCCCGTCGTAAGACAGCGCGTTCACGAACGCTGCCCCGCAAGTTCACACGGTCATTTCCATAGTGTCGGTCTGTTCCCCCGAGGCCCACCCATGGCTGAACGTCACGATATCGTCGCTGCTTTTTCGGATCACCTGGCGGGTGCCAACTTTCCCTGCCTGGCGGCCAAAACGGCCCATGCGCGCGATCAGGTCACGCATGTCGAGGCCGGCGACATCCGCTGCGGCCGAAGCGATGCCGCCGTCGCCGAGGCCATCCAGGCCTTCGCCGCACGGCGCAAGCCCGAGCACGTGTTCCATAGCCTGGTCATCCATTTTCCGGACTCTCCCGCACAGGACGAGGTCGCGTTCGAGACGGCCCTGTTCGCGCGGCTGCAAGGCATCCATGAGGTGGACCGCCAGTCGTTCGTTTGGGATCCGACCGTGAGCGCCGATCCGGGCTCGGACCAGTTCAGCATGAGCGTGGGCGGACAGAGCTTCTACGTGATCGGCCTGCATCCCGGCGCCAGCCGCGCCGCACGGCGACTGGCGCACCCGGCCATGGTGTTCAACCTGCACGCGCAGTTTGAATACCTGCGCGAGCAGGGTCGTTACGACCGGTTGCGCGAGGCCATCATCGAGCGCGACGTGGCTCTCAATGGTTCCGCCAATCCGATGCTGGCCGTTCATGGGCACAGTTCGGAGGCCCTGCAATACAGCGGTCGCCACATCGAAGGGCCGTGGGAGTGTCCCTTCAAGCCGAAGGGAACGCGCCAATGACGGGGGCGGCGATCCATACGATTCCGCCACAGAGCGGCGTGGCCTTCACGTTGAAAGCCGGCCAGCGCCTGACGGTGATCGACCCGATGGGCCAGCAGGTTGCTGACCTGCTGGCATTCAGTGCCGACGACGTCGAGGAAGCCATCTCGTCAGGACGGACGCTGGACTATGCCAGCAAGATCTACCTGTCGACCGGGGATATCCTTTATTCCAATCGCAGCAGCGAAATGCTCGAGATCGTGGCGGACGAGGTCGGTCGGCACGATTTCCTGCTGGCACCCTGTTCCGCTGAGATGTTTCGCAAGCTTTATGGACACACGGAACCGCACAAGGGCTGCTTCGGCAACCTGCGCGATGCCTTGGCTCCCTACGGCGTCAAGGCAGACCGCATTCCCACCGCCTTCAACGTCTTCATGAACGTGCCGGTCAACGGGGAAACAGGCGCGCTGACGGTAGAGCCACCGCTGAGCAAGGCCGGCGACACCACGGTGTTCCTCGCACGCATGGACCTGGTCATCGGCCTGACCGCATGCTCCGCGGGCATGTCCAACAACTTCGCCTTCAAGCCCATCCACTACCGCATCGACGACTGAGTCCGATGCGGCAGGGGAGGGGTGCGGTCAGGGTGTGAGCACGACCTTGCGGCAGTCATCTTCCTTCTTGTCGAACATTTCGTAGCCACGCGCCGCGTCCGCCAGCTTCATGCGGTGCGAGATGATGATGTCCGGTTCCAGCTTGCCAGCCTCGACGAATTCGAGCAGTTCGGGCAGGAATTTCTGCACGTGCGTCTGGCCCATGGCCAGGGTCAGACCCTTGTCGAAGGCATCGCCGATCAGGAAGGCATGGATGAAGCCGGCATACACACCCGGAATGCTGACCACGCCACCGCGTCGCGTGGCGCCGATGCACTGGCGCAGTACTTCGCCCGAACTGGTTTCCAGCTTCAGTGCGCTGAGCACGGTTTCCGTGGTGCTGCCCTTGGCTTCGAAGCCCACGGCATCGATGGATGCATCGACCCCGCGGCCTGCGGTTTGTTCGAGGATGAATTCGGACGCATCCACTTCACTGAAGTCCACAGGGATCACGTCATATGCCGTCACGGCGAAATCCAGGCGATAGCGCTCGGAATCAACCATGTAGATACGTTCCGCGCCCAGCATCCTCGCGCACGCGGCGGCCATGAGGCCGACGGGGCCGGCGCCGAAGATGGCCACGGTGGAGCCCCGCTCGATCTTCGCGTTGAGCACCGCCTGGTAACCGGTCGGCAGGATGTCGGAAAGAAACAGCACACGCTCGTCGGACAGGCTGCCTGGCACCTTGAACGGCCCGACGTTGGCCTTGGGCACGCGCACGAACTCGGCCTGGCCGCCGGGTACGCCACCATAGAGGTGGGAATAGCCGAACAGCGCGGCCGGCGGGGTCATCTTCGCGCGTTTGCGCAGGCTGGCTCCCTGGTCGGGATTGGTCGTCTCGCAGGCGGCGAACTGATCGTTGTCGCAGAAGAAGCATTTGCCGCAGGCGATCACGAAGGGGATGACCACGCGGTCGCCCACCTTGACCTCAGTAACCCCGGGGCCCGCCTGTTCCACGATGCCCATGAATTCGTGGCCGAAGATGTCGCCGTGCTGCGTTTCCGGAATCTTGCCGTGATAGAGGTGCAGGTCCGAGCCGCAAATGGCCGTGGCCGTGACGCGCAGCACGATGTCGTCGGCGTCGATGATCGACGGATCGGGCATCGTCTCGACGCGAACGTCCTTGGAGCCGTGATAGGTGAGTGCTTTCATGAAGTCGTCCGCAGGGGAGGGTAGTCCCGAGTCTCGACGTGTGGAGTTGAACGATCGGTGTTCAAACGTTGACGACGCGCTGATGCTGCGGGACACGTGGCAGTCGCTGCGCGGCACAGGTGTGTCGTTCCACGTGAAATCCCGGTGAAAAACGGGCGAGCGCCACGGTGCGAGCGGTGTGGAACATGGCCCTTATCGGTTCGACCCAGCGCCACGGCATGATATCTTAGGCAGCTATCATCACGGTTCTGGACAGGGGCGGTATGACTTCTAAGGTTTCCGGCGCGGCGCGGTCCCGGAAGATGGATCGGCGAACGTCGCTGGCGCTAGGCGTGGTCGTCGTGTTTTTCGTGATCACCGGGTTCCTGGCGTACCAGAACGTCCGCAGCATCCGCGAGAACAACCAGCAGGTCATCCACTCGCAGCATACCGTGACGGAGCTGAGCGAGGTCCTCTCGACGGCGCAGGATGCCGAGACCGGCCAGCGTGGCTTCCTGCTCACCGGCAACGAGCGTTACCTCGAGCCCTATCGTGCGGCCCTGGCCAGTGCCGCGTCGCGTCTGGACGCCGTGCGCGAGGACGTGAAGGACAACGCCGCGCAGCAGGCGCGCCTCAAGGTGCTGACCGTCCGCTTCAACGACAAGCTGGCCGAACTGAAGGAAACCATCGACCTGCGCCGCACGCAGGGCATGGACGCGGCCGTGGCCGTGGTCAACAGCGACCGCGGCAAGGCGGCCATGGATGCCATCCGATCCCAATTGGCCGCCATGCAGGTCGAAGAGCTGGCCCAGCGCGACGCGCGGGTCGCGGAGATGGCCACCGCCTACAGCAGTGCGCTCACCGGCGGCATCCTCAGCGCCTTGCTGGGCGTCGCGCTGACGGTGTTGGTTGGCGTGCTGATCCGCAGCGCCTCGCGGTCGCGCCAGCGCAACGAGTGGCTGCAGGAAGGGCAACTCGGCCTGGCCGCGGCGATGCAGGGCGACCAGGGCACGCAGGAGCTGGGCGGCAATATCCTCGCCTTCCTCGCCCGTTTCCTTCATGCGCAGGCGGGTGCCATGTTCGTCGATGCCGGCGCCTTCTACGAGCGCATCGGCGAGTACGGCCTGGCGCCGGGCAACGATACGGTGAAGCGCTTCGCGCCGCCGGAGGGCCTGCTGGGCCAGGCGGTGGCCGAGCGCCGTCTTCTCGCCGTGGACGACGTACCCGATGGCTACCTGTCGGTAGGCTCCGCGCTGGGCAGCGAGAAACCGCGCCAGCTGCTGATGCTGCCCAGCGTGGTTGATGGCGAGGTCAACGGCGTGCTGGAACTCGGTTTTTTCCGGCCCGTGGACGAGGATACCCTGGCCCTGCTCGGCGAGATGGCCGCGGACATCGGCGTCGCACTGCGTTCGGCCACCTACCGTGCCGAGCTCAACCGCCTCCTCGAGGAGACGCGCCGCCAGTCGGATTCCCTGCAGCAGCAGAGCGAAGAGCTGCGCGCGTCCAACGAGGAACTGGAAGAACAGAGCCAGGCCCTGAAGCAGTCCCAGCACGAACTGGAACAGCAGCAGGCCGAACTGGAGCAGACCAACGCCCATCTCGAGGAACAGGCCAGCCAGCTGGAGGTGCAGCGCGACGACCTGGCGCGTGCCAACCTCCAGGTCGAGGCCAAGGCCGAGGAAGTGTTGCGCGCCAGCCGCTACAAGTCGGATTTCCTGGCCAACATGTCGCACGAGCTGCGCACGCCGCTCAATTCGGCGCTTATCCTCTCCAAGCTGCTCGCCGACAACCCGCGGGGCAACCTCACGGAGGAACAGGTCAAGTTCGCGCGCACCATCCATTCGTCCGGTAACGACCTGCTCACGCTGATCAACGACATCCTCGACCTCTCCAAGATCGAGGCCGGGCACATCGCCATCCGTCCGGAGCCGTTCACCATCGACGCGATGGTCAAGGGCCTGGTGCCCGGCTTCCAGCCAGTTGCCCAGCAGCGTGCGTTGTCGTTCGAGGTCACCGTGTCGCCGGCATGTCCCGCCGTGCTGAACAGCGACCGCCAGCGCGTGGAGCAGGTGCTGCGCAACCTCCTGTCGAACGCGTTCAAGTTCACCGAGCAGGGCGGCGTGAAGCTCGACGTTGCCGCGGGTGCGCAGGGCGAGGTGGTGTTCGCGGTGAGCGACACCGGCATCGGTATCCCGGCCGAGCAGCAACAGCGCGTCTTCGAGGCGTTCCAGCAGGCGGACGGCACCATCAGCCGCAAATACGGCGGCACCGGCCTGGGGCTTTCGATCTCGCTCGAGCTGGCACGTCTGCTGGGCGGCAGCATCGCCGTGCACAGCGAGGCCGGCAAGGGCAGCACCTTCACGCTCACGTTGCCGGCCACGGCACCGGTCGGCGATAGCGCCGACGACGCGTCGCCGATGGGTGGCGCCGGCGACGCCGGCCGGCCGGCCCGGACGCCCTCGGCTACCGCGTCACCCGCCACGTCGCTCCCGCCCGCCGCCCCGGCGCTCGCCCAGCGCATTCCCGACGATCGCGACGCCGACGACGACGCGCGGCGCGTCATCCTGGTGATCGAGGATGACGAGGCGTTCGCCCGCATCCTGCTCGACCTGACCCGCGAAATGCGCTTCCGCTGCCTGGTCGCCACCAGTGCACAGGAAGCCCTGGCACTGGCCCGGCAGTTCCTGCCGCATGCCATCGTGCTGGACATCGGCCTGCCGGACCAGTCCGGCCTGTCGGTGCTGGATATCCTCAAGCGCGACGTGCGGACACGGCATATCCCCATCCACGTGGTGTCCGCCGAGGATCATTCCCACGCGGCGTTGTCGATGGGCGCCATCGGCTACCTGGTCAAGCCGGTGCAGCGAACGGAACTGGTCGAGGTGCTGGACAAGCTCGACGCGCGGCTCTCCACGCATGTCCGGCGCGTGCTGGTGGTCGAGGACGATGCCGTGCAGCGCGACGCCATCCGCAGCCTGCTGGCCTCGGTGGACGTGGAGACCGTGGAAGCGGGCACCGCGGCGCAGTGCCTGAGCCTGTTGAAGGATGAGACCTTCGACTGCATGGTGCTGGATTTGTCGCTGCCCGATGCATCGGGTTTCACGCTGCTGGAAAACCTCAGCGCGGAAGGCATCCATGCGTTCCCGCCCGTGATCGTCTATACCGGGCGCGACCTCACGAGCGAGGAGGAATCGCGGCTGCGCGTTTACTCTCGCTCGATCATCATCAAGGGTGCCAAGTCGCCGGAACGCCTGCTGGACGAGGTGTCGTTGTTCCTGCACCAGGTGGTGACCGACCTGCCGGCGGAACAGCAGCGCATGATCGAGCAGGCCCAGCATCGCGACGCCTTGCTGGAAGGCCGCCGTATCCTGGTGGTGGAAGACGATGTGCGCAACGTCTATGCACTCATCAACATCCTGGAACCGCGCGGGTGCACGCTCACCGTGGCCCGCAACGGCCAGGAAGCCCTGGATGCGCTGGCGCGTGCCGCCGGGCCCGACGGCCAGCCGATCGACCTGGTGCTGATGGACGTGATGATGCCGGTCATGGATGGGCTGACGGCAACGCGGCACATCCGCGAGGACCACCGCTGGCGGAAGCTGCCGATCATCGCGCTGACCGCGAAAGCCATGCCCGACGACCAGGACACCTGCCTGGCCGCCGGTGCCAGCGACTACATGGCCAAGCCGCTGGACGTCGATAAACTGTTGTCCCTGGTGCGCGTATGGCTGGCCCGATGACCTCACCCACCGCCCAGGCCGACCGCGTCGAGGCCATCGAGATCGAGCTGCTGCTCGAGGCGATGTACCAGCGGTTCCACTACGACTTCCGCGGGTATTCCCGGGCGTCGGTGAAGCGGCGCCTCAGGCAGCTGCGTGAGCGGCTGGGCTACCGCACCTACTCCGCACTGCTCGAGGGCCTGCTGCACGATCCGGCCGTGGTGCCGCAGGTGATCGCCTATCTCACCGTGCAGGTCAGCGAGATGTTCCGTGACCCGTCGTATTTCCGCGCGCTGCGCGAGCACGTGGTGCCGCACCTGCGTACCTATCCCTCGTTGAAGGTATGGGTGGCCGGGTGCAGCAGCGGGGAGGAACTGTATTCGCTGGCCATCCTGTTCCGCGAGGAAGGGCTCGAACAGCGCACGCTGTTCTACGCCACCGACATCAACCCCAGCGCGCTGGAAGCGGCCGCCTCGGGCGTCTACAACCTCGACCGTATCCGTGGTTTCACCGAGAACCACCAGCAGTCGGGCGGGCGCTCCTCGCTATCGGACTACTACACCACCGGTTACGGCAAGGCCACGTTCGACCGCCGCCTGCGCGAGCGGGTGGTGTTCTCCGACCACAGCCTGGTCACCGATGCCGTGTTCGGCGAGATGCACCTCATTTCCTGTCGCAACGTGCTCATCTATTTCGACAACACGCTGCAGGACCGTACCCTGAAACTGTTCAACGATTCTCTCATCCGCAAGGGCTTCCTCGGGCTGGGTTCCAAGGAGAGCATCCGCTTCTCCAGCCAGGCCACCGCCTTCCAGGATTTCGTGCCGGGTGAAAGGATCTACCAGAAGACGTCAGACGATGCTTAAAGAAGCCGATGCCACCCTGAGCCCGGTGTATGTCCTGCTGGTGGACGACCTCGACGACAACCTGCTGTCGCTCGAGGCGCTGCTGCGACGCGACGACCTGGTGCTGCTGAAGGCGCGATCGGGCGAGGAAGCCCTGGAGCTGCTGCTGGTGCACGACGTGGCCCTGGGGCTACTGGACGTGCAGATGCCCGGCATGGACGGCTTCGAGCTGGCCGAACTGATGCGCGGCAACGAGCGCACGCGCCATGTGCCGATCATCTTCCTCACCGCCAGCACGACTGACAACCAGCGCAAGTTCCGCGGCTACGAAGCCGGCGCGGTCGACTTCATCCAGAAGCCCATCGAATGGGACATCCTGCGCAGCAAGGCCAACGTCTTCTTCGACCTCTATCGCCAGAAGCAGCAGATCGCCGACCAGCGCGACCGCCTGGAAGCCTACGCGGAAACGCTGACCCGCTCGGATCGCTACAAGGACCAGTTCCTGGCCATCCTGGCGCACGAACTGCGCAACCCGCTGACCCCGTTGCGCATGGGCCTGGATGTCTTGCGCGGCCACCCGTCGCCCGAGCGTGTCGAGCAGATCCACGGCGTGATGGATCGTCAACTGGTGCACCTGGTGCGACTGGTGGACGACCTGCTGGATGTGTCGCGGGTCAGCCAGGGCAAGATCACCTTGCAGCGGCAGAAGGTCACGGTGGCCGAGATCGTGCAGGCGGCCCTGGAAGCGAGCCAGCCGTTCATCGACGGTGGCAGGCACGCGCTGCGCGTGGACGTATCGCCGCAGCCGATGTGGCTGGAGGGCGACAAGACGCGCCTGGTGCAGGTCGTCGGCAACCTGGTGAACAACGCCGCCAAGTACACGCCGACCGAGGGCCAGCTCGGCGTCGAGGCCTTCCGCGAAGGTGACGAGGTGGTCATCGTGGTGTCCGACAACGGCATGGGCATACCGGCGTCCATGCAGGCCAACATCTTCGAGTTGTTCACCCAGGTCGGTGAGCACCTCACCCGGTCGCAAGGTGGGCTGGGGATCGGCCTGGCCCTGGTCAGGCAGCTGGTAGGCATGCACCGGGGCAGCATCGCGGTCAGCAGTGGCGGCGAGGGCCAGGGCAGTCGCTTCACGGTCCGCCTGCCGTTGTTGCCGCTGGAGCAGGTCGACGAGGCCTCGGCGCATGCGCCCGATGAGGCGCACGGCCGGTCACTGAGCGTACTGGTGGTCGACGACAACGCCGATGTCGCACAGACGCTCGGCTGGCTGTTGCACGACATGGGGCACCGTCACCAGGTGGTGCTCGACCCGCGCGAGGCCGTCGCGGCGGCGCGGACGTTCCAGCCGGATGTGGTGCTCCTGGACGTCGGCATGCCCGCGATGAGCGGCTACGACCTGTGCCGGGCGTTTCGCCAGGATGCCGATCTGGGCCACCTGCCGATCATCGCGCAGACCGGCTGGGGCCAGGCATCCGACAAGCTGGCCAGTACGGGCGCCGGTTTCGACCGGCACCTGGTCAAGCCGGTCGGTGCGGCCGAACTGGCGGAAGCGCTCGATGGCGTGACCCGTGTGGCGGCCCGGGCCGATCACCAGCGATAGGCCACCCGCGTGTACAGGTAGCGACCGCTATAGCCGAACGGCGAGTAGTCGGGGTACGGCCACGTGCCGCCGACCGCGCCGTCGCTGCCGGCCTTGTATTTCTGCGGATAGACGTTGGTGAGGTTGTCCACGCCGGCCGTGAACGTCCAGCCATGGGTCGCGTAGCTGGCGGACAGGTCGAGCAGCCAGCGTGCCGGAAACACCTGGTCGAAACCCGGGTTGCCGACCGGGTCCTGGTTCACCGTGAATTCGCCGTAGCGGGTCAGGGCGCCGTGCAGGTTCCATGGGCCCCGCCCGTAATCGGTGCCCAGCGCGATCTTGTCACGCGGCGCGCCACGCGTGATGTAGCCCTGGGCGATGTGCCCGACGCGCACCAGTTCCAGCCCGTTCTGCGTCAGTGACGCCGGGTTCGGCGCGACCGAGAGGATCGATGTGTGGTTGCGGTTGTAAGCCGCGGTGAACTGCAGTTTGCCTGCGTCGCCCAGGTCGAGGCGGTAGCCGCTGCTGAGGTCGACGCCGCGCGTACGCGTCTTCAGCGCGTTGGTGAAATAGCTGCCGCCCTGGATATTGGCGAAGCCCTGACTGTCCAGGTAAGCCCGCACGGCATCGCCCACCAGGTTTTCGGATGGCACGACGCGGTTGCCGATGGTGATCTGGTACAGGTCGAGCGATAGTGTCCATGCGCCCGGCGCATAGACCGCGCCCAACGTGTAGTTGTGCGACTTCTCGGGCTTCAGCGGCTCGGCGCCGAGGGCACGCGCGACGGGGTCGCTCACCGCGAAGTTGCGGATCTGCGTCGGGACGCCGCCGATGACGTTGGTCGAGGTGGTGGTGTAGAACTGCTGCGGCAAGGACGGTGCGCGGAATCCCGTGGCGGCCGTGCCGCGCAGCGCAAAGGCATCGGTGAAGTCGTAGCGGGCCGAGAGCGTGCCCGACGTCGTGTTGCCGAAGTCGCTGTAGTGCTCGTGACGCACGGCCAGCGAGCCGCTGAGTTTATCGGTGATCTGGTTTTCCAGGCTCAGGTAGCCCGCGACATCGTGGCGGGCGTGGCTGCCGGCGTCGCCTGGCTGGAAACCCGGGAAGCCTTGCGCGCCGGTGCCGACGTACGAGGACGGATCGCCCGCGTCGATGGTGTACTGCTGGTGCAGGTATTCCAGCCCGAAGGCCAGCGTCAGCGGATTGCGCAGCCAGCCGACCTCCAGGTCGCGCGCCACGTCCACATCGAAGGCTTTCTGCGTCGCGATCAGCCGCCCCGCGTTGAATCGTGTCGGACTGGCGTCGCCAAGATCGACGTTGAGCGTGTGGATCGGGTCGATGCCGACCCTGTCGCGGCCGTAGTTGCCGCTGATGTCCCAGCGCCACCCGTGGGTGGTGGTGCCTCGCACGCCGGCCACGAGCGCGCTGTCGATCGAGCGCACGTCGTTCAGGGGCAGGTAGCCGTCAGGATAGATCGACGGCACGTTGCGCGCGCTGTCGTAGGTGCGGAACAGGGCAGGGGACGTGCCTTCGCGGCTGCTGGTGCTGGCGAACGCGTAGGCGTCCACGCCGGCCGACAGCGCGTACTGCACATTCAGAAGCGCCTGGTGGTTGCGGATATCGGGCTCGCCGATGCGCTGCGTGCGTTGGCCGTAAACCGGTGACGACGGGTCGCGATAGTCGCGGCCGCCGCGGTTGGTCGCATCCGCATGGCCCTGGACCAGGCTCAGGCGTGCCCAGCCCTTGTCACCGCCCAGTGGCACGCCCAGGCTGGCCTCGCCCTGCCACTGCCGGCCGTCGCCCGCGCTGTAGCGCCCCGCGGTGATGCTGGCGGTGTTGGTACCCGCGCCCGCCGCGCCCTTGAGCACCACGTTGATGACCCCCGCGATGGCGTCGGAGCCGTATTGCGCGGAGGCACCGTCACGCAGGATCTCGATATGGTCGATCGCCGAGACCGGAATCGCGTTGAGGTCGGCCGGGGCCGAACCCCGCCCGAGCGCACCCTGCAGGTTGAGCAGGGCACTGGTGTGCCAGCGCTTGCCGTTCACCAGCACCAGCGTCTGGTCCGGCGACAGGCCGCGCAGGGCGGCCGGACGAACGATGCCGGAACCGTCGTTGCCCGGCGCGCGGGGAAAGTTGAGCGACGGTGCAAGCCGGGACAGGATCGCGCCCAGCTGCGTATCGCCGAAGGATTGCAGGTCCTGGGCCGACACCACATCGATGGGCGAGAGCGAACTGCTCTGGCTGCGATCGACCGAGCGTGTGCCGGTGACCACCACGGTCTGCAGTTTCGTGGCGTCGTCCTGGGCATGCGCGGCGGAAACGAAGGTTTGGGCCGCGACCACGACGGACAGCGACAGGCGCACGGGCAGGGCATGCTTCATTGGGCGGTTTCCTTGGTTTTTCAGGATCGGCCGCGTGCCGACGCGAAGGCGCCGGGCCGCCGGGTGAACGGGGAAGGGAGCCGCGCCGGCGACGCGCGCCGGCGGGAAACATCAGCTACGACAACAGCGACACGCCACGATCGGCAGGGCGATCGGGGAAGGCGTGTGGATGGGCTGCTGCGTGATCACGATGGTGTGTTCCCCGGAAGCGTCTTGGCTTATGGACGTCTGGAAGGCCGAATGAAAATCCATGCTCGTGCACTATCCTGCGAATGTCAACGTGGCCGGCGCTTTCCGGCGGGTTCGCTGCGTTCCGCTGGGCTGAGCCCGGGCTTCCTGGCGGGGCTCCGATGTCGGTGGTACCGCCAGATCGCCGCTCATCACCGGTGCGACGTGCCTGCCGTGGATAAAAAGTGACAAAAGTGGCCAGGGATTGACCCGGCATCGGGAACTGGCCGATCTAACATGTTGAATTGACGAGAGGTTGGTGCGGCACGGCTCTTGCTTTACACCTCCTGTCGGCCCCCTTGCCGGCCTTCGGATCGGGAGAGGCGACATGGTGGTGCTGCGTGAGTTGGTGGAACGGCTGGTCTGGCGGGTGACGCTCCAGCGCCGTCTCGGTGAAGTCTTTGCCTTGCCGGGCGGGGTGTCGCTGGCAAGCCGCGCCGCGCCGTGGATCAGCGAGGGCGCATGGTGGGGCCGTCACGATGCCGCCACCGAGGCCTCTGCACTGTTCGCCGCGCTGCATCGCGACGACATCCACGAGGCGGCCTTCCGCGCCCATCGCCTGCAGCGCGCCAGTCGCCGGCGCGGCCTCGCGGACGTGGCCGTCCATGCCGAGGCCCTGGAGATCGCCCTGGTGTCGCACGACGCGTGCGGCGCGGTGGCTGTCTGTCATGCCTCGGTTCATCTGGTCCGCTCGCTGACCGGCCAGGGCATCCTCCTTACGTCGCAGCCGTGAACGACGCCCGCCGTGACGCGCTATTGCCGTCGCGGGCGCCCTACCGGACCTGAGTCCCTGGCGGAGTGTGACCGCGCATGACCCCGAGTGACCCCTGCATCACGGAAAGCGAGCGCCTCGCCACCCTGCACGCCCTGCGGATACTCGACACGCCGTCCGAGCCTGTTTTCGACGCGCTGGTGCGCGCCGCGGCGCTGGTTGCCCGGCGACCGATTTCCCTGCTCAGCCTGGTCGATGCCTCGCGGACATGGTTCAAGGCCAACGTCGGCCTGGACGGCGCGACCGAGGCGCCGCGGGAATACGCGTTCTGCCAGCACGTGGTCAACAGCGGGCGGGTGTTCGAGGTGGCCGACACACGGGAAGACCCGCGGTTCGCCGCCAATCCCCTGGTCACCGGCCAACCCAACATCCGTGCCTACACGGGCGTTCCCATCGACCTCGATGACGGTACCGTGCTGGGTGCGCTGTGCGTCATGGCCAGCGAGCCCGGCAGCCTGTCGGCGGAACAGGTGGGCATCCTGCAGCACCTGGGGCATGCCGCCGGCCTGGCCATCGCCCAGCGCGCCGAACTGGTCCGCCAGCGCGAGGCCGCCGAAAGCGAGTCCGCCCACGCACGCCACCTGGAAAAGGAACTGCGCGCCAGCGAGGCGTTCCTGCATCGCACGGGCCGGGTAGCCGGCGTGGGTGGCTGGGAACTCGACCTGGAAAGCAGCACGGTGCGCTGGTCGGAACAGATCTGCCGCATCCACGAGGTGGCGGCGGGTTACCAGCCGTCACTGGACGAGGCGGTCAGCTATTACGCGCCGGAGGCGCGACAGCTCCTTGCCGAGGCGATCGGCGCCGCGGTGGAGAAGAACCTGCCATGGGACATGGAACTGCCCATGGTGACGGCCCGTGGGCGACCGATCTGGGTTCGCGCCGTGGGTGCGCTGGAGCGGGAGGGCGATGTGCCCGTGAAGCTGTCCGGCGCCCTGCAGGACATCACCGACCGCCGCCGCGCCATGCAAGCGCTGGAAACGAGCGAGCGCCGTTTTCGCAAGCTGTTCCAGTATTCGCTGGGCCTGATCTGCACGCACGATCTCGAGGGCATCGTGCTGGCGGTCAACCCCGCCGCCGCCGCGTCGATCGGCTACGGCATAGGCGACATCCTCGGCCGCAGCCTGGGCGACTTCATGCGGCCGGAACGTCGTCCCTACCTGGCCCTGTACCTCGAGCGCATACGGTCCCAGCGGATCGACGCGGGGATGTTCGAGCTGGTGGCGCCGGACGGCTCCCTACGCTACTGGCGCTACCAGAACGTGCTGGATACCGACGCGGAAGATCCCTACGTGCTGGGTCACGCCCAGGATGTCACGGCCCAGAAAAGCTACGAGAAAACCCTGCTGGACTGGTCCACGCGTGACGCGCTGACGCATGCGATGAACCGGAGGTACCTGGCCGGGTTCGAGGCCGAGCAGACCGACGACATGCGCTGGGCCTGCGTCGCCGTGGATATCGACCACTTCAAGCAAGTCAACGACACGCACGGCCACCAGCGTGGCGACGAATTGCTGCTGGCCGTCGCCGATATCCTGCGCGGCGCCTGTGTCCCGGGCGACGTGGTGGTGCGCATGGGTGGGGACGAGTTCATCGTGATCCTGCGCGATCCGCGGCGCGTCGACGAGGCACTTGCCCACGTCGCCCGCGCGCAGGCCGGGACAGGCGTGTCGCTGAGCATGGGCGTCGCGCTGCGCGAGGCGGGCGCGTCCGTCGATGACGTGATCGCCGAGGCCGACCGCGCGCTGTATGCCGGGCGGACGCATTCACGGCGCGAAGCGCGTCATTGATACACTGGGGTTTTCCGCAGGTCATACCGGATGCTCAGGGTCGATGGACTGGTCAAGACGGTGCCCGGCGGGCGCACGCTGTTCGATGGCCTCGATCTGGCGCTGGCCCCCGGTGAATTCGTCGCCGTCACCGGCGAATCCGGTGCGGGCAAGTCCACGCTGCTGAACCTCATCGCGGGTCTGGATACCCCCGATGCGGGGCAGGTACGCATCGGCGGCACCGACATCGCCGGCCTGGACGACGATGGCCGCACGGCGCTGCGTCGCGACAGCATCGGCTTCGTGTTCCAGGCGTTCCATGTGCTGCCGCACCTGGACCTGGCGCACAACGTGGCGTTGCCGCTGGCCCTGCAGGGACGCGAAGCGGGCGAATCGCTGCTCGCCGCGGAAGCCATGCTCGTGGCGGTGGGCCTGGGTGGTCGCGGTGGCGCCTATCCGCGGGAACTGTCGGGTGGCGAATTGCAGCGCGTGGCGGTCGCGCGGGCCCTGGTCCACCGACCCGGGCTGATCCTGGCCGACGAACCCACGGGCAACCTCGATCCCGAGACCGCAGCGCGCACGCTCGCGTTGTTCGTCGAGCGCGTGCGCGAGGCCGGCGCCGCGGTGCTGCTGGTGACCCATTCCGCCGTGGCGGCGGCCGCGGCGGATCGCACGCTCGTGCTGTCGCAGCAGGGTCTCGTGCCGCGTGGCTGAGCGCCGGCTGCTGCCCCTGGCTGGCCGCTGGCTGCTCGGCAGCGAGTGGCGCGCCTATCCGGGACGCGCGTTATCCGCGGTGCTGGCCATCGCGCTGGGCGTCTCGCTCGGCTTCGCGGTGCACCTGATCAACGCGTCGGCGCTGGGCGAGTTCGACAAGGCCGTGCATTCGGTCAGCGGAGCGGCGGATCTCACCCTGCGCTCGGCCAGTCCGCTGGGTTTCGACGAGATGCTTTATCCGCGGGTGGCGCGCCTGGCCGACATCGACGTATCGCCCGTGGTGGTGTTGCCGGCCACCCTCGACGGCACGACGCCGGTATTGCTGGAGGGCGTCGACCTGCTGCGCCCGGCACCCGCCGGACAGGGCGCCGGGCCGATCGATGCAGGTGCCATGGGCGGCCTGCTTGTCGGTGACGCGATCTACCTCTCCCAGGGCGCCCAGAAGCTCGTCGGCCGTGCGCCGGGCGATGTCGTGACGCTTTCGGCCAATGGACGCAGCCGCCGCGTGCGCCTTGCCGGCAGCCTTCCCGATGGCGCGCAGCCACGGGCGGTCATGGATATCGCTGCGGCGCAGTGGCGTTTTGCCGCCCTGGGCAGGCTGCAGCGCCTGGACGTCCATCTGGCGGCATCGGCCGATGCCGCCTCCGTGCGGCGGGCCATCCGCGCGGTGCTTCCTGCCGATGTGGTGATCGCCGATACCGCCAGCGATGTCGCCCGTAACGACGGCCTGTCCGCGGCGTATCGGGTCAACCTCGACATGCTGGCGCTGATCGCCCTGCTCACGGGCGGCTTCCTGGTCTATTCCGCGCAATCCCTCTCGGTGGCCCGCCGACGGTCGCAACTGGCCCTGCTGCGGGTACTGGGCATGGCGAAGGGCAGCCTGCTCGCCCAGATCCTGGGCGAGGCACTGGCACTGGGCCTGCTCGGTGCGGCGGCAGGCATCGGCCTGGGTCTGGGCCTGGCCCAGCTGGCGCTGACGCTGCTCGGCGGCGACCTGGGCGGCGGATACTTCCATGGCCAGGCGCCCCGGCTGGTGTTCGCGCCCTGGCCAGCGCTCGTCTTTGGCGCGCTCGGCGTCGGCGCGGCCGTGCTGGGCAGCATGGTGCCCGCACTGGCGGCATCGCGCATCGCGCCGGGCATCGCGATCAAGAACGCCGGCGATGCCGTCGATCCACGTACGCCCGCGCGGGTGCTGCCGGCGCTTGTGCTCCTGACCGCGGCACTCGGTGCCTCGTTGCTGCCCGCCGTCGGCGGCATAGCGTTGTTCGGATACATCGCGATGGCCCTGCTGCTGGCCGGCGGCGTGATGCTGATGCCCTGGTTGTCGCGCTGGCTGGTGGCACCGCTACGCCACCTCCCCGTACGCTCCGTGGCGTTCCGGCTGGCGGCGGCACGCTTGTGGGGTGCGCCGTCGCAGGCATCGGTCGCCCTGGCGGGCGTGCTCGCCTCCACCGCGCTCACGGTGGCGATGGCGGTCATGGTCACCAGCTTCCGCGGTTCCGTGGAACGCTGGCTGGGCGATGTGCTGCAGGCCGACCTCTACGTCGTGGCGGGGACGGGCGCGGGCGGCAGCTTCGATGCCGCGACCCAGGCACGCATGCGCGCCGTGCCAGGCGTCGCTTGGCTGGGCACCCTTAAAGAGGTGCCGTTGCAGTTCGATGCCCGGCGACCCGCGGTCACGCTGGTGGTCAGGACGCTCGACGGGCCGGGCGCTCGCCTGGCGCTGATCGGCCCACAGCGGCCGCCCCCGTCCGGCAGTCTGCCGGTCTGGGTGTCCGAGCCCGCCTCGCGCATCTATCACTGGTTGCCCGGCGATACGCTGACCTTGCCGCTGCCGGGATCGCCGCGGGCAACCGTGGCCGGTGTGTGGCGCGACTACGCCCGCCAGCAGGGTGCCATCGTCATCGATGAGCGCATGTATACGCGACTGACGGGCGACCGTTCGCGCAGTGGCGTATCCATCGGCGTGATGCCGGGTACGCCTGTCGATGCCGTGGCGGACGCATTGCGCGTGGTCGCGCAGGCCGGCGGCACGGCGGCGACCATCAGCCGACCGGCGGACATTCGCGGCACGGCGCTGCAAGCGTTCGACCGCAGTTTCCTCATTACGTACCTGCTCGAGGGCATCGCGGTGTGCGTCGGCCTGGCCGGCGTGGCGGCCACCATCGGCGCGCAGGTACTGTCGCGCATCCGCGAGTTCGGCATGTTGCGTCACGTCGGGGCGCTGCGCGGCGACCTCGCGCGCATGCTGCTGATCGAAGGCACGCTGCTGGGACTGGTTGGCGGCGTGGCCGGTGTCGTACTGGGCCTGGCCATGAGCCAGGTGCTGATCCGCGTGGTGAACCCGCAATCGTTCCACTGGACGATGGATACCCTGCTGCCGTGGCCGTTGCTCGGCGGTGTCGTCGTTGCACTGGCCGTCGCGACGGGAGGCACGGCGTTGCTGGTCGGACGCCGCGTGCTGTCCACCGATGCCGTGCGTGCCGTGCGGGAGGACTGGTGATGCGGGTGATATGGCCGCGCCGGCTGGCGCTGTGGATGGTTGTCGGCGCGGGCTTGACCGTCGGCTCGTGCCCGGCGGGCGATCGTGTGGCGTACACGCCCGTCTCGCCGGTGTCGACCGTGGTGCTCCCGCGCGACCACGCGGCGCATCCGGGTTACAAGACCGAATGGTGGTACGTCACCGGATGGCTGCAGACGCGCGGCGGTCCGGTTGGCTTCCAGGTCACCTTCTTCCGCTCCCGCTTGCCGTTCGACGATGGCAACCCCAGCCGCTTTGCACCCCGTCAGGCGATCATCGGGCACGTGGCGCTGTCCGATCCCGCCACCGGCCATATCCTGGACGCACAGCGGCTGGCGCGCGAAGGATTCGGCCTGGCCGGCGCGTCGACGGAAGCCGCCGACCTGACGCTGGGCGACTGGCGCCTGCATCGCGAGGCGGACGGCCGATTCACTACGCAGGTGCATGGCGAGACTTTCGCGCTGGACCTGACGCTCACGCCGACCCAGCCGGCCCTGTTGCAGGGCGATGCGGGCTACAGCCGCAAGGGACCGGCGACCGGTCAAGCCAGCGCGTATTTCAGCCTGCCGCACCTCGCGGTTTCGGGCAGTCTTTCGCGCGGCGGCGACAAGGAAACGGTACGCGGTGAGGCGTGGCTCGATCGCGAATGGTCGTCCAGCCTGCTGGACCCGAGGTCGGTCGGCTGGGACTGGGCGGGCCTGAACATGGATGACGGCAGTGCCCTCACCGTCTTCCGTGTGCGCGATGCGCAGGGCCACGCCGTGTGGGCCGGCGGCAGCCTGCGGGCCGCGGACGGCAAGGTGACGGTGCTCGGTCCCGCGGATGTTGTGTTTGCCCCGCGTCGTCGCTGGCGCTCGCCGCGCACCGCCGCGGCGTATCCGGTCGAGACCGAGATCACGGTGACGCTGCCGTCGGGACCGCGTCGCTTCACGCTGCGTCCCCTGTTCGACGACCAGGAACTGGATACGCGTCGCACGGGCGGCCCGGTGTACTGGGAGGGAGCCGTGCAGACCGAGGGTGGGCGCGGCTACCTGGAACTGGTGGGCTACGGCGGCAAAGTCAGCCTCTAGCTTCGCCTTTCTCACCTTCGTGCCGGGCGAGTGCCCGGCTGCGCCAATTCATCAGCGGCGTGGTGCTGGCGCCATGCGCGACGATGCTGAGCGCGACGACGGTCAGGACGGCGGCGGCCGCCGTGCGTGCCTGCGGTCCCGCCAGGCCGTGGACGAGTGCGTACGCCAGATAGTTCAGGCTGCCCAGCCCGCGGATGCCGAACCAGCCAAACAACAACCGACGCTGCCATGGCGCACCCGAACGCACGGTGGCGATCCACACGGCCAGCGGCCGGATCACGAAGAACAAGGCGGCCGCCAGCAGCACCCCGTCGAGGGTGAACAGCGGCAGCACGCCGATGCCCACCATGAACACCATCGCCGCGCCGATCAGCCGTTCCATGGTCTCGCCGAAGGACATGGCATCGGACACGACCCAGCCGACCGCCTGCGCCGGATGCTCCGCTTCCGCCGTCGTGCGCTCGTTGGGATTGACCAGGAATTCCGCCGGTGCGCGAATGCCGTCTTCGTCGTGTGCCTCGGCGTTGTCGTCCACCGGCGGATGGCCATGGGTGACATCCATCTCCACGCGGCGCAAGCCCACGCCCGCGGCGAACGCGGCGAGGAAGCCAGAGCCATGCAGCGCCTCTGCTGCGCCGTAGGCAAGGGCCATGGTGCCCAGCGCGAGCAGGTCGCTCGGCGCGACGCCCTGCGCGGCATGGCGAAAACGGGTGCCGATATGGCCCAGGCCCCAGCCGATCAGGAAACCGATGCCGATACCCCCGACCCAGTCCCAGCCCAGTTCCACGGTGAACCAGTGCGGCCAGAAGCCCGGATCGCCTGTTGCCTCTCCTGTCATCCAGGCCAGCGCAAGGACAAGGAAGGGCAGGGCCGTGCCATCGTTGAGGCCCGCCTCGCCGGACAATCCCACCCGCAGCGCATCGTCGTCGCGTGCATCGTCGACCGACACCAGGCTGGCCAGCACCGGATCGGTGGGTGACAGGATGGCGGCGAGGGCAAGCGACAGCGGCCACGGCCAGCCGAACACCACATGCCCGACGACGCATACGCCGCCAACAGTGAGCACCATGGCCGGCAGCGCCAGGCGCACCGCCATGCGCCAGCCCGGATCGGTGAACGGCAGGCGCAGTTTCAGCCCCGTGATGAACAACGATACGATCATGCCCATCTCGGTCGCTGGGCGCAGCCACCCCGTGCTGCTGCCATCGAAAGCTAATGCGGTCAGCGAAAGCAGCTCAGGGCCTACGGCCGCCCCGGCGACGAGGTAAACGGCAAACGTGGTGAGCGGGCTTCGCTGGATGAACCCCGCACTAGCCGAGGTGGCCACCAGCAACCCACCGAAGAAGATGATCCAACCGAGATAACCCATGGGTCAGCATCCCGCCTGGGGCATGAAACAGCCGCGAAGGGGATGGCAACGCCCGAGCTGCCGTCACTCGCAGGGTGCGGCGACGAGGCGCCGGGTGGTCACACTCTGCGCTCGGGCAGCGGCCACAAGTGGCCGAACTCGCTCAGAGCGTAACCACCCGCCACCTCAGCGACGACAGAGGCCATCTGGGTGGAGAGCAAAGTGTTGGCCACCTCGGGCGGTAAGCCCCGAATACCCGCGTCGCGCGAGGCCGCGAGCGTTGCTTGCCCGACCCGTTACCTCAGGCGTGAGGGAGGTGTCGGGGGGTCATCCTCTGAGCGAGTTCGGCCGCTTGCGGCCGCTGCCCGAGCGCAGAGGGTGACCCCCCGACGCCTCCTCCCCGTGGCCAATCAACGACCGCGAGCATTTCCAGTCCTCGATCATCAAGGCACACCGTATAGCCGTCTCGAAGGCTTCACCATTGCATGGTCAACCTACGCGGCTGCATGCGCGTCACGATGGTGCGCAAGAACTTACGAGGCAAGCATGGTGAAGACGATTCCACGCACACCGGAGGAGCGGGCTCCCCGGCTGGCCTCATTGCGCAACCTGAAGATGGCGAAGTCGGCGCACGCGTTCGTCCGTGGCAACACGGTGCAGTTCTACGAATGGCTGGAGAAGTCCGGGCGCGCGTTGCCCAAGGGGCCGGACATGTGGATCTGTGGCGACTGCCATGTCAGCAACATCGGTCCCGTGGCCGACATGGAAGGCGGAATCGATATCCAGATCCGCGACCTCGACCAGTCCGTGATCGGCAATCCCGCGCACGACATCGTCCGGCTGGCGGTGTCGCTCGCCACTGCGGCGCGCGGCTCCGACCTGCCGGGGGTGGTCACGGCGCACATGGTGGAGCAGTTGATCGACGGCTACGAACGCGCGATGGGCAGCGGCCGCAAGGTTTACCGCGTGGTCGAACGACCGGACGCTATCAAGCTGGTGATGAAGACGGCGCTCAAGCGTCGCTGGAAAGACCTGGCGCGCGAGCGTATCGACGGTAGCCATCCGGTCATTCCCGAAGGGCGTCGCTTCTGGCCGGTCACGGCCGAGGAGCGCGAGGAACTGCATGCGCTGGTTTCCACGGAGGGCATGCGCTCACTGGTGACGCAGATCGTGCATCGTGCCGACGATGCCGCGATCGAACTGGTCGATGCCAAGTACTGGGTCAAGGGATGCAGTTCGCTCGGGCGCCTGCGCTATGCGCTGCTCGTTCGCGTCGGGCAGGGCAAGGGTGAGCTATGCCTGGTCGACGTGAAGGAAGCCCTGCGCGCGGCCGCGCCCCGCAGCACCGATGCCGTCATGCCACGCGACCACGCGTCGCGGGTCAGGGAGGGTGCGCTGCACCTCGCGCCCAATCTCGGCCAGCGCATGCTGGGTGGCCGGGTACAGGGAAGGTCGGTCTTCGTGCGCGAACTGCGCCCGCAGGACCTGAAGGTCGATATCGAGCGCATGGACGGCGACCAGGCCATGAATGTGGCGCGTTACCTCGGCAACGTGGTCGGTCGTGCCCACGCGGCGCAGCTCACCCGCGAGCAGCGCCGCACCTGGCTGGGCGAACTGGCGCGCAACCGGCCGGCGAACATCGATGCGCCGTCGTGGCTGTGGCGCAGCGTGGTCGAGCTGGTACAGGCGCATGAAGGAGGCTATCTGGAACATTGCCGGCGCTACGCCACCGCAGCGCCTTGACGGCTTTCACACGGCGCCCTCACACGAGGTGCTTCACTCCGCACCGAAATCAACCAAGGTCTCAGGGGAACCCATGAACAGCAGCACGCCACAGACGAAGCCGACGGTCGAACCGGAGGTTTCCAAAGTGCTGGACTCCGCCGTCGACGACGCCGAGATGCCCCTACCGAGCGACCCGAAGACGGTGTTCCTCGGTGGTCTGTTCATCCTCGCCGTGCTGGCAGGCGCCTTCGTCGCCAAGGAAGTCATCCTTCCCGTGGTGCTCGCCTTCATCCTCAAGCTCCTGCTCCAGCCGGTAATGCGGTTGCTGGCGCGGATCAAGGTGCCCCGGGTGCTGGCGTCGCTGCTGATGATCCTGGCGCTGTTCGGCATCCTGGCCGGTCTGGGCAGCGCGCTGAGCGGCCCGGCGAGCAACTGGGCCAAGCGCCTGCCCGAAGGCCTGCCGCGCCTGCAGCAGCGTGTGCAGGTGATCAGCGGCCCGCTCGACAGCCTCAAGGGCATGCTCGACCACGCCAAGGGGATGGTGGGTGGTGGCTCCCCGGCCAGCGCCGGTGCCGGCGCGGCGGACGAGAAACAGGCGGCGCCCGTCGCCACGGGCTCGTCGGATATCCAGTCGACCATCCTTTCCGGCGTGCAGACGTTCGCTTCGGAGTTCCTGACCACGTTCCTGGTGCTGTTCTTCCTGCTCAATTCCGGCGACACCTTCCTGCGCCGGCTGGTGGAAGTGATGCCGCGCTTCAAGGACAAGCGTCAGGTGATCGACATCTCCCAGCAGGTCGAGTCCGATGTGTCGTCCTACCTGGTGACGATCACGGTCATGAACGCGGCGGTGGGCGTGGCCACGGGCCTGGCCATGTGGGCGCTCGGACTGCCTGACGCCGCCCTGTGGGGGGCGGTTGCCTTCCTGCTCAACTACGTCCCGATCCTCGGGCCGCTGGTGGGCGTGGTGACCTTCCTCGGGGTGGGCATGCTAAGCCTCGATCCGCTCTGGAAGGCGTTCATGCCGATGGTCCTGTACGGTGCCATCCACATCATCGAAGGCGAGACGGTCACCCCGATGCTGCTGGCCCGGCGCTTCACCCTCAATCCGGTGCTGGTCATCGTGGCGCTGCTGTTCTGGGACTGGATGTGGGGTGTCCCGGGCGCCATCCTGGCCGTGCCCATGCTGGCCATCACCAAGATCGTCTGCGATCGCATTCGCCCGCTTGCCGCCTTCGGCCACTTCCTGGAAGGGGAGAAGCACGGCATCGACCCTTGAAGAAAAGGTTCGTCACACAGCGGGCTAGAGTCGCAACAGGGAAATCGCGATCTCGACCACGATGAGGACGACGATCGCGATTTCCAGCAGTTCGGAGCGCCGGCTCGACGCTTCTTCGTACAGCGCTGCGTAGGTATCGCGCACGATCGCCAGTTTGCGGTCCACCGAGGCACTGAGCGTCGGCACGCGAAACAGCGACAGTGCGCTGCTGTACACGCGAGCCAGGTAGACGTCCTCGGTGACTTGCAGGGCATTGTCCACGCGCTCGGTCAGCTCGGTCACCTCCGCCACCAGCGTGTAGAGGCGCCGTGCGAGGTAGGCGAAGCGGCGCGATGCGAGCAGCGAGGCCGCAGTGCGTGCGTTTTCCACCTGGTCGTACATCAGTGGCAGCTCGTCGTCCAGCAACGTGTCGTAGTAGCGCAGCTCCACCAGCTGCGCATTGGCCACCTCGATCACGTCGGCCACGTCGGTGTCGCGGCGCGGTTCGTAGATGAAGGCGCGGTCCCAGTTCAGCACCACCAGGTCGTCGGCGTAATACGAGAAGCTGCGCGACAGCAACTCGTTGCGTGCCGCGCGCGAAAGGGGGCGGCTTTCGCCGGAAAGTACCTGGGTCAGGTCGATCCGGCTGCGCAGCGACTCCGCATCCAGGGGCGTGTCGAAGGCATGCACCGTCGCGATGAGGTAGTCCTCGTCGATGGCGCTGGTGGCCGGCCGGTCCAGCGAGGGCAGGATGACGTCGCGCACGCGGGCGAGCAGGTCGGTCCAGAAGGCGGGGTCGGCCCCGGCACCGACGCGTGCGTCGAGTGATTCCACGTCGCGCGCGAACACCTCCCACGGCTGGTTCTTCACCGCGATGCGTAACGACAGCGCCGCCACGCCGAAATCGTAGAGTCGTACGGACAGCAGGGCGGTGGCATCGCGGTCGGCGAGCGGAAAGGCGATCTCGCCCAGCGCCAACCACAGCGGCGCGACACCGAAGGACACGGCCTTGGGCGGCGTCGAGAGGTGCGAGCGATTGAAGGCCTGGCCCGAGCGTTCGGCCCATAGCCGCTCGGCGTGGGCAAGATCGATGCTGTAGGCGATGTCGATCAGGCGCAATGCCGTGAGTTCGCCATCGGCGACGGCCGGCTCGTTGGGATTCACGTGCTTGCCTTGACAGGAAAGGCGCAGTGTAGCGCCCGGTTCTTGCCCCCGCGTGTCAGCGCGCGGGATACCCCGCGGGACCGTGCCGTGTCGCGCGTGCAACCCCTACGCGTCCAAGGCGCAGCGCGCAGCCGAGCGCGGCCAGGCCGAGCACGATCGCGGCTGCCAGCAGCCACAGGTCGAGGCTTTCGATGGGATCACGTGCTTCCGGTGTGGCTCCCAGGGGCGGCGAGACATCGAACAGGCGCCAGGCCACCCAGGCAAGGGCCGGACCGATCGCGGCCGCCGCCCAGGTCGCCGTGCGCGAGGCCAACGGTGCCTGTGTCGCGACGAGGGCAATCACGACCCCGACCGCGGCGGCGACGCTCAACAGCATCATGTGGGACATGGGACGCCTCGCAGCCAGCAAGAACCTGAGCCCATCCTAAGGATTCCAGATGACAGTCGCGTGGTCTTGCGAACGGTTCGGGGTGTCGACCCATGACTTTTGGCCTATTCAGGCCGCCCGGCGAGATGCCGATAGCCTGCAAATGTGACGGGGGTCACAGTCGAGGGGGCAGGGCGATGGGGACGCGTGGGTCGTCGCTGAGAGAGATTCCGACCGGGAAGCTCCGGCTTGGCATGTTCGTCCACGACGTCGGCGTGTCCTGGGTATCGCATCCGTTCTGGCGCACGAAGTTCCTGCTGGAGACCGCCGACGACCTGGCCACGCTGCGTTCGCTGGATGTCGCCACCGTCTGGATCGATACGGCCAAGGGGCTGGGTGAACTTCCCGCTGTCGCCAGGGCGGACGTCGCCGACAGCGCCGCGTCGTCGACAACCAACGACGCGATGGCCGTGGAGCCGCGGTGCCCCCCGGCGGCTGCCGTACCCGATCCTGTCCTCACCGCCCAGGCGCTGTGCGAACGCGCACGGGGTGTGGTGGTACGCATGTTCCAGCAGGCGCGCCTCGGCGGCGGCATCGATCCCACGGCGGCGCGCGAACTGGTCGACGACATGTCGCGCTCGATCGAATCGCATCCCTCGGCCCTGCTCAGCCTGGTGCGCCTGAAGACGGCGGACGATTACACCTATATGCATTCGGTGGCCGTGGCGGCGTTGATGCTCAGCTTTGCCCGCCACATGAACCTGGATGCGCTGCGCGTGCGCGCGGCGGGCATGGCGGGCTTGTTGCACGACGTCGGCAAGTCGCAGGTTCCGCTGGATGTGCTGAACAAGCCGGCCGAACTCAGCGCGACGGAAACCTCGCAGGTGCGCCGGCATCCGCAACTGGGCCATCGCTTGCTGGTGAGCCGCGGCGGCATGGATCCGGAGGCACTGGACGCGTGCCTGCACCATCATGAGAAGTTCGACGGCACCGGCTACCCGCACGGGCTGGTCGGCGAGCAGATCACCCGGCTGGCACGCATGACCGCGATCTGCGACGTGTACGACGCGATCACATCGGAACGGCCGTACAAGAAAGCCTGGGACCCGGCGCATGCCGTCCAGCGCATGGCGAGCTGGAAGGGCCATTTCGACCCACGCCTGTTCCGCGCGTTCGTGCGCACGGTGGGTGTCTATCCGACCGGCGCCCTGGTACGGCTGGAATCGGGACGCCTGGCCGTGGTGCTGGATGGCTCGCGCGAAGCGCTCACCCAGCCGCTGGTCCGCGTCTTCTACTCGATCGTCGAAGGCCGCCGGGTGGACCCGTTCGTGCTCGACCTGGCCGAAACCGGATGCGCCGATCGCGTGCTGGCGAAGGAAGCGCGCGGCGAATGGTCGGATGCCGAACTGGCCGAGCTCGCGTTGCCCTAGGGCGGCGTGGTGCCGAAGATATGCAGGGCGGCGTGCTGCAACAGCATGATCGTCTTGGCATCCACGATCGTGCCGCGGGCGACCATGGCCAACGCCTCGTCGAATGGCGTTTCGATCACCTCGATGTCTTCACCTTCGGCGGCGATGCCACCGCCGCTGCCGACCTTGGCCGATGCCTCGTACGTGGCGACGAAGAAGTGCAGTTTCTCGGTCACCGACCCGGGGCTCATGAACGCCTCGAACACCTTGCGCACGTCGTGGATGCGATAGCCGGTTTCTTCCTCCACCTCCAGACGGATGCGTTCCTCCGGCGTGGCATGGTCGAGCAGCCCGGCGGGTGCTTCGATCAGCAGGTCCGCATAGCCGTTGACGAACGCGGGGAAGCGGAACTGCCGGGTCAGCACGACGGTGCGCATCCGCTCGTTGTACAGCAGCACCACGGCGCCGTTGCCGCGGTCGTAGGTTTCGCGTTGCTGGCGCTGCCAGCTGCCGTCGGAGCGATGGAAATCGAACACGGTCTTCTTCAGCAGGTACCAGTCGTGCGAGAGCACGTGGCTTTCGACGATGCGTACACGGTCGGCAAGTGGGGGCATGGGGGCACCTGGGGACTCGACAACGAGGGGGTTGCACGGTAACGTGCAGTTTCGTGCAATGTCAATGAAGTTCGTGCAACCATGCTGACCACCCACCGCAAGCAGGCCATCCTCGCCGCCCTCCAGCGGGACGGGCAGGTGATTGCCAAGACCCTGAGCGACGCCTTCGGCGTGTCCGAGGACACGGTGCGTCGCGACCTGCGCGAACTGGCGGCGGAAGGGCTGCTCCAGCGCGTGCATGGCGGCGCGCTGCCGGCCTCGGCAGCCATGGGCGACTTCGTGCAGCGGCAGGACATCCACATGGGCGTGAAGCGGGCCATCGCCGCCCGTGCCGCCAGCATGATCCTGCCTGGACAGGTGGTGATCCTCGATGGCGGCACGACCTGCGTCGAGATGGCGCGCTGTCTTCCACCCGCGCTGGAGGCCACCGTGGTGACGCATAGTCCCAGCGTCGCCGTGGCACTGGCTGCGCACCCCCGCATCGAGGTGGTGCTGATCGGCGGACGGCTGTTCAAGCATTCCGTGGTCACCGTCGGGGCCGCCGCCGTGGAGGCGCTGTCGCGCATCCGTGCGGATACGTATTTCATGGGCGTCACCGGCGTGCATCCCACCGAGGGGTTCAGCACGGGCGACCTCGAGGAAGCGCACATGAAGCGTGCGCTTGCCGCCCGGGCCGCCGACGTGGTCGTGCTGGCGTCCACCGAAAAGCTCGGCGCGGCGTCGCCCTATGTCATCGGCGGTATCGACATGGCCCAGAGCGTGGTGGTCGATGATGCCGCGCCGGATACGCTGCGCCGGGCACTGGCCCAGGCAGGCGTTTCCGTCGTGGTGGCCCAGGGGCCGCGGTCAGCTACGCCGTCCTGAATCCAGGCGCAGGCCGCTGCTCCGGCATACATCGATACCGGGGAACGTCAAGGCGGCCCCGTTGCGAAAGGTCACCCGGAAGTCGCGCAGGCAGTCGCCGGCGGGTAGCCGCACCGTGGCGTCGGTGCGTCCGCCCTGGAGGGGCGGATCCAGCGGCAGCTCGGCGAAGGCACCGCTACCGGCCGGTGCGACGCCCAGCGCGGTCGCGGTGTCGAAGGTGGCGTTTATCACGGTGAACAGGCGCGATGCGGAGACGCGAGCGGGCGATTCGACGGCGGCCGCGGGCAGGGCGACGAGGACGATGACGCAGACAAGGGCGATACGGATGGACGACATGGGGCAGCTCCGGCGTGATGTTGGTCCGAAGCAGAGCGCTTGCGCGGTCGTTTGCGTAGCGCCGCGGGACGAATCGTCGCGGTGCGCGGACGAATCGTAGCCGGCGCACACCGGCGTTGACGCGCGTCGCGAGGCGCCCAAGACTGGGCCCTCTTTTCCGTGGATATCGCCATGAAGGTCCGGCTTGGAACCCTCGACATCGGCCTGGGCCGCTATCTGGGCGTATGGACCGTGGTTGCGGTGGTGTTCGCGGTGCAGCGTTCCATCCACGACGACCTGGACAGCCACGGGTTCGATGCCGTCACCTACCTGCGCTGGTCGCTGATCCAGTGGTACAGCTGGGCGGCGCTGGCGCCGCTGGTCTTTCGTCTTGCCGCGCGCTACCGCTTCGATCCCGCGTTTCGCATGCGCGGGGTCGGCATCCATGCGCTGGCCAGCATCGTCGTCACCTTCCTGTCCATGCTGATCGGCGCAGTGGTGTCCACCTTCTTCGAGCCCAGCGGCCTGGGCGAGCAGCTGCACCAGTTCACCCGGCACATGGGCACGGGGTTGTTCACCTACTGGGCCTTGCTGGCGATCCAGCAGAGCGTGCAGCTGCATGAGGAAAAGACCCGGCGCGAGATCGAGGCCAGCCGCCTCGCCAGCGAACTGGCGCAGTCGCGACTGCACGCGCTGAAATCGCAGCTGCAGCCGCATTTCCTGTTCAACACGCTGCACGCGATCGCCACGTTGCTGCGCGAGGATGCGCTGTCCGCCGAGGATATGCTGATCCGCCTGAGCGACCTGTTGCGGGCGTTCCTCGAAGACCAGGACGGCCAGGAGATCACGCTGCGGCGCGAACTGGTCCTGCTGGATCTCTACCTCGGCATCCAGCAGATGCGCTTCAAGGATCGCTTGTCCACGCGGATCTACGTGCAGCCCGACACGGTGGAATGCGCCGTGCCCAGCCTGATCCTGCAACCCATCGTCGAGAACGCGATCCGCTACGGTATCGGCGAGCAGGTGGGCGACGACCGGGTCGAGGTCGATATCCGGCACGAAGGCGACAGCCTGGTCATCGAGGTGCGCAACCACAACAGCACCCTGGAGCGGGCCGGACCGGAAGCGACGCCATCCGGCCACGGCATCGGCCTGCGCAACACCGCCCTTCGGCTGCGCGAGCTGTACGGCGACGCCGCCGGGCTGCGCCTGGACATGATCTGGCCCCGCGGCGTGGCCTGTCGCATCCACCTGCCTTATCGCGAGCTGGACGACGCCGACGACATGCCGGAGATCATGCCCGCATGAGCCTCGCGACCCTGGTGGTGGACGACGAGCCGCTGGCCCGGCATGCGATCGTGAGGTTGCTTCGCGAGGATGCCGACATCGAGATCGTCGGCGAGTGCGGCGATGGCCTGTCCGCCGCGCGTGCCATCCGGGAGCAGTCGCCGGACCTGGTGTTCCTCGACATCCAGATGCCGGGCATGACGGGCATGGACGTGGTGGGAACCATCGGTGCATCGCGCATGCCCGCCACCGTCTTCGTTACCGCGTTCGAGCACTAC
This sequence comes from Luteibacter sp. ME-Dv--P-043b, assembly GCF_030209605.1. NCBI lineage: Bacteria > Pseudomonadati > Pseudomonadota > Gammaproteobacteria > Lysobacterales > Rhodanobacteraceae > Luteibacter > Luteibacter sp. ME-Dv--P-043b. The sequence goes on from NZ_JARVRT010000018.1 coordinate 95,831, forward strand.
GCCGTGCGCGCGTTCGAGGCGCACGCCGTCGATTACCTGGTGAAGCCGTTCAGTCGCGACCGCTTCGCCGAGACGCTGCGTCGCGCGAAGGCCCGCTTGCACGCGCGCGGGGGCGCTGCGGCGGTGCCTCAAATGCAGGAAGTGCTGGACGCGCTACGCGAACGCAAGGATTACCTGCAGCGTCTTCCGGTCCGCGTGGACGAGCACATCACCCTGGTCGATGTCGACGACATCGTCTGGATCAAGGCCTCACGCAACACGGTGCGGCTGCACCTGGCCTCGTGCGAGTACGAGATGCGCGAGACGATGGCCACCCTGGCCGAGCGCCTGGATCCACGACGGTTCGCCCGCATCCATCGGTCGGCCATCATCAACGTCGCCCGGGTCAGCACCATCCAGCCGTGGTTCAACGGCTACCACGTGGTCACCATGGACACCGGGCAGAAGCTGCGCATGAGCCGCTACCAGCAGGCCTCCTTCATGCGGCTGCTGTCCCCGGGAAGCAACGCGGGCGACTGACGCAAAAAAGCGCCACCGTTCGGCACGGCGGCGAGGGGAGACTGCAATGGCGGCCGTCCATGGCCTTTGGTTTCTTGTTATGCGTGGTATGGCGTCAGAAGTCGTACGTGGCCGTGAGGCGCGCGTAGCGGGGCGACTGGTAGTAGATGCCGGCACCGTACGTGTTGGACACGGTGAACTTGTCGTCCTCGTACGTGGAGTCCACGAGCAGCGGCTTGCGCTCGTTGGTCACGTTGAACACCGACAGGCCGAAGGCCAGCTTGTGGTCCGCGAACGACGGACGGTACTCGACCGCCAGGTCCAGCTGCTTCACCCAGGGCAGGCGCGTGTCGCCCGGGGCGAACAACTTGCCAGCGCACGAGTGGTAGGCCGAGCCGTAGCCGATCGGATCGTCGTTGTCCGGGCCGAAATAGCCCAGGCACGAGCGCGGCGCGCCGGAGGTGATCCGCATGGAGCCGGAGAACATCCATTCCGGGGTCAGCTGGTAGGAACCGTAGGCCTTGAACTGGTGCGTACGATCGTTGGCGAGCAGGCCGTTGCTGTGGATCATCAACTCCCTGGAGTCCCAGTCCTGGGTCTTGGAGATGTCGTCCTGGCCGATATCCGATTTGACCTGGCCTTCGGTGTTGCCGAAGCTCCGGGAGAACGTGTAGTCGGCGCGGAACGCCCACTTGCCGTCGAACGGGTGCTCCATGTACATGTCCAGCGCGTAGTACTTGCGCTTGGCGCCGGAGGTGAAGCCCCAGTCGTCGGTGGACATGCGCACGCGCGTGCGGCCGTTGCCGTCGGCATTGGCCAGGCTGAAGGTGTTGGTCTCGCCGGGGTTGAAGATGACGCAGCCGGGGATCGTCACGCTGGCCGGGTCCACGCCCTCGGTCTGCAGCTTGTCGGCAATCCTGCCGGTGTCGCACACGTCGTCGATGGCGGTCTGCAGCTTGCGATAGGTCAGCTTCATGCCGCCCACCCACTGGTCGCCCAGCGTCTTGTCGAAGCCGAGGATGGCCTCGTCCTGGTACTGCGACTTCAGGTCGGTCGCCGTGATCGACTTCGGATCGTTGGCCTGGCCGTATTCGCCGCCGGACGACACCGGGCCGGGGCCCAGGGCGGTGAGGCCCGTCGGGTTGCCGACCGGATCGATACCGGTATAGGTGAAGTACTCATCCGTATAGGTCGACGAAGACGCGCCACGAATCGCCACGCTGTTGGGCAGCGCGAGGTAGTAGCGGCCGAGGTTGCCGTACACCTTCAGCGACGAGTCGCCGAACACGTCCCACGACGCACCCAGGCGCGGCGCCCACTGGTTGCCGCTGTCGACGTACACCTTGTGGTTGTTGTTGTAGTTCTTGAACTTGTCGTTACGCAGGCCGAACGTGAAGAGGAACCGGTCCGAGACCTGCCATTTGTCTTCCAGGTAATACGCTTTCTGGTCGACCGCCATGCTGGTGATGGTGCTGAAGATCTGCTTGTCGACGAAATAACCGTCGCCACCCGGCGCGCCCACGCCCAGGCTTTCCGAAATGGCCTGATCCGGTGCACTGGTCTGGCGATAGCGATAGTAGTAACCCGGGCCGGTCGTCGTCTGGCCTTCGTTGTGGCCGTTGAACTTCATGTTGTCGATACCGCCGGTAAGCCGGTGGTCGCCGACCTGCCATTCCAGGTCCGCACGCAGGCCGTGCGTCTTGCTGTTCGCGTCGGGTGCGTTCTTCGTGGTGGTGGTCGCGCTGTTCGAGATCGGCGTGCCGCCGTTCGCCGCCGGATCCTGCAGGTCGGGGCGATTGATGAACGGCGTGATGCCGTCATCGCCGGGGTTGTTCACCAGGTCGTCGGTGCGGCTCTTGCCGTAGGTCGCCGAGAACGTGAGGTCGTCGGTGATGTAGCTGGTGTACTTGGCGATCGCGTACTTCGACGCGTCCTTGGTGCTGTTGGGGTAGGTGCCGGTGAATGGCCCTGCCTTGCGCGTGGCGTAGTCGTAGTTGTAGTACGCACCGCTGCGCTCGTCGTTGGAACGGATGCCGGTCAGCTCGAGGATGTTGGCGTCGTTGATGTTCCAGTCGAGCTTGGCGTAGTACTTGGGCAGGTTATAGGTGTAATGGTTGTTGGCGATCGGGTTGGCGATCGCGGTGTTGCTGGACGTGCCTTCGGTCTTCTCCGTTTCCGCGGCCACGAAGAGATACAGCTTGTCCTTGATCAGCGGACCACCGACGTAACCGCTGACGGTGCGGGTCCACTGCGTATTGCCCTGGCGGTTGCGGTAGATCGAACCGGCCAGCGACGGATCGGTGTAGCTGTAGCCTTCGGGCAGTGCGCCGTCGGGAAAATACTGGCTGCCGAGGGTGGAGCGGGCGAACTTCGGCTCCCACAGCACCTGCGCGCCGAAGTGCCACTCGTTGGTGCCGCGCTTGCCGACCTGGCTGATGACGCCGCCATCGGAGCGGCCGTACATGGCGCTGTAGCCGCCGGTATAGACCTCCTGCTGGTCGATCGCGCCGTACGGCAGCGACACGCCACCCAGGTTCTTCAGCGGGTCGGAGGTGCTGAAGCCGTTGATGTAATAGGCGTTCTCCGACACGCCGGCACCGCCGAACGAAACCACGCGGCCGAAATCGCCCGAGCCCGTGACGACACCGGGTGCCAGCAGCGCGATGGCTTCGGCACTGCGGCCCAGCGGCAGACGCGCCAGCTGCTCGGAGGTGATGACGGTGCGCGAATCCACCGACGAGACGTCGATCGCCGGCAGCGCATTGGCCGATACCGTGACCGAATCCAGGGCCTGGGCGTTGCTGGCCGCGGCGGCACCGGCGAAGGACACCTCCGAGCCGGCACCGACGGTGAGGCCCACATCCTTGCGGGAATCGACGACCTTGCCATCCTGCATCACGTTGACCGTGTAGCTGCCCAGCGGCAGGCTGCCGATGCGGTAGCGGCCATCCTGGCCCACGGTGACCTCGCGGGTGACACCGGTACTGCCGGCCGCCTGCACGGTGCTGCCCGGCGTGGCCTGGCCGAAGATCGACCCCGTGGTCGACTGCGCGAAGACCGTGCCCGTGCTGCCGAAACCCACGGCCAGCGCCATGGCCAGGGCGGTGTGGCGCAGCATGCGCGACGAGGTGATGTAGCGTGAAGTCATGGACGAAGCTTCCCCAGATGGGTCCGTGACGGACCGGAAAATCGGCCGATGGCCGAAACCACCATGACTGCGATGTGGTGCCGCACATTCCCCCGAACGTGCGGCATCGACAGCATGGCAATGTTGCACCGCGTCACTGAGCGGCTTGACGCAACATTGGCGTAACAATTGAAAAGGGTCAAGCCAGGCAGCGTCGGAAAATCCGCATGGGTATGGGCACTTGCGCACGAATAACGCGTGAAATGGCCTGTTTGACCTTCATTTCACTCAAATCGGGCGTTTTTCCTACGAATCATTCCTAGAAATTACTCAAATAATTACGACCGCACGTTTATGCGCGGAAGGACGTCGCCCCGACTCAACCTTCGCCGAAAGCGCGGTCTATCTCTGTGGACACCGCAACCATCGCCGCACCGAATCCCGGCTGCGGCTCGGTGCCGGAGGGCCCGAGCAGGCAGAGCAATACGTTCGCCGCCTCGGCGATGCCGGTAAGGCCTTCGGGTGCCGCGAGGAAGGCGATGCGGCGTGCGCGACGGCGACTCTCGTCGAGGTCGCCGCACACCGCGGCTTCGTTCATGGTGACGGCATCGACGATGATGTCGCCCATGGTGTAGCTGGTCGCCGTGTCCTGATCCTGCTGCATCTTCCCTCTCCCAGTGGCTCGGTCCGCAGCATAACGGCGCGGGCGTCGGCGGGATGTCGATCCTGCCGATGCGGCCCGGGCGGACGGCCGATCTGTGACGATGGTCGCATCGTACGCGAGGGTGGAGAAGCGGTGTGCTCCGGAACGGTTACAGGTCGAACGACGCGGATACCAGGAACGTGCGCGGCGCGCCCTGGGTGAGATAGCCGCCGTTGGACGTTGCCCAGTACCCCTTGTTGGCCACGTTCTGCACGGTCAGCCGGAAGGTGACCGGCACACCCTCCAGGTGCGTGGTGGTCCGTGCGCCGATGTCGTAGGTGGTCCAGGCCGGTAGCGTCAGCGTGTTGGCGTTGTCCAGGTATTGCTTGCCGGTGCGCACGGCGCGTGCGCTCAGCGTCACGTCCGGCGTGTTGGGGATATCCCACTCCGCGCCGAGGTTGGCCTGGAAGCGCGGCGTACCGATGGAATCCTTGCCTTCGTTGATGCCGTCCTGCGTGTCGGTCTGTTCGGGCTGGATGTAGTTCGCGCCGCCCAGCAGGCGCAGTCCCGCCACCGGTTCACCGAAGAAGCTCCATTCGACGCCGCGGTTGCGCTGCTCGCCGTTCACCACGTACGTGTTGCTGGACGGCTCCACATAGGCATTGGGCTGCTTGATCTGGAACAGGGCCAGCGTGCTGCCGAATTCACCGGCGTCCCACTTCACGCCCAGTTCGTTCTGCTTGGACTTGTACGGGGCGAACACCTGGCCGGCATTGGTGACCGCACGGCCGGCGAACTGGTCAGGGGCCTGGCCACCCTGGGTCAGGGCCTCGATGTGGTTGGCATACACCGACCAGTGGTCCGCCACGCGGAAGTTCACGCCGACCACCGGGCTGTTGGCGAACTGGCTGTACTGCGAGTTCTTCACTTCGGTGGCGTAGGCGTAGCCGATCACTTCGAGCTTCTGGCGGCGCGCGCCGAGGGTGACCTGGAGGCGGTCGTCCATGAAACCGAAGGTGTCGGACACGGCCAGGCTGCGCAGCAGGGTGCGCCCGGTGATGCCCGGATCGCTGATGGGGCCGATGTCGTAGACGAAGTTCGGCACCGGCACGTAGGTGGGGGCGTAGATGTTGGTCTGGATCGGGTCGAGCGAGCCGGCGTAGGCGGCCTTCTTGCGGAAGTTCAACGCTGAGACGCTGACGTTGACGCGCTGGCTGACATCGCCGTCGAAGGAGGCGTTGAGGCCCGCCTCGCCCGTGGCGGTATCGGCGATGTAAGGCACGGTGAAGCGTGTCTCCGTGGCGCGCCCGCTGCCGTCCAGCAGCGTGGGGCTCACGTAGTCGCCGTACTCGTTGCCGTGATGCGCGCCCGCGGCGACGTAACCCGTCAGCCACGGCGTGAAGTCGTATTCCGCACGCACCACGCCGAAGGTGTCTTCCAGGGACGAGTTGGACCACGGCTGGGCGTAGTTGGTCTTCGCCGAGGGCGCGCGCGGCACATAGGTAAGGCCGCTGGTGTAGACCACCGCGCGGCCACCCGTGATGACCTGCTTCTGGTAACCCAGGTCGGTGGTGATGCGCAGGTTGTCGCCCTGGAAATCGAAGGCGACGCCCAGCGCGGTGACGCGGCGTTGCTCGCCGTCGATCGCCGTGTTGCCGTCGCGGTGCACCGCGTTCACGCGCAGGCCGAACGCGTCGTTGCTGCCGAAGCGGCGGCCGATGTCCACGCTGCCGCCGGTCTGGCTGTCGCTGCCCCAGTCCAGGCCGATGCGGGTGATCGGGGTGGCTTCCGCCCGCTTGGGCGCGATGTTGATGTTGCCGCCAACCGCCGAGCCGCCCGGGCTGATGCCGTTGAGGAAGGCGCTGGCGCCCTTGAACACCTCGACGCGGTTGACCAGCTCGGGGGCCAGCAACTGACGCGGCAGCATGCCGTACAGGCCATCGAAGCCGATGTCGTCGCTGGCCACCTGGAAGCCTCGGATGACGAACGTCTGCGAGAAGTTGCCGTAGCCGAAGCCGGTGCGGACGGACGGATCGTTGGCGACCACGTCGCCCAGCGACCGGGCCTGCTGGTTGCGGATCAGCGTGTCGGTATAGCTGGTCATGTTGAACGGGACGTTCATCAGGTCCTGGTTGCCGAGCACGCCGAAACGGCCACCCTGGGCGACCTGGCCACCGGCATAGGCGGCGGTGGGCGGGGCGACATTGGCCTTGACCTGCACGCCGGAGAGGGTGGTCGCGTTGTCGGCGTGGCGCGTCTGGTCGGCCGTGGCTGCTTCGTCCGTCGCATGGGCGGTCCCCGCGAGGAGGAGGGCGCCGACGAGGGCGGCGCGAATGGACACGGTAAGGCGGCGAGGCGCCTGAGAAGCGATGGCGAGCATGAAGATCCCGGAGCGAGGGCGTACGACAAAGGCGAATGGAAATGCGAATCGCTCGTATTATGATCGATCCGCGTACCACCCGCCAGTGGCGAGACGCCGCAAAGGGCCGTCCCTGGCCCTGGGCCACCGTGCCGGTCATGCGCCCGGCGCGGTGGCCCCGTCCCTCAGCGGCCTAGGTCACTCAGGAAACGCCGCGTGTATTGCAGCGCGCTGGTGCCCGACACCGAGTTGCAGGTGGGCGAGGCGTAGCCGCTGTTGTTGCCGTTGGCGCACGGGGTATCGCGGTCCAGCGACCAGAAGTGCACGCCGGCCAGCTTGTTGGTCGCCGCGTAGGCCGTCACTTCGTCGATATCCTGCAGCGTGAAGGTTTCGCTGGACACGTCGTTGACCCCGATCATGGGTGTCAGCTCGATCTTCGTCAGCGGGATGCCGTAGGTGTGCTGAAGGTTCTTGGCCGCCTGGATGGCCGAAAGGCCCATGTCGCAGCTGCCGCCGCTCACCACGCAGATGGCCGGGCCGGCGGCGCCGTAATCCATGGTCATGAGGTTGATGGTGTAGTGCTGCAGGCCCGAGGCCAGCACGGCACGGACCACGGTATCGCCGGTGTTGTTCAGGCCGCCGTAGCTGCCGTCGGAGGCGGCCAGCGTAGCCAGCGTGAACGAGAAACGCAGGTTGGGGTACAGGCCCTCGGCGTATTTGGCATTGGCGATCAGCGCACTGAGTTGCGCCGGGGTCTGCCCCGCCTCGATGTCGAAGTCGATGCCGACCAGGTGCGAGGACTGGTAGGTCTGGATGAACTTGGCCATGCCCGCGCTGCTGCCGCAGGTGAACGTGCCGGCCTGTCCGCCGGTGGAGACGACGTAGTTCACCCCGGCGCTGTTCAGGCGAGCGATGTTCGCGCTGGCAAACGCCGCGGCGGGCACGCCGCCCCAGTTCTCGCTGCCGCATTCGCCGGTGGCGAAGGCAAGGGTGATCGCCCCCAGGTTGGGAACCTGCGTGGACACCAGGCTGCCGCTGCCGACCACGGGAATACGTGTGCCGGTGACCAGCGTCGACATGATGTTGGTGTTCCAGTCGAGGTTGATCGTGATGTCCTTGTAGGGACTGAACAGCAGGCTGCCCGCGGCCGGGGGTGGGTTGCTCGGCGGCGGGTCGGTGGGCGGCGGGTTGGTCGGTGGCGTGCTGCCGCCACCGCTGCATGACCCCTGGGAGGTCCACGGCTGGCCGGACCCCGCCGCGCCGCTGTGGGTGGCCGGATCGTCGCCCTGGGTCCACCAGTTGGCGACGTAGTTCGAGCCGTTTTCGCTGGCCGTGTTGCCGCCGTTGTAGACCGTACCCGCCTGCCAGGCGGCGGCGCATGCGGTGGCGGCATGCGCGGATTGCAAGGGAACGACGGGGGAAAGGGCAAATGCGATGGCGAGGCCGAGGCTGCCGGTACAGCCGCCCAGGGCCGTGCGCGAACGCAGGAGTGATGACGTAAGGAACATGGAGCGCCTCCAGATCGATGGTGTTGCCAAAGGAAGGGGCGCACCAGCCCGCGGCACCGTGCCGTAGCCTTCGTCCCCCGACCGCGTCCCTGCGCGACAGGCCCAACCGCGGTTGGGCAACTCCGGTCTAGTCCGGAATGACAACGTTGTCTATCCGCTTTTTCACAAATCGCAGTCGTGTGGACGCGGGGTGGGTCCGAGGGGATTGCCGCGATGCACGGCATTTTTACGGTGCAATCGTTGCGGGGAGGTATGGCGTTCGTGCTGCGCCGCGCCAGCGTCGGCACGGGCTGTCATGTCGGTAGTTGGCTCGTTATGACAACGACGGTCAATCGAACGTGGGGCGTGCGCCCGCGTGCCGTGCGGTCACTTGCCGAAAAACCGCTTTAGGCCGGTGGCGTGACCACGAGCGTCGGTGCATCGACCGGTATCCGGCGCAACTTCAGGGCGCGTGTGGTGGCGGCGACCAGGGCGGGCGCGGTATCCGCGTCCACGAGGGTGCGCAGGATGTCGCGAAGCAGGCGCAGGTCCTGGCGAGCGCCAATGGCATCGGACAGCAGGGACATATCCTTCGCGAGTGCCTTTTCCCGATCGGCGTGATGGGGCGCCGGCAGGCCAGCAGCCTTGCGTGCCTTGCGCACCAGCTCGAGCTGCATGCGCAGGCGGCGGGCACGGCGGCGCCAACGGTGGAGGTTGGCCACCGAGGCGGACTTACGCATGCGCTTGCGTGCCTTTGCCACGCGTCGTTCGGAGTGCGCCAGCGCGTGGTCGATCTCTTCCGTGGTCATCGCCTGCCACGGAAGCGCATGCACCTGGCGGGCCAACATCCGGACCTCGCTGCGGCGGCGTTCGAAGCCAGGGTCCTTGGTCAACGCGGCGGTCAGACGGCCTTCGCAGCGCAGCGTCAGCAGGTCGATGGCACGGCCCCAGGATTCGGGACCGGCTCCTGCACAGGCCTCTACATCGACCGCCAGGGAGCCGGCCAGCGACGTCGCGGTTTCCACGGCCACATGGGCGTCGCGCAAGGGCGACAATCCGACGGCGAGACGGTCGATCGCCTTTTCCAGCGACGGCAGTGCATCGGCGAATGTCGTGGTACCCAGCCGCAGCAGGCTCTTCAGTCGCCGCAGGGATTTGCGGGCCTCATGGATGCCGCGATGGCGGTGCTGCGTGTCGCCCAGCGCACGCAACGCGCGGCGGCATTCGCGGGACGCGGCGTCGGCGAGGGTCGTGGCAAGCGGGGAGGGCGTTTGCATGGGCGCATTCATACCACGGCCGGGGGCCTTCACATGCTGCCGCCCGTGTTGACACGGTTGTGTCATGTGCCGTTGCTACCTCTGGGAGCCCACGACCGGAGGCGCGCCATGAACAGCACCGTCCTGACCGAACACGCCGCGGGGTCGCCCCAGACACGCCTGATCAGCCTTGGCGTCTTCGCCGTGGTACTGGTCGCCGCGGCGATCTATGTCGGCGTCCAGCTCGGCCATGACCTGCATGTGGCGCCCACCAGTCCCGTGTTCGAATACGTGCTGCTCGGCGTGGCGCTGACCATCGCCCTGGCCTTCGAGTTCGTCAACGGTTTCCACGACACCGCCAACGCGGTAGCCACCGTGATCTACACGCGATCGCTGCCCGCCAGTTTCGCCGTGGTGTGGTCCGGCAGCTGGAACTTCGTCGGCGTGCTCGTCTCCAGCGGCGCCGTGGCGTATGCGGTGCTGCAACTGCTGCCCATCGGCCTGGTGTTGAACGTGGGTACGTCGACCGGTTTTGCGATGGTGTTTGCGCTGTTGCTGGCAGCGATCGTATGGAACCTGGGCACGTGGTACCTCGGCCTGCCGTCGTCCAGTTCGCACACACTGATCGGCTCGATCATCGGCGTCGGCCTCATGAACCAGATGATGAACGCGGGCAATGCCAATGCCGCCGTCGACTGGAGCCAGGCGCTCAGCGTCGGCAAGGCGCTGCTGTTTTCACCGTTGATCGGCTTCGGCCTGGCCTTCGCCCTGCTGATGCTGCTGAAGACGTTCGTCAAGGCCCCGGAGCTTTACGCCGAACCCCACGGCGACAAGCCACCGCCGTTCTGGGTGCGCTGCCTGCTCATCCTTACCTGCACCGGTGTGTCGTTCGCGCACGGCTCCAACGATGGCCAGAAGGGCATGGGCCTGATCATGCTGATCCTGATCGGCACGGTGCCGGGCGCGTATGCCCTGAACAAGGCGGTGACCCAGGGCGAGACGCAAAGCTTCGCCTCGGTGGCCCACCACGCGAGCGAAACCTTCGCCCGGTACGCGGTCGGCGCGGCACCGGTGGCGTCACCGCGCGGCGAGATCGAGCGCTACATCCAGTCGCGTCAGGCCACGCCGGCGACGATGGCGGCGCTGGTCAGCCTTTCCGACGCGATCGGTGCGCAGGTGGCTCATCGCCCGACGCTGGCCGACGTGCCGCAGCACGAGGTCAACAACGTGCGCAACGACATGTATCTCACATCCGAAGCGCTGCGCCTCATGGAGAAGGACAAGAAGCCGGCGTTCACGGCGGACGACAGCGCCGTGCTCGGCAACTACCACGCGCTGCTGGACAAGGCCACCAAGTTCATCCCCACATGGGTGAAGGTGGCCGTGGCGATCGCGCTGGGCCTGGGCACCATGGTCGGCTGGCGACGCATCGTCCGCACGGTGGGCGAGCGCATCGGCAAACAGCACCTGACCTATGCGCAGGGCGCGTCGGCCGAGGTGGTCGCGATGCTCACCATCGGTGCGGCGGATCGCTTCGGCCTGCCGGTGAGCACCACCCACGTGCTGTCGTCGGGTGTGGCGGGTTCGATGGTCGCCAACGGTTCGGGCCTGCAATGGTCGACCGTGCGCAGCATGCTGATGGCCTGGGTGCTGACCCTGCCGGTGTCGATCGTGCTGGCCGCGAGCCTGTTCTGGCTGCTGCGCCACGTGTTCTGAACGCGGCCGGGGCGCCGTCAGGTCAGGATTCCGGCGATGCCTTCTTGCGTGGCTTGCGCGGTTTGGGCTCCGCGCTGGCGATCAGCGACTGCAGGTAGGCGATGCCTTCCTCGGGCGGAAACCAGGCCACCACGTCTGCCACGCTGAGCGTGTAACGCAACCGCAGGGCCTCGAACTCGGCGCGTGCGGGTGCCAGTGGATCGACCTTCGGCGGACGCCCACGGCGCTTGGGCGGCGCCGCAGGCTCGGGAGCCGGCGGCGGCGTAACGACAGCAGGGGTGTCGGCCGACGGCTTTTTCGATTGCCGTTCCAGCGCCGCCAGTTCCTCCTGGAATTGCTTGAAATCGTACTTTCCGGACCAGTTCATGCTCATGCTTTGATCGTGGGTCGAATCATTATCGCACGCCGGCCCCTCGCTTCCCCGTCATCAGGCGGCGCGGAAGGTGACGACCAGCACATCGCGATGGGAGGCTTTCGAGGCGTCCAGCGGCGTGACGGGCGTGACGCCGTGGAAGACGCGGGGATCGTGGATGAGGGCGGCATCGAGCGGACGGGTGAGGGTGAATTCGCCCAGCGGGCGCCCGTCCGGCGTATGGATGGTGGTGGTGCCGCTGGCGATGTTTTCACGATCGACCAGTAGCACCAGCACGTAGTCCACACCGTCCCGGTGGCTGCCCTCGGGCGTGGGCTCGCCGGCCACGCCGGCAGTGGCCTCGATGCGGAACTGGTGAACCTCGACGTGCCAGGTTTCCACGGTGGGCGAGAGGCCGCCGAAGATGTCGCGGCAGAAGTCGAGGATCGCGCTCATCGTGGCACCGCCGGCGATCTCGGGCAGCACCGGAGCGAACCACCGCGCGATGTCGCCTTGCAACGTGTTGTAGGCCAGGGTCTGGAAATGCGCCTGATGCGGACGCGGCTCGACATGGCCGAACCGGGAGGCGGCGAACACGGCATGGCGACGACGGCGGAACCGGCCGGTGGCGGCCAGGTAGGTATCGGGCTCCAGTGCGTTCCAGCTCGCAGCGAAGGTGTCCCAGTCGGCCAGGGGCGCGATGTGCGACACCAGGCCGCGCATCGCATCGCCCTGCACGAAGGCGAAACCTTCGTCGCGCACCTGGTCGTGGAGGGTCGATTCGGAAACGGCGAGGGGAGCGTTCATGGCGTCAGTATACGGCCGGCACTCCACGCTGCGCTGCGGCAAACGGCCTCGCCGGACCGTTGCGCTCAGGGCACGCGCAACGGCTGCGGCTTGTCCAGCGCGACCAGCAAAGGACCATCGCGGTCGTAGACATCGGGCTTGTAGCTCAGCTTGCCGTCGTCGGCGATGTCCACCGTCCAGTAGGCCAGCAGCACCGGAACCGCGGTGGGCAGGGTCACGTTCTGCGTTTTCTTCGAGGCCAGGCGCTCGTCGATGGCCTGCCGGCTGAACTTCTCCGGATCGTTGAACAGCAGTTCGACCAGCTCCAGCGGGTGCTCGACGCGTATGCAGCCGGAACTGGTATCGCGCTTGGCCTTGGCGAAAAGCTCCTGGTGCGGGGTGTCGTGCAGGTAGACCGCGAAGGAATTGGGGAAGCGGATCACCACCTGGCCCAGCGAATTGCCCGGGCCGGCATCCTGGCGCAGCGTGATGCCGCGGGGGTTCTTCCAGTCGACGCTGGCGGGCGACACGGTGTTGCCGGCGCTGTCGAGCACGCGGATGCGGTTGTTCGCCAGGTAGGCCGGATTGCTGCGGACCTTGGGGAGCATGTCGTTCTTGAGGATGGTGGGGGGCACCGTCCAGGTCGGGTTGAAAGTGACGTAGGTGATCTGCGAGCGGAAGATCGGGGTGCTGCGGTAGGGCTTGCCGACCTGTACGCGCGATTTCCATACCGGGTTGCCGTCGCGGTAGAAGGTGATCTTGTAGCCCGCCACGTCGACCACCACGAACGTGCCCTGCAGGGAATGCAGGAGCCAGCGCGCCCGTTCGAGGTTGGCCCGCACCTGGCCGATCCGGTCCTGGACGGGGACGTTCAGCGCCGCCAGCGTGCCGGCACCCACGCTGCCGTCGGCGTCGAGGTACTGGTCGGCCTGGAAGCGTTTGACCGCGTCGGCCAGCGGGTTATCGAAATGGTGCCCGTGCGCGAGGGTCGGGTCGAGGTAGCCGCCGGCGACCATCCGGGCCCGCAGCGTTTCCACGCGGACATCCTTCATGCCGGGCTTGAGCGTCGGACCCTCCGGGACGATCGGCCAGCCACCCTGCGCCGCCGTGGTGCGGAGCTGGGCGAGTGCATCGCGGAGTTTCGCGTAGAGCGGGTTCTGCGGTCGGGCCATGGCGAAGGCCTGGTCGACGCTGCGTTCATCGATGGCGGTCTGCAGCATCGACATGCCCTGCTGGGGATCGATCGCCGCGGCGTCGAAGTTCCAGGTGGGGTCGAGCCGGACCGGATCGACCTTGCCGCGGGCCAGCTGCACCAGTGCGGTGATGTAGGCGCCCGTGGCGGCGATCTCGAAATCCGCCTTCTGCTGCGGCGAGGCGTTGGCCCGGTCGGGGGCGTCGGCCAGGGCCTTCAGTTCGGCAAGGTGGTAATCCTCGGGCAGCAGGCCGTCGGCCTCGACGGAGGACAGGCCTGCCAGCAGCTGGTGGACGTTGGCATCGTCGGACCAGGCCGGCGTATAGCGACGCTGCATGTAGAAGTCGGTCAGGGCCTTGCCCAGGGCCGCGTCCTGGCGCGGCAGCATGCCGCCCTGCAGGGGCGCCATCTGCTGCAGGCGCGCGTAGATGGCCTGGGCGAGCGGATCGTCCAGTGCCGGCGGGGCAGGAACGGAAGCCGTGGTAGCAGGATCGGGCGCGATGATCGGTGGCGGTGAAGCAGCCGACGCCGCCGTGGTCGGGGCCGTCTGCGCACTGGCCCCGGCAGCGATCGTGGCGGTGAGAAGCGCCCATGCGAACGCATGGCGCCTTGCTTCCATAGTCATTATCTATCGCTTCCTGAATTCGCTAGCAGAACATCTAAGCCTTTCACATATATGAATGGCACGGATGTGACGACTTTGTGGTCAATAAATGATCAGCGCGTTAGCATGCCCCGTCGCACTCCATCCGGCTGGCCGCATGATTCGATCGTTTCGCTCGTACCTCGCCTGTGTTCCCCTGCTTGGCGCCCTGTGTCTGTTCGTGACGCCCGCCCGGGCGACCGACTCGCTGGGTGAGGCGCTGTCCCGGCTGGCGCCGTCGGCTGACCCGCGGGTGATCGACCTGGCCGTGAAAGCCTCCGAATGCGCGCAGACCCAGGGTGGGGTGCCCTCGGACCGGTTGGCGGTGATCGATTACTCCCGGCCGTCGTCGCAGCCGCGCCTGTGGGTGTTCGACACGGTCAAGCGCAAACTGCTGTTCCAGGAACTGGTAGCACACGGCAAGAACAGTGGGGACGCCAACGCCACCCGATTCTCCAACGCGCCGGAAAGTCTGGCTTCCAGCATCGGCCTCTTCCGTACGTCGGATACCTACATGGGCAAGAACGGGTATTCCCTACGGATGACCGGCCTGGAGCAGGGCGTGAACGACCAGGCCCTGGCCCGCGCGATCGTGATCCACGGCGCCGCCTACGTGAACGAGGCGATGGCGAAGGTGGCCGGTCGCATCGGACGCAGCTGGGGTTGCCCCGCCGTGCGTACCGCCGTTGCGCACAAGCTCATCGACGCCCTGAAGGGTGGCCAGATGGTGTTCTCCTACTACCCGGATCGCCGCTGGCTGGCATCGTCACAGTACCTCAAGTGCACGGGCGGACAGCTGGCGAAGGCGGAAGCAAATACCGCCACCCGCGCCGGAATCTGATCCTCGGCCCCGGCTCGCGCTAGAATTCCCGGACCCTTACCGTGGAATCGAGCATGAAATACGTTCTTGCGATCGCTGCCTGTGTCGTCCTGGCCGGCTGCGCCACCAGCGGCATGACCGATACCCTGCCCAAGCTCAGCAGCAAGACGAGCAAGAGCGTCACGGCCTACGTGCAGTGCGTGGAGCCCAAGTGGCAGGCACTGGCCAAGGACGCCAAGGGCAACGCCAAGGACGACGAAGGCCGCGTGACCGCCAACGCCGACGGCAAGCACGAGCGCCTCGACGTGACCGCCAACGGCAGCGGCGCCCAGGTCGTCATGTACGAAATCCAGAAGGCCAAGAGCGGCGACTACGACAGCCGCTTCCGCGACGAAGCCATCGCCTGCCTCGGCGATTCGTCGTCCCCGGCATCGGTCTCGCCAGCACCGGCCCCGACACCGGCCGCCGCACCGTCGACGCCGTTGTCGCCGTCCACGCCGCCGTCGATGCCTTCGCCCACGCCTTCGTCAACCCCGTAGGAGCGGACGATGTCCGCGAACCGTCACGGCATCTACCGCGACTGAAGCCATGCACGGCATCCTGCCGGCGTTTCCGTGCCCCCCCCCGAGAATATGCGGGGGCGGCACCTCGGTCCGAAACGTGATTGCCGTCGCACTTCACCCGACGCATCGGCGCGACCATGCCGCGACAGGGCGCACGGGTCGTCGAAGGGAGGGTGCATGGAGTCGGTTCGTTATCGGCGCACACGCGGGCTGCAGGCCGAATATCTGGTGGAATACGATCCCGACGGTTATCGCATCAGCCGCGATGGCCGGTTGCGTCGGGCCAAGCCGCTCGGTGCGGCCTGTCAGGCGATGGGGCGGCGCGAACGCAAGCGCGCCGCGCGCCAGTTCGCCATCGACGACATCGAAAAACTCATCGGCATGGAAGAGTAGCGATCAGGCGACGGGGCGGGCGCTTCGCGCTCGCTCGACGGCTTCCAGCAACTGGGCCCGATCGAACGGTTTCTCCAGGAACACGGCGGTGCGCGGGAACGGCGCCAGATCCTGCGGAAGCCGACTGGAAATGACCACGATGGCCGTCGAGGGGCGCTCGCGCAACGTGGCCTGCAGGATCACGCTGCCGCGCCGTTCGCCGGGGGTGTCCGCATGGATGACCAGCAGGGCGAGGTCGTCCATGGCGTTGAACGCCGCCTTGGCCTCCCGGTAGGTCATGACCCCACGGGCGTCGAACCCCGCATCCGACAGGACCATCGCCACCGTCTCGGCGACCATGGCGGCGCGATCGTAGACGAGGGCGGGGGGACTGGCGAAGTCGTTCATGGCGCGATTCTATCGCTGCGCGCGCCGCTTTGGCAGAGCGATCTTACGTGGAGGCGGGTGGCCACGCCGCGTTGATCGCCTTCATCCTGGCCATCAGCTCGCGAATTTCCTCATTGCGGTCCGCGATGCGCTTCTCCTCAGCCGCCTTCTGTGCCGCGAAATCCTCGTTGGTGCCTTGAACGGCCTCGTTGACCAGCCGGCAGGTTTCCTCGGCGGACGCGGCCCGCGTGTGAAAACCCAGGCGATCGGCCAGGATTTCCATGCGCAGGCCCGGATGGGTCTGCTCCAGCGCACGGGCCCTGACCAGGAAGAACTGCTGCCAGTCACGGTCCGGTGCTCCTGAAAGCACGGCCTCGACCCGGGGGATGTCCGGCCGGTCGAACTGCTCCGTATCGTCCACCGCTTCGAAGGTGTCGATGTCGATCCAGTCTCTGCTGGCCATGGGGAGGTTCTCGTCGGGAGTGGGGCGCGATTGTTCGGTGTATCGTGTGCACGGTTCGTCAGCGGCGGGCGCCCTTTCACCGGTCGTCCACGGTGCCCGGCCAATGCTCTTCACATTCCTTACCGAGGCTGATCCCATGCGCTATCTGGTTCTTGCCGGCCTTGCCGGTACCGTCCTGCTTGCCGGTTGTGCCACCCAGAACGAACGCCATGTCGGCATCCACGACGTGCCGTCCAGCACGGTGCTGGGTAACCAGGCCCCTTCGGACGGTGACGCCACGCTGAGCATCGTGCGCAGCCAGGGCCTGTGGGGTGCGGGCTGTTCGAGCGCCATCTACCTCGACGACAAGATGGTCGCGGACATGGAGATCGGCGAGCAGCTGGTGCTGCGTGTACCCTCGGGCACGCGCAAGCTCGGCGTGATGCCCCATGGCGCGTGTTCCGCCGACCGTATGGACGTCGATGCCACGGTGGGTCAGGGCGAATCGCGCACCTTCGCCATCCCCGCCAGCGGCCTGGGCCTGACGACGCAGGCGCCGCCCAAGGCCTGAGGCCTTGCCAAGGCCATCGCGGTAGCGCAAGAATCAGGTGTCGCCGCGACATCGGCCCAGGGGGGATTGTTTCGTGCATCGACGGCTCGTGGGCAAGTATTCCGTGGAAGTCCGCACCCTTCGTGCGCCGTCGGGCGTATGGAAGTCGGCTTATATCGTCGAACTGGCCGTGCATGCCGGTCCGCGCGACTTCGTCATGATTACCCTTCTGGACGAGTTCGTGGACGAGCGCCAGGCCGTGGATACTGCCATGGAGCGGGGCGCTCGCCATGCGCTATGGCTTGACGAGTCCCTCGCCGTCGCCGACGTGACTGCCGCGCCGACCCAGCCATAACGCGCTCGCGACGACCCACCGACTAGCTTCGCCGCCATGGGCCACCGGCCCCTTGAGGCGGAGCCAGTACCTTGCAGCAGACCACCCTGTACGTTCCGTTCAACGCGTCCACCCGCAGTCCCTGGATCTTGCGGCGCAACGCCGAACTCGTGGGCCAGTACGCCACGCGTGAGGAGGCACTGCGCCACGCGGTCAGCCTGACGGCCACGCTGCGCGCGCAATCCGGCCACGTGGTCGATATCAAGGTGGAGGACGAAGCCGGCCACTGGTCGGCGGCAAAGACGGGCGAGGCCAAGGAGGCCGGCGTCCCCGACTGAGTCGGTGACGCCCAGTCTCAGGATGTGAGATAGCCACGCGGGATAAAAGGGGCCCTCCTTTCCGGATGCGCCCATGGCCGCCTACCTCCAAGCCCGCCGCCACGACGAAGCGGATGCCGTACTGGCCAAGAGCCTGGACGGCCGGACCCTGGCCAGCCGCCTGACGGACAAATACGGCGATCGCGTGGCCACGGCGTTCACCGTGTTCGGCCGCGAGGGTACGCTGGTGCCGTTGCCACCCGACCTTCCCGAGGGCGTAGCTCGGGCGTTGGCGTCGCGTGGCATCGAGCAGCTCTACAGCCACCAGCAGGAGGCCTGGGACGCCGCCCGGGCGGGGCGTCACGTGCTGGTGGCCACGCCCACGGCCTCCGGCAAGACGCTCTGCTACACCTTGCCCGTTGTGTCTTCCGTGCTGGAAGCCGGCGCGAAGGCGCTCTACCTGTTCCCGACCAAGGCGCTGGCCCAGGACCAGGTGGCGGAACTGCTCGAACTCAACCGCGCGGGCGACCTTGGCGTCAAGGCGTTCACCTTCGATGGCGACACCCCGGGCGATGCGCGCCAGGCCATCCGGCTGCACGGCGATGTGGTGGTCAGCAATCCCGACATGCTGCACCAGGCCATCCTGCCGCATCACACCAAGTGGGCGCAGTTCTTCGAAAACCTCCGCTATGTGGTGATCGACGAGATCCACACCTACCGCGGTGTGTTCGGCTCGCACCTGGCCAACGTGCTCCGTCGCCTGAAGCGGATCTGCGCGTTCTACGGCGTCACGCCCCAGTTCGTGCTTTGCTCGGCGACCATCGGCAACGCCACCGAGCATGCCCAGGCGCTGATCGAGGACGACGTCGTCACGATCGCCGCCAGCGGTGCGCCCAGCGGCGACAAGCACGTGTTGCTGTGGAATCCGCCGGTGGTCAACCCCGACCTCGGCCTGCGCGCATCCGCGCGCTCGCAGACCAACCTGATCGCCCGCGTGGCGATCAAGGCCGGCATGAAAACCCTGGTGTTCGCGCAGTCGCGCCTGATGGTCGAGGTGCTCACCAAGTACCTCAAGGACGTGTTCGACCACGACACGCGGAAGCCGGCGCGCATCCGCGCCTATCGCGGCGGTTACCTGCCCACGGAACGGCGCGAGGTGGAACGCGCGATGCGGGCAGGCGACGTGGATGGCATCGTGTCCACCTCGGCGCTGGAACTGGGCGTCGACATCGGCAGCCTGGATGCGGTGGTGCTCAACGGCTATCCCGGTTCCATCGCGGCCACGTGGCAACGTTTCGGCCGTGCGGGACGACGCCAGCAGCCTTCGCTGGGGGTGCTGGTGGCCACCAGTGCGCCACTGGACCAGTACCTGATGCGCCATCCGTCCTTCCTCACCGAAGCCACCCCCGAGCACGCGCGCATCCAGCCCGACCAGCCGCTTATCCTCCTCGACCACATCCGTTGCGCCGCCTTCGAGCTGCCGTTCCTCACCGGAGACACCTTCGGCCCGGACGACGCGGAGCCGTTCCTGCAGGTGCTGGCCGAGTCCGAGGTGCTGCATCGCGAGGGCGATCGCTGGGAGTGGATTGCCGACAGTTACCCCGCCAACGCCGTGAGCCTGCGCTCGGTCGCCGACGGCAACTTCGTCGTGGTCGACCGTACGGAAGGCCGGCAAACCATCCTTGCGGAGGTGGATTATTCCGCGGCGGCGCTGACCCTCTACGAAGGTGCCATCCACATGATCCAGTCGGTGCCCTACCAGGTCGAAAAACTCGACTGGGAAGGACGCAAGGCCTATTGCACGCGCACCCGGGTCGATTACTACACCGACGCCATCGACTACACCAAGCTGAAAGAACTGGAGTGCTTCGACGGCACGAACGCGGGGCAGGGCGGTGCGCGGCACGGCGAGGTGCACGTGGTGCGCCGGGTGTCCGGCTACAAGAAGATCCGCTACTACACGCACGAGAACATCGGCTATGGCCCGGTCAACCTGCCCGACCAGGAACTGCACTCCACCGCCGTGTGGTGGCAATTGCCGCAGACGGTGCTGGACGAGGCGTTCCGCTCGCGACAACACGCGCTGGATGGCTTCCTCGGGGCGGCCTATGCACTGCACACCTCCGCCATCGTCGCCGTGATGGCCGAGCCGCGCGACCTGCAGAAGGCGGTGGGCTCCGGCGACGGTGGCTGGTCCGCCCAGGTGGACGCCGGTGGGCGCGGGCAGATCCACGCCCCTGACGGCGGCATCGCCCTGCCGGATGCCCTGGAGCGTTTCCTGCCCACGGTGTATCTCTACGACAACTTCCCTGGTGGCGTGGGCCTGAGCGAGCCGCTGTTCCGCCGTGCGCCGGAACTGCTTCGCCATGCGCTGGCCACGATCGAGGGCTGCGAGTGCAAGGCGGGTTGTCCTGCCTGCGTCGGCCCGGTGCTGGCTGCGGACGAGGCGCGCGCGGAGCATACGCCGCGGGCACTGGCCGGGCGCGTGCTGCGCCTGCTTGGGGCGGATGCGTGAGCGACCTGGCCGCGCGCCTGCGGGCGCTCCGCCAGCAAGCGGGCATTCGTGACGGCGTGCCGCCCACGCATTCGCCGGGCAGCGATGCCCGGCGCGTCCGTTCCGCGACATCGGCCACGGAAGCCGTGCCGGCGGCGTCCCGGCCGTCCGTCGACCTTGCCGCCCTGCGCCGCATGGCCGGCGTACGCGAGCGCATCGCCCAGCCGCGAGCCCCACTGCGCTCGTACACGCGCGAGGTGCCCGGCGACGAACTCTCGCCGGGCCTGCGTTACCTCGAACAACGCTTCGGTGGGTACGAGCCGCCCGATACCTACGACCTCGCTTTCGCCCGGCTGGACGGCGCATCGAAGGAACACCTGCTGCACTTCGATACCGAGACCACGGGCCTGGCCGGAGGCACCGGCACCCGCGCCTTCATGATCGGCGCCGCGGATTGGTACGAGGACCGCCTGCGTGTGCGCCAGCTGTACATCACGGCCCTGTCCGCGGAAACGGCGATGCTGAAAACCTTCGCCACATGGATCGGTCGGGACACGGTGCTGGTCAGCTATAACGGCAAGTCGTACGACGCGCCGTTGCTCGCCACGCGGTATCGCCTTGCGCGCCTGGCCAATCCGCTCGCCGGCCTGCGCCATGTCGACCTGTTGCATCCCATGCGCCGGCGCTACCGCCTCGACTGGGAAAACTGCAAGATGCAGACGGCGGAACGTCGCCTGCTGAGCATCGTGCGCGAAGACGACCTGCCTGGCTCGGAGGCGCCGCGCGCCTGGCTGACCTACCTGCGCGGCGGCGCGTCCACCAACCTCGTTCGTGTGGCCGAGCACAACCTGCAGGACGTGCGCAGCCTCAGCGGACTGCTCGTTCAAGCGCATGGATGGGCGGCGCGGGATGCCCTGGCGGTTTCGCCGGCCGATGACGAAAAATAGACGCCGGCCCGCGCAGGCTGGCCACGCGACTACCCACGCGGCGCGGAGTTGTTCCCCATGAGCGAAGCCATGAAGACCTGCGATCACGACGGCTGTAATTGCCGGGTGCCGGTATCGAGGGACTTTTGCAGCGAAAGCTGCCGCATGGCTTCGGAGAGCCAGATGGGTGGCGCCGGATGCGAATGCACGCATGCCGCGTGCCAGCAGCATCACCGATCAGGAGATCCATCCCGTGAGTAATGACCCCAAACAGCCCACGCCGGGCTATCGCGAAGACAACCCCAAGCCGTCTGGTTCGCCATCCAAGGTGCCCGGCGAAGGGCACCCCGGCGAATCGCAGAACATGCCCAAGGAAAAGCCGGGCAAGCAAGGCTCCTGACGGAAAGACGCCCGGGCAGCACGGCCCGCCCGGGCCACGTGGGTATCAGGCAGCCTTGCGTACGACGTTGTCGATACCGGCCATTGCCCCGTCGATGGACTCGGCACGGTGCTCGTCGCCCAGGGCGATGCCCTCCGCGCGCACGATCTCGATATCGGTGACGCCGAGAAAGCCGAGCAGGGTGCGCAGGTAGGGTTCCTGGAAATCCATGGCCTCCGCCGGTGCGCCATTGGCGTAAACGCCACCGCGGGACGATGCGATGATGATCCGTTTGCCGCCCGCCAGGCCTTCGGGGCCGGCACTCGTATAGCGGAACGTCTTGCCAGCCACGCTGATGCGGTCGATCCAGGCCTTCAGCGTGCTGGCGATGCCGAAGTTGTACATGGGCGCGCCGAGTACGACGATGTCCGCCGCCAGGAATTCCTCCAGTATCGCGGCGTTGGCGGCAGCCTGGGGGTCGTCTTCGCCTGCCGGCGGCGTCCAGTGGGGCAGGGCGTCGGCGTGCAGATCGCGGTAGGTCACTTCCACCTGGGGGTGGCTGGCGACGAATTCCGCGACCACGGCGGCGGTCAGGCCGCGTGAGACCGAATAGGCGCCCAGGGCGCTCGAATCGATATGCAGGAGTTTCATGGTGTTCCTCGAAGGGGCCGCCGTGGCGACATGGCCACGACGATACGCCGGGGACGCTGCGCCGATTAGGCGGCTTGTCGTAGACTCATTGTTCTAAACGAGAAACGACGGGCTACCGATGGAAGGCGCGCTGCAGGACCTGAACGATCTCTATTTCTTCGCCTCGGTGGTGGAGCACGGCGGGTTTTCCGCGGCCGGGCGGGCGCTGGGCATCCCCAAGTCGCGCCTGAGCAAGCGCATTGCGCAGCTGGAGGAGCGCCTGGGCGTGCGGCTCCTGCAGCGCACCACCCGTCGTTTCGTGGTCACGGAGATCGGCGAGCGATTCTTCCAGCACTGCCGGGCGGTGCTGGAAGAAGCCCGTGCGGCCCAGGATGCCGTGGAAGAATTGCGTACCGAGCCGCGCGGCGTGGTGCGGGTAAGCTGTCCCATCTCGCTGGCCCAGAACGTGCTGGGGCCGATGCTACCGGCGTTCCTGCTCGAGCATCCCAAGGTGCAGGTGCGAATCACCGCTACCAACCGCCGCGTCGATCTCATCGGCGAGGGTTTCGACGTGGCCATACGCGTGCGCGAAAAACTCGACACCGACGCCACGCTGGTGCTGCGCAGCTTCGGCTACGCACGCAGTCTGCTCGTGGCCAGCCCGAAATTCCTCGATACCCACGGCAGGCCCACCACGCTGGAAGCGCTGTCCCGGTTGCCGGCGCTGTCGATGTTCGAGCACGAGGGCGCCCAGATCTGGGAGCTGCTGGACGCGCAGGGCAAGAAGGCCGCGGTGGAGGTCAGGCCGAGCCTGATCAGCGGCGACTTCTCGGTGCTGATCTCGGCGGCCTTGCAATGTTGCGGCGTGGCGCTGCTGCCAGAGGAATACTGCGGGCCGATGATCGCCGCGGGCCAGCTGGAGTGGGTGCTTCCGGAATACACCACGGCGCAGGGCACCCTGCACTTCGTCTATCCCAGCCGCCGCGGCCTGCTGCCGGCGATCCGCAGCTTCGTCGACTTCCTGGCCGAGCGGCTGCCCA
Organism: Luteibacter sp. ME-Dv--P-043b; assembly: GCF_030209605.1. NCBI lineage: Bacteria > Pseudomonadati > Pseudomonadota > Gammaproteobacteria > Lysobacterales > Rhodanobacteraceae > Luteibacter > Luteibacter sp. ME-Dv--P-043b. Next base: position 119,144 of record NZ_JARVRT010000018.1, read on the forward strand.
AGGCGCGCTCGGATTTCCGCCGCGAGTGCGAGAAGGTGGCCGTCGATCCCGGCCTGGCGGGGGCATTGCAGATCGCCCGCATGGTAGGATCGGAGCAACCGGCGGCATTTGGCCGTCCAAACGAATAAGGGCGTTCGATGCAGCTCGAAACCAAGCTACCCAAGGTCGGCACCACGATCTTCAGTGTCATGAGCCAGCTGGCGCTGGAGCACAAGGCGGTGAACCTGGGGCAGGGTTTCCCGGACTTCGAGCCGCCGCAGGCCCTGCGCGACGCGGTCACACGTGCCATGGCCGAGGGCCGCAACCAGTACGCGCCCGGTATCGGCATCCCGAAACTCCGCGAGCAGATCGCGGCAAAAACCGAGCGCCTCTACGGTCACCGGGTCAGCCCGGATACCGAGGTCACCGTGACCTCCGGCGCCACCGAGGCCCTGTTCTGTGCCATCGCCGCCGTGGTACGCGCGGGCGACGAGGTGATCCTCTTCGACCCTTGCTACGACAGCTACGAGCCCGCCGTCGAACTGCAGGGCGCCGTCGCCGTGCATATCCCGCTGAAGCTGCCCGCGTTCGGCATCGACTGGCAACGCGTGCGCGAGGCGATCACGCCGCGTACCCGGATGATCCTCGTCAATTCGCCGCACAACCCGTCCGGTGCGGTGCTCAGCCGCGCCGATCTCGACCACCTGGCCGAGATCGTGCGTGACACCGGCATCGTCGTGCTGTCCGACGAGGTCTACGAACACATCGTCTTCGACGGAGCGGAGCACCAGAGCGTATTGCGCCATCCGGAACTGGCCGCGCGCAGCATCGTGGTGTCCTCGTTCGGCAAGACGTTCCACTGCACGGGGTGGAAGGTCGGCTACGCCATTGCACCCAAGGCGCTGACGGCCGAATTCCGCAAGGTGCACCAGTACATCACCTTCTGCACGTTCAATCCGGCGCAGTGGGCGTTTGCCGACTTCCTGGAGTCCAGCCCGGAGCACTACCTCGAACTGCCGGCCTTCTACGAGGCGAAGCGAAATCGCTTTCGCGAACTGCTGGCGCCGTCGCGGCTGACCCTGCTCGACGTGCCGGGCGGGTATTTCCAGCTGGTCGACTACAGCGCGATCCGCGACGTCGACGACATCGACTTCAGCGAATGGCTGGTGCGCGAGGGAGGCGTGGCCGCCATCCCGCTCAGTCCGTTCTACGAGACGGCGCCGGGCACCCGCCTGGTCCGCCTGTGCTTCGCCAAGAACGATGCCACGATGGAAGCCGCCGCGGAGCTGCTGTGCAAACTCTGACCGTCAGCCTTGTCCAGGGCGCCACGCGCTGGCACGACGCCGCGGCCAACCGCGACTATTACGGTGCCCTGGTGCGCTCCGCCGTCGCCAGCGACTTGATCGTGCTGCCGGAAACCTTCCTGTCCGGCTTCACCAACGACGCGCTGGGCCAGGCGGAGACGATGGACGGCACCAGCGTCGCCTGGATGCGTGACCTGGCCGGCGAGGTAAATGCCACGCTCACCGGCAGCCTGGTGATCCGCGAGGGCGATACCGTCTATAACCGGCTCATCTGGGCGTCGCCGGATGGCTCGCTGGCGTATTACGACAAGCGCCACCTGTTCCGCATGGCCGGCGAACACACGCGCTACGGCGGCGGCAACCAGCGCCTGATCGTCACGTTGAAGGGATGGCGCATCCTGCCGCAGGTCTGCTACGACCTGCGCTTTCCCGTCTGGTTGCGCAACGGCCGGCGTGCGGAGGCGGAGGGCGGCATGGACTACGACCTGGCGCTGTTCGTCGCCAACTGGCCCGCGCCGCGCCGGCAGCCGTGGCGCACGCTGTTGCGCGCACGCGCCATCGAGAACCTTGCCTACGTGATCGGCGTGAACCGTGTCGGCATCGACGGCAACGACCACCCGTACGCGGGCGACAGCGCCATCATCGACCCGATCGGCGAAGCCCTGCTGGAACTGGGCCCGCAGGAGCAGGTGGTCACCACCGTGCTCGACCCGGCACCCCTGCAGGCACACCGCGAACGCTTCCCCGCCTGGATGGACGCCGACGCGTTTTCGCTGAGCCCCTGACCCTCACGCCGGGGGCACGTGACCGACCTGTAGGAGCGCGCGTTCGCGCGCGACATCTTCTAGCGATACCCATGGATTCTGCGCGCCAGCTCGCAGGCACGGCCCCAAAAGATGTCGCGCGCGAGCGCGCGCTCCTACCAAGGCGTGGCGTCGGCGTTCCCAGACCTGGTGTCGACGTTTGCCGGCACGCGCCTTATTTCGCACGCGCGAACGGAACCACCGGGCCGGCCGGCGTCGTCTTGCGCCATGCGCCGAGTTTGTCCCGGATACCTTCGCCGATATCGATCTGCGGCTCCGAAGGCTCCAGCGAATCCCTGGTCTCCCAGCCGGCGATCTCGGCCCTGGCCTTGCCGAAGGCGTCGATGAAATCGGGCGTGGCATTGAGGCCGTCGGCGAGCCAGGCGCGTCCGAAATACGTGATGTCCGAATCGCTGCCGCAGCCGAACGACGTACGGTCGGCGCGTGCCGAGGTCATCACCAGGGTGCCGGGGCCGCGCAGCTTCGGCACGAAGCCGCCGGAGTAGCAGGCGTTGACGACCAGCACCTTCCAGCGGAACGGATGGCTGGCGAAGATATCGGCCAGGCCGTCGGCGTCCAGCTGGTCCAGGGGGATCGGGTCCATGTCGACCAGCAGCGAGTGGTCGCTGCCGCCGTGCGTAGCGACATAGAGCAACAACACGTCTTCCCTGGGGTCCATCACCCGGGCCACGCCGTCCAGCGCTGCCTCCAGGTTGGTCCAGCTAGCCAGCGGGTGGCTCGACAGCGTGGCGGGGTGATTCTCCAGCACCAGGGTGTGGCCGGGGCTGCCGAAGCGCGTGGTCATCAGGCGATCGAGGTATTCCGCCTCGTTGCGGAACACGCTTTCCGAACCGTCGCCGGCAAACGCGATGGCATACACGTTGGTCTTGCCGGGCGTGCGGCGTGCCAGTCGCGACAGCGACGTCTTCATCTGCGCCGGTTGGGCGGCGAAGACCTGCTCCGGCGTGGGTGCATCGTCGGGCCAGGCGCTGTCGTCCAGGAGCGTCGGGGCATCCGCATCCGGCTCCGCCGCGGGGTCGGTCACGGCCGTCGTGGAGGACGCGGCCGCAGGGTGGTTGCCCGTCTCGCGGACGGTTTGTGTTGTCGAGCCAGCGGCGGGCAGGGCGTGTCCCGCCACGGACACAGGCTGCGTGACGGGCCGTGCCGGCCCGAGCTGCAGAATGCCTACGGTGCCCAGCGCGCCGGCGACAAAGGCCGCCAGGGCGTAGATCGCCGTGCGGCGACGCGGGTCAAGGCGCAATGGCATCGAAATCGGCAACAGCGGGATGTCCGGCGTCCACCAGTGCCGTCGGCGGGCGCACGAGCTGGATGGTGCGCATGCCGGCCTCGCGGGCGGCGTCCAGTTCCTCGCGGATATCGGACAGGAACAGCACCTGTGCCGGCGGCAGGCCGATCGCCCCGGCGATGTCGCGGTACGAGGCCGTCTCGCGCTTGGGGCCGGTCTGGGTGTCGAAATAACCGCTGAACAGCGGCGTGAGGTCACCGTATTCCGTGAAACCGAACAGAAGCTTCTGCGCAGGCACCGAGCCGGACGAGTAGACGTAGAGCTGCAGGCCCTGCGCATGCCAGGCACGCAGCCGCGCCGCCACCTCGGGGTACATGTGCGAGGTGTACACGCCCGACTCGTAGCCTTCGCGCCAGATCATTCCCTGCAGGGCCTTCAACGCCGTGGATTTGCGATCCTCGTCTATCCAGCGGATCAGCAGGTCGATGATCTCGCCGCGCGTGGCTTCGACGATGCCGGCTTCCTTGGCTGCCTCGTGCAGCCAGTACTGCACCTCGGGCTCGTCGGTGTGCGTTTCCACGTAGGCGGGCAGGTGCTGCCGGGCGTAAGGAAACAGCACGTCCTTGACGAAGTCGATCGAGCTGGTGGTGCCCTCGATGTCGGTGAGGACGGCACGGATATCGGACATGCGGGCAACGCCTGTGGGCCGGGGAGACTCCGCAGGATAAACGACCGGGCCCCTCCGCGGAACGGTCAGGCCGGGCCGGTCTGCTTGGCCGAGGCGTGCGGTGTCATGCGGGGAAACCGCTCGGCGATGTCGGTGCCGGTGAAATCGGCGACCCAGCCCTCGGTGTTGGTGAACAGGCGGATTGCCACGAAATAGGGCGATTCGCTCATGTCGAACCAGTGCGGCGTGCCGTCGGGCACCCCGATCAGGTCGCCCTTCTCGCAAAGCACCTCGTAGACCCTGCCGTCGATATGCAGGGTGAACTGCCCGGCGCCGGCCACGAAGAAGCGTACTTCGTCCTCGCTATGGGTGTGCTCGTTCAGGAACTTCTGCCGGAAGGTGGCACGGTCCGGATGGTCGGGCTTGAGGCTGATCACATCGACCGAGCGGTAGCCATTCTCCGCCATCAGGCGGTCGATGTCGGCACGATAGGCGGCGATGACCTCGTCCTGCGAGGCGCCGGGGGCGATCGGCTGGGTGGCCTCCCACTGCTCGAACCGTACGCCGACGGCCTGCAGGGCGGCGGCAATGGCGGCGTGGTCGTCGTGCACGGTGACTGGTGCATCGTGGGTGTGGTCGTCGTAGATACGCAGACGGCTCATGGGGAAAGCCTCCTCAGGTCGAGTTCGCAGCCCAGCAGGAATTCCAGGGCCTCCAGGTGCCGGCGTGTCTCGGCCATGTCGCGACCCCACGTATAGATGCCATGCCCGTCGATCAGGTAGGCATGCAGGGGCTTGCCGGCATCGATCCAGGCGTCCACGCGGGCTTCGAGCTCCGGCATGTGCTGGGTGTTGGGGAAGACGGGGATATCGAGCACGCTCTCGTGGGTGGTGTAGCCGGTGATGGCCTTCTGCAGCTCCCATCCTTCCAGGCGCACGCGGCCCTCGGCGGCAAACAGCCGGGAGCAGACGCTCTGCGTGCGCGAATGGGTATGCAGCACCACGTTGGCCTCGGGAAACCGGCGGTACACCTGCGTGTGCAGGCCCGTCTCGGCGGAAGGCCGGTTGTCCGAGCCCACTGCCTGGCCCTGCATGTCCACCACCATGATGTCGTCGCGGCCCAGCCGGCCCTTGTCGCGGCCCGAGATCGTGATGGCCGCCAGCGTATCGTCCAGGCGCATGGAGAAATTGCTGCTGGTCGCGGGCGTCCAGCCGAACGACGCCAGCTCGCGTGCGGCGTCCGCGATGGCGTCGGCGCGATCGGCGAGCAGGGCGGGGTCGATGGGGGAGAGGCTGGTCGGCATGGGGATTTGGACGTCCAAACGGATGGGGAGTGTACCACGCGGGGATGACGGCCCCGCGGCAGCCCGTGCACGGTCAGGCGCGTAATGCGAACCACTGCCTTTCGGCAAAACGCGTACGATCCCGGCCGTACGGCCCGCGGGCCGGATCATCATCGACGGAGGTTCACCTATGTCGCAAGACACCGAGAACATGGAGGGGCGTCGCCGCTTCCTCAAGGCCGCCGTGGGCGGCGTGGCCGCCGCGGCCGTGCTGAGCACCTTGCCGCGCGCCGCACGGGCCCAGGACCTGCCCCATCTGGCCCCGACCGACCCGACAGCCGCCGCGCTGAAGTACACCGAGGACGCCAGCAAGGCCGCCGGCCGGGCGACCCCGAAGGATGCCTGCTTCAACTGCAACTTCTACCAGGGCAAGGCCGATGCCGCCTGGGGGCCGTGCCAGTTGTTCCCCGGCAAGGCCGTGGCCAGCAAGGGCTGGTGCGTGTCCCACGCCGTCATGATCTGAGGGGGAAGCCGGGCAGTGTGCTCCCTGGAAAGCAAAATGCCGCCCGGCGCGTGGGTCGAGGAGCTGACCCTCCCGACGCGCCGGGCGGCAATCCGGGGCCCACTGCCAAGTGATTTACCCGCGGACTGAGGATCATACTCCCCTCCCGCCGCAGCCGGCCAATGGCAGTTAAATGACAGTCACACCCGACTCATTTAATGCGAAAAATCAATAGCTTGTAAAACCTACTTCGAGCCGGCTCGAAGTCGGCTGTGGCGATACCCGTAGGCGACGTACATCACCAAGCCGAGCACGGTCCACACGCCCATCAGTACCCAGTTGCGCACCCCCATCGACCACAGCAAGGCGACGCAGCTGAGGATGCCGAGCACGCAGGTGACCGGGGCGAACGGTACCCGGAACGTCCGTGGCAAGCCCGGGGCCGTCCTGCGCAGGATCATCACGCCCGCGCATACCGCGCAGAAGGCGACCAGCGTGCCCATCGAGGTGAGGTCGCCGAGCAGGTTGAGCGGGAACACCGCCGCCAGCAGGGCGATGCCCACGCCGGTGATCACCGTATTGATGTGCGGCGTGCGGTACTTCGGATGGATGGTGGTGAACACCTTCGGCATCAGGCCGTCGCGACCCATGATCATGAAGATGCGCGGCTGGGCGATGATCATCACCAGTACCACCGACGACAGGCCGATCAGCGCGCCGACCTCCACGGTGCCGCGCAGCCAGCCCAGTTCCGGGTGCTGGCGAATGGCCGTGACCACCGGCTCGGAGGTGCCCAGTTCCGCGAAGGGCACCAGGCCGGTGAGCACGGCGGCCATGGCGATATAGAGCACGGTGCAGATGGCCAGCGAGGCCAGCGTGCCGATGGGCATGTCGCGCTGCGGGTTCTTCGATTCCTGCGCGGCGGTGGAGGTTGCCTCGAAGCCGATGTAGGCGAAGAAGACCATCGAGGCACCGCGAAGGATGCCGGCCCAGCCGTACTTGTCGCCGCCCTGGTTCTGCGGGATGAACGGGTGCCAGTTGGCCGTGTCGATGTGGCTGGCGCCCACCACGATCACGACGATGATCAGCGCCGTCTTCAGCAGCACCATCGCCATGTTGATGCCCGTGGACTCCTTGATGCCCACATAGCAGAGCCAGGTGAGCGCCAGGGTGATGCCGACCGCCGGCAGGTTGAACAACGCGCCCGTGAAGACGAAATGGCCGTCGATGAAATCCAGCGGGGCGTTGGTCAGCGCGGTCGGGATATGGATGCCGACGTGATCGAGCAGGCTGACGAAATAGCCGGTCCAGCTGACCGCCACCGCCGAGGCGGACACGCCGTATTCCAGGATCAGGTTCCAGCCGATGAACCACGCCGCGCCTTCGCCCAGCGTGGCGTACGCATACGAATACGCGCTGCCCGAGACTGGGATCATCGAGGCGAACTCGGCATAGCACAGTGCGGTGAACGTGCTGCAGATGGCGGCCAGGATGAACGAGATGATGATGGCCGGGCCGGCGTGTTCCGCGGCAGCGACGCCCGTGATGACGAAGATGCCGCCGCCGATGACCGCACCGATGCCCAGTGCCGTGAGCCCCCAGGGGCCGAGCGTGCGCCTCAGCGCGGGACCGTGAGCGTCGTCGGGTTCGGCCTGGGGAGCTTTCTTGGCGAGTAGCTGGGTGAGCATGGGCGGCCCGGAGGAAGTGACGTGGAAAGAATAGCCGTAAACGTAAAAGGCCGGCGGGAGCCCGCCGGCCTTTTACGTTCGCGCGAGGATCAGGCCAGCGACTTGCGCAGCTTGCTGTGCGCGTAGCCATAGCCGAAGTAGATGACCTGGCCGATGACGATCCAGCCGCACATCAGGCGCCAGTGTTCCTCGAACGCCTGCCAGAACAGGTAGATGCAGGCCAGCGCGCCGATGATGCAGATCGGCCACACGAACGGCACGCGGAAGCTGCGCTTCAGTTCGGGGCGGGTGTAGCGCAGGATCAGCACGCCGATGCACACGGTGGCGAACGCCAGAAGCGTGCCCATGGAGACCAGCTCGCCCAGCACGCTGACCGGGAACAGGCCGGCCATGGCCGCCGCGGCGACGCCGACGATCACGGTGCCGACATAGGGCGTGCGGAACTTCGGGTGCACCTTGGCCATGGTAGGCGGCAGCAGGCCGTCCTTCGCCATCGAGAAGAAGATGCGCGGCAGGCCCATCAGCATCACCAGGATGACCGACGACAGGCCGGTGATGGCGCCGAGGATCACCAGCGCCTTCAGCCACGACAGCTGCGGGTAGAGGCTGAGTGCGGTGGCCACCGGCTCCGGCGTGTTCAGCATGCGGAACGGGGCGATGCCGGTGAGGACCAGCGCCACGGCGATGTAGAGCACGGTGCACAGGGCCAGCGAACCCAGGATGCCGATGGGCATGTCGCGCTGCGGGTTCTTCGCTTCGCCGGCGGCGGTCGATACCGCGTCGAAGCCCACGTACGAGAAGAACACGATGGTGGCGGCGCGGAAGATGCCGCCCCAGCCGTACGTGCCCGGGCCTTCGGAGGCGGGAATGAACGGGTGCCAGTTGGCCGGGTTGATCACCTGCACGGCGAACGCCAGGAACAGCAGGATCACGGTGACCTTGATCGCCACGATGATCGAGTTGACGAAGGCCGACTGCGTGATGCCGACGTAGCACAGGCCCGACAGCGCGGCGATGATGCAGACCGCCGGCAGGTTGATCAGCGTGCCGGTGGCCTGCATGTGGCCGTCGACGAACTGGAACGGCGCCGAGGCCAGTGCCGCGGGCAGGGCCAGGTTGATGTTGGCCATGTGCCCGATCATGCCGAGCATTTCATTGAAATAGCCCGACCAGCCGGCGGCGACGGTGGCGGCGGCGAACAGGTACTCGAGCACCAGGTTCCAGCCGACGAACCAGGCGACGTACTCGCCCAGCGTGGCATAGGAATAGGAATAGGCACTGCCGGAGACGGGAAGCATGGCCGCGAATTCGGCGTAGCACAGGCCGGCCAGGGCGCAGGCGAAGCCGGCGATCAGGAAGCTGATGACCAGGGCAGGGCCGGCGTGCAGGGCAGCGGCCTGCCCGGTGATCACGAAGATACCTGCACCGATGACGGCGCCGACACCGAGAAGAATGAGGTGCCTGGCGGTGAGTACGCGCCTGAGCTCGCCGTTACCGTTACCGTGGGCGCCGGTGTCGATGTGCTCACCGGCGTCTACGTGCGGCGCGGCCTCGATCGGATGCGTCGCGAACAGGTGTTTCAACATGTGTCTCCCCTACTGCCGGAATGTAGCCTTTTATTATTTGGGACCGCCGCGTGAGTCACGGTGGACACGCCGCTGCCCGGAAGCGCTGGCACGGCACCATAGCCCAGCGGGCATTGGGCGTACAAGCTGCGATGCGAGGCGCGCCAAGGCGCTGCACGTACCGGTGGGGATGTCGAGCATGACTTACGGCGGTTGTGCATGACGCGATGCTGCTCCATCAGAACACCATGTTGAGCGCGGCCTGCGGGGCCACGTAGTCGCCCGCGTTGCGCCCGGCCACCGTGAACTGCACGCCGGCGATCAGGCCGACGGTCGGGCTGAAGTGGTACTCCAGGGCCGGTGCCAGGCCGATGTCGTGGCTTGCGGGTACGCGGTGTCGGATGTTTTGCCCGTGTCCGTCGTGTCCTGCCACGGCGACGGCGCTGGCCCGGTTCCAGATGGCTTCGCCGACCAGCACCCAGCGCCTGTCGAGTACATACTCGGCCGCGAAGGTGGCGTTCCAGGCCTGGCCCGGTCGCGCGAAGCCGCGGAAGCCGCTGTCGGTGGCATAGACGCTGCTGTCGCGGACGCGTACATGGCCGGGCGAGGGGCTCCACGCCAGCTGACCGCGCCAGCGCATCGCATGGTCGTTGGCAAGCCAGTGGAGTTGCTGGGCGCCGAGGCTGACCGTGGTGCGGGCCGCGCCGTTGCCGGTGGCGTTCAACGGGTTGTTGTCGAGTCGCTGGAAACTGCCTGTCGGCAGGCGCTGGGCGAGCGCCAGGGCCAGGATCAGTCCGGTACCATCCGCGGCCGGTGCCCGCAGGCGCTGCTGCACTCGCACCACGGTGTCGCCCATGCGCAGACCGTCGGTATGGCCGCCGGCGCCCGAGGTGCGCGAGGCGTTGAGCGTGAGTTGCACGGCGCTGCTGTCGGTCAGCGCGTAGGTGACCGGCACGGCGACCTGCCATTGACGGTACATCGCATGCTGTTCGCGGCGGTGCCCGTCGTTATCGTAGGTGCCGCGGGTGTTGGTATGGATGAGGTAGGGTTCGACGTTGAGCATGCCGGCCGGCATCGTGTTGACAGCGGGCGTTACCAGCGGGCCGGTGAAGTCGGGCGATGCGTGCGGCGTGTCGGACGGCGCAGCGAGGGCGAGCGGTGCTGAAAGAGCTAACGAGAGGGCGGTGGCGGCGTGGAGGTGAGCGTTCATGCGATTCCTTGCGGGTGGAGATCTGCCAGGCGCGTCATGCGCTTGAAATGCATCCTAGGCGGCTCCGCCCGCCCGATAACATCGGATTAGTCTGAAAATGACGTGCGACAATCAGCAGCCTGATCGCCGCCAAGCCCGCCCATGTCTACCGATCGCCTTGCCTTGATGTCCGCCCTGCGCCGATACGGCGAACGTCGGCCGGACGAGCCCGATGCCGACCGCTGCGTCGCCTGGCTGGAACGTGGTGAACGGCCGTTCGAGCGCGAAAGCCTTGAAGGTCATTTCACCGGTTCGGCCTGGCTGGTCAGCCGCGACGGCACGCGTGTGTTGCTGATGCTGCACGCCAAGCTCGGCCGGTGGCTGCAGCCGGGCGGCCACGCCGATGGCGATCCGGACCTGGCGGCGGTAGCGCTACGCGAGGCGGAAGAGGAAACCGGCCTGCGCGGGCTCGCGGTGCGGCGGGAGATCTTCGACGTGGATGCCCATCGGATTCCCGCGCGGGGCCACGAGCCGGAACACTGGCATTACGACGTGCGTTACGTCGTGGTCGCGGGAGCCGACGAGGCGTTCGTCGCCAATGCGGAATCGTTGTCGCTTGCCTGGGTGCCCATCGTGGACCTGGTGCACGACGAGCGCGTCGAACCGTCGCTGCGGCGCATGGCGGGCAAGTGGCTGGCTGCCGGGCATCCGCTGGTCACGGACTGATCCGTAAGCGTTACCGGCGTTGCCGCGGACACGGACGATTCGCTCCCCAGGCCGATCTGCGCCACGGGATCGATCAGTCCTTGTACCTGTCCGGTGCCGGATGCAGCGTGCCGCACCGCTTGCAGGTGCGCGCGTCGATCGATCTGTAGAACGTGTCGAACACGGGTGGAAAATCCTTCTCGATGCTGTCGAGGGTGAAATAGGTCTCGAACAGCGTGTGGTTGCAGTTCTGGCAGAACCACATCAGGCCGTCGCGCTCCCCCGCGAGGCGCCGCCGCTCCACCACCAGGCCAACCGAATCCGGCATGCGTTGCGGCGAATGCGGCGTGCGCGGCGGAAGATAGAAGATCTCGCCGGCGCGGATGGGGATGTCGCGTGCCTGGCCATCGTCCTGCACCCTGAGCACCATCTCGCCTTCCAGCTGGTAGAAGAACTCCGGGCCTTCGTCGTAGTGGTAGTCGGTGCGGGCGTTGGGGCCGCCGACGATCATGATGATAAAGTCGCCGTCGACGATGCACTTGTTGCCGACGGGCGGCTTGAGCAGGGCGCGGTTTTCCGCAATCCAGCGTTGCAGGTCGATCGGCGGCAGCAGGCTCATGGTCGGCGTCATCCTGTGTGTAGGAGCGCACGATGTGCGCGATGCTTTTTACCCGGTCTCGCAGGATCGCGCACATCGTGCGCTCCTACCAACGTGGGGGGTCTTGGGGGATCATCGCGCACATCGTGCGCTCCTACCAATGCGTGGGTTCGTGCGGATTATCGCGCACGGCGTGCGCTCCTGCGCAGGCGTGGCGCCACGGGAGACGATGATGGATGAGGAGACGAGGATGGACGACGAGATCAGCTGGGCCGATTTCGAGAAGGTGATGATCGTGGCGGGTACCGTCGTGCGCGCCGAGGTGTTTCCCGAGGCGCGACGGCCCGCCTACAAGATATGGGCGGACTTCGGCCCGCACGGCGAGCGCAAGACCAGCGCGCAGGTCGCGGCGATCTATCGGCCGGAAGACCTTGTCGGCAGGCAGATCGTGGCGGTCATCAATTTCCCGGAGAAGCAGATCGGCCCGTTCCGTTCACAGTTCCTGCTGACCGGCTTCCACACGGACGAGGGCGTGGTCATCACGACCACGGAGAGACCGGTGCCGAACGGCACGCGGATGGCGTAACGGCATGCGGCGACGGCACACGGATGGCGTAACGGCATGCGGCGACGGCACACAGCTGCCGTAGGAGCGCACGATGTGCGCGAATCCGGGTTTCGGTGGGCGTCGGTAACGCCGGCGCGGTTGTCGCGCGTGGCTTCTTTCGCCATGGGGGAGGATGACGGATCGCGCACATCGTGCGCTCCTACCGGTGGCCGGGCGGCCGGTCGGTTATCGTTGGCCCGGCGTTAACGGCCCGATGTCGCTGGCCCGGCCCGGCCCGGCGGGTGGCCGGGCCGGTGGGGTCGTTACAGCGCCTCGAAGATGCCGGCGGCGCCCATGCCGGTGCCGATGCACATGGTGACCATGCCGTACTTCTGCTTGCGGCGGCGCAGACCGTGGATCAGCGTGGCGGCGCGGATGGCGCCGGTGGCGCCGAGCGGGTGGCCGAGGGCGATGGCGCCGCCCAGCGGGTTCACCTTGGACGGGTCGAGGCCGAGGTCGCGAATGACGGCGAGGGCTTGTGCCGCGAACGCCTCGTTCAGCTCGATCCAGTCGAGCTGGTCCTGGGTGATGCCGGTCTGCTTCAGCGCCTTGGGGATGGCTTCCTTCGGGCCGATACCCATGACATCCGGCGCCACGCCGGCCACCGAGAATCCCACGAAGCGGGCCAGCGGGGTCAGGCCGTAGTCCTTGATCGCCTTCTCGCTGGCGATCAGCAGGGCGCCGGCACCGTCGGACATCTGCGAGGAGTTGCCGGCCGTGACCGAGCCGCCGAACTGGCCGTTGCGAAACACGGGACGAAGCTTGCCCAGCACCTCGAGGGTGGTGTCCTTGCGCGGGCCTTCGTCGGTGTCGATGACGCGGCGATCCTCGCGCACGCTGTGGTTGGCGAGGTCCGGGTAGCGGTCGTCGAGCTGGAACGGCGTGATTTCGTCCTTGAACTCGCCGGCGGCGATGGCCGCGAACGCGCGCTCGTGCGACTGCAGGGCGAAGCGATCCTGGTCCTCGCGGCTGACCTTCCAGCGCTCGGCCACCTTTTCCGCGGTGATGCCCATGCCGAAGGCGATGGCGCGGTTCTCGTCGTTCTCGAAGATGGCCGGGTTCATGGCGATCTTGTTGCCCATCATCGGCACCATGCTCATCGACTCGGTGCCGCCGGCCAGCATGAGGTCGGCCTCACCCAGGCGGATGCGGTCGGCAGCCATCGCGATGGCCTGCACGCCCGACGAACAGAAACGGTTGATCGTGACGCCCGGCACCTGTTCCGGCAGGCCGGCCAGCAGCACACCGATGCGGGCCACGTTCATGCCTTGCTCGGCTTCCGGCATGGCGCAGCCGATGACGGCATCGGCGATCAGCATCGGATCGATGCCGGGCGCCTGTTCGATCACGGCGCGGATGACGTGCGCCAGCAGGTCGTCGGGACGGGTGTTGCGGAACACGCCGCGCGGCGCCTTGCCCACCGGGGTGCGGGTGGCGGCGACGATGTAGGCATCTTGCACTTGCTTGCTCATGGGGTGGTTCCTTTAAGGGGGAAAGTCGAATGCGTGAGAGCGCGTGGCGCGTCAGTTACGCAGCGGCTTTCCCGTCGTCATCGTGTGCGCGATACGGGCCTGGGTCTTCTCGGTCTGCGCCAGTTCCACGAAGTGGCGACGCTCCAGGGCCAGCAGCCAGGCTTCGTCGACCAGCGAGCCGCGCTCGATCTTGCCGCCGGCGAGGGTGTCTGCAATGCGGCTGGCGATGTCGATATCATGCGGCGAGGCGAAATAGCCCTCGGCCAGGTTGGCCAGCGACGCCTTGAAGGTGGCCGTGGCCACGTCGCCGCCCACCGGGATGGCGCGACGGGGCATCGGCGGGCGGTAGCCGGATTCCGCCATGGCCAGGGCCTGCGCCTTGGCCACGTGGAGCACTTCATACGTGTTGAAGACCACGATATCGTCCTTGCGCAGCAGGCCCATGGCCTTTGCCTCGATCGCGCTGGTCGACACCTTGGCCATCGCCACCGTCTCGAAGATCTTCTTGAGGAACTCGAACGGATCCTCCGGGTTGGCCTGTGCGGCACGCACGGCGAATTCCTTCAGGCCGCCACCGGCCGGCAGCAGGCCGACGCCGGCCTCGACCAGGCCGATGTAGCTCTCCAGCGCCGCCACGGTGCGCGCCGAGTGCATCTGGAACTCGCAGCCGCCACCCAGGGCCAGCCCGCGCACGGCGGCGACCACCGGCACCAGCGAATACTTGATGCGCATGCTGGTGGCCTGGAAGTTCGCCACCATGGCCTCGAACTGGGCCAGCTTGCCGGCCTGAAGCAGGCCCAGCGCGCCCTTGAGGTCCGCACCGGCCGAGAACGGCTCGGACGGCTGCCACAGCACCACGCCGCGGAATTGCTGCTCGGCCAGGCCGATGGCGTGCTGGATGCCGTCGAGCACCTGGTCGTTGACCGTGTGCATCTTCGTCTTGAACGAGATCACGCCGATGTCGTCGCCCGCATGCCACAGGCGCACGCCTTCGTTCTCCCAGACCGTGGTGCCCTTGTCGAAGGTTTCACCCAGGATGGGGTCGGGGAACGCCTGGCGGGCATAGACCGGGTGCGTGGAGCGCGGCTGCTCGGCGTTGGCACTGGCCGAGTAGGAGCCGGCCTTGCCATGCACGCCGGTGCGACCGTCAGTGACCCAGGCGGGCAGGGGCGCGCTGCTCATGGTCTTGCCGGCGGCGATGTCCTCGGCGATCCAGCCCGCGACCTGTTGCCAGCCGGCGGCCTGCCAAAGCTCGAACGGCCCCAGCTTCCAGCCGTAGCCCCAGCGGATGGCGAAATCGACGTCACGGGCCGTCTCGGCCACGTCGGCCAGGTGGAAGGCTGTGTAGTGGAACAGGTCACGGAAGACGGCCCACAGGAACTGTGCCTGCGGGTCGGACGAGGCGCGCAGCTTCGCGAATTTCTCGGCCGGGTCGCGGATGGCGAGGATGGCGGAGACTTCTTCCGAGGCCTTCGGCTCGGACGGTCGGTAGTCCTGCTTCTGCAGGTCGAGCACCACGATGTCCTTGCCGGCCTTGCGGTAGAAGCCCGCGCCGGTCTTCTGGCCGAGCGCGCCCTTGTCGATCAGGCCCTTCAGCCAGGCGGGCGGCTGGAAATAGCGGTGCCACGGGTCGTCCGGCAGGGTGTCGCCCATGGTCTTGACCACGTGGGCCAGGGTGTCCAGGCCGACCACGTCCGCGGTGCGGAAGGTGGCGCTCTTCGGGCGGCCGATGGCCGGCCCGGTCAGCGCGTCGACGGTGTCGAAGCCCAGGCCGAACTGCTCGGTGTGGTGCATGGTGGAGAGCATCGAGAACACGCCGATGCGGTTGCCGATGAAGTTCGGGGTGTCCTTGGCGTACACCACGCCCTTGCCGAGGGTGGTGGTGAGGAAGGCTTCGAGGCCTTCCAGCACGGCACCGTCGGTGAGACGGGTCGGGATCAGCTCCACCAGGTGCATATAACGAGGCGGATTGAAGAAATGCACGCCCGTAAAGCGGTGGCGCATGTTTTCCGGCAGCGCCTCGGCCAGGCCGTTGATGGACAGGCCGGAGGTGTTGCTGGCCAGCACGGCGGTCTTCGACACGTGCGGCGCGATCTTCTGGTAGAGGTCGAGTTTCCAGTCCATGCGCTCGGCGATGGCCTCGATCACCAGGTCGACGTCGGCCAGCTGGGCCAGGTCGTCTTCGTAGTTGGCCGGGATGATCGCGGCGCCCAGCGATTTTTCGGCCAGGGGCGCGGGCGACAGCTTGGCCAGGTTGGCGATGGCCTTCAGCGCGATGCCGCTTTTGGGACCGTCCTTGGCGGGCAGGTCGAACAGGACGGTTTCCACGTTGGCGTTCGTCAGGTGCGCGGCAATCTGCGCGCCCATGACGCCGGCGCCGAGTACCGCGGCCTTGCGAATGCGTAACGGTGTTGCGGTCATGGTGATCTCCGGTGATGCGTGAGGATGCGTCCCGCGGTCAGCGAGCGGCGGGGGTAGGCGATGGGGCGGGCGAGACGGCCGGGCTGCGCAGGCCGGCCGCCGCAAAGCGGATCAGGTGCTCGGCGGCGCTTTCGCGGTGGTCGCGTTCGGCCACGTCGGTCTTGCGCTGGATGATCCCGAAATCGGCCATGGCGTAGGTGAGGGCGCCGGTGACGATATCGAGCCGCCAGTAGATGTCTTCCTTGGGCAGGCCCGGCAGCAGCCGGGCGAACTCGCCGGCGAACTGGCGAAGCACGTGGCCGTAGTTCTCGGACAGGAACCGCCGCAGGGTCTCGTTATGCTCGGCATACGCCCGGGCCAGCACGCGGACGAAGGCGGCGCCACCGCCATCGTTGCGGGACAGGTCCAGCGCGGGGCGGATGTAGGCGTCGAGGACATCCTCGAGGCGGGTACCTTCGCCACCGGCCACCTTGCCCAGGGCGGCCAGGCGCCGGCTGTTCAGCTCGTCGAGGCGGCGACGGAACACTTCCTCGATCAGCTTGTCCTTCGAGCCGAAGTGGTAATTCACCGCGGCGAGATTGACCCGGGCCGCGGCGGTCACCTGGCGCAGCGACGCACCGGCGAAGCCGTGGGTGGCGAACAGGGCCTCCGCAGCACCGAGGATACGTTCCTTGGTGCTGCGCTCGCGCGACGCGTAGGGGGCGTTCGTCATTCGGCGGACTCCGCAGGCGGCAGGGTTTGAATCAAACGATCGTTTGAGAATACGCCCGGGCACTCGAAAGGGTCAATGTGCGACCGCACATGGCTGCAAGCAGCTTGCGATTGAGCTAGAATCTGTCAAGATTTCGTGAGCTAAGTCAGTCATTCCTGACGGCTTTGGCCTCAAACTTTCACCGGGCGTCCCCGCGGGCCCCGGCATACTTGTCTTTCTTTTTTCCATTTCCCGGAGCATCCGTATGGCGCTGGAGCGCACCCTTTCGATCATCAAGCCCGACGCCGTCAAGAAGAACGTCATCGGTGAAATCCTCGCTCGCTTCGAGAAGGCCGGTCTCAAGATCGTTGCCGCGAAGATGAAGCAGCTGACCCGCGAAGAGGCCGAAGGCTTCTACGCCGTGCACAAGGAGCGTCCGTTCTTCGGCGCCCTGGTCGATTTCATGATCTCCGGCCCGGTGATGATCCAGGCGCTGGAAGGCGAGGGCGCGGTCCTGAAGAACCGCGACCTGATGGGTGCCACCAACCCGAAGGACGCCGCGCCGGGCACGATCCGCGCCGACTTCGCCGACTCGATCGACGCCAACGCCGTCCACGGCTCGGATTCGCTTGAGAATGCCGCCAACGAAATCAAGTACTTCTTCAACGACTCGGACGTCGTTTCGCACTGAGGCACGCCGTGAACACGCCCGCCGACAAGGTCAACCTGCTCGATTTCGATCGCGCCGGCCTGCGCGATTTCTTCGCCCAGCTCGGCGAGAAGCCCTATCGCGCCGAACAGGTCATGAAGTGGATCTACCACCGTCTCGAAAGCGATTTCGAGAACATGACCGATGTCGGCAAGGCGTTGCGCGAAAAGCTCAGTGCCAGCTGCTACGTGGGCCCGCCGAAGACCGCGTTCGAGAAGACCGCGGTCGACGGCACCCAGAAGTGGCTGCTGGGTATGGATGGCGGCAACGCCATCGAGACCGTCTACATCCCGGAGCCGACCCGCGGCACGCTGTGCGTGTCGTCGCAGGTCGGCTGCGCCCTGAACTGCCAGTTCTGCTCCACGGCCACCCAGGGCTTCTCCCGCAACCTGTCCACGGCCGAGATCATCGGCCAGGTATGGGTCGCGGCCAAACATCTCGGCAACGTGCCGCACCAGCAGCGTCGCATCACCAACGTGGTGATGATGGGCATGGGTGAGCCGTTGCTCAATTTCGACAACGTGGTCAAGGCGATGAGCCTGATGCGCGACGACCTGGGCTTCGGCCTGGCGAGCAAGCGGGTCACGTTGTCCACGGCCGGCCTGGTGCCGATGATCGACAAGCTGTCGGCGGAGAGCGACGTGTCGCTCGCCGTATCGCTGCATGCGGCCAACGACGAGTTGCGCACGGAACTTGTGCCCCTGAACAAGCGCTACCCGCTGGCCGAACTGATGGCTGCCTGCGAGCGCTACATCAACCGCGCGCCGCGAACCTCCATCACCTTCGAGTACACCCTGATGAAGGGCGTGAACGACCGGCCGGAGCACGCGAAGCAGCTGGTCAAGTTCATGCGCCGCCTGCCGGGCGCCAACAAGGTCAACCTGATCCCGTTCAATCCGTTCCCGGGCACGCGGTTCGAGCGTTCCAGCCCGGACGACATCCGCAATTTCCAGACCCAGCTGCTCAATGCCGGCGTGCTCACTATGCTGCGGCGTACGCGTGGCGACGACATCGACGCCGCCTGCGGCCAGCTGAAGGGTCAGGTGGTGGACCGCACGCGCCGCCAGGCCGAGTTCCGCCGGAAGCTGGAAGAGGGAGCGGTGAATGCGGCTTGAGCGTTGGGGTTTGCTGGCGGCACTGGTGCTGGCCTGCGCCGGCTGCGTGGCCGGCGAATCCGGGCTCAAGCCCTCGTCGGCCGCCGACGAGCGCGCCAAGGGCGCCGAGGTCCACACGGAACTGGGCCAGCGCTACATGCAGGATGGCGACCTCCAGGGCGCCATGGAAAAGCTGCAGAAGGCGCTCCAGTTCGATCCCAAGTACGTGCCGGCGCACACCGTGATCGCGGTGCTTTACGAGCGGATCAACGATCCGGTCAATGCCGAGTTGCACTACCGCAAGGCGATCGAGTTCGACCCGAAGAAGGGCTCGGTCAACAACAACCTGGCCGTTTTCCTGTGCAAGCAGGGGCGCGGCGTGGAAGCCAGGCCGTTCTTCGATCGCGCCCTGGCCGATCCCTTCTACGAAACGCCTGACCTCGCCTTGACCAACGCGGGTACGTGCCAGATGCAGGCGAAGGATTATCCGGTCGCGGAGGATTACTTCCGCAAGGCGCTGCAGCGTAACCCCAATAACGCCGATGCCCTGTATCAGCTGGCCGACCTGTTGTACCTTAAGAACGATGCTTTCCGGGCACGGGCCTTCCTGCAGCGCTATGAAGCGCTGGGCAAGCCCAGTCCGGATTCGTTGAAGCTCGGTCATGACATCGAGCTCCGTCTGGGCAACGGGGAGGTTGCCCAGGACTACGCCAAACGTCTGCGCTCGCAGTTCCCGGATTCGGAACAGGCGCACACCCTCGAAGCCAGCGCACGTCAATGACATCCGTACCTTCGAATAATTCCGGTCGGGACGACCGCGAACAGGACCTGTTCGCCGGCATCGCGCCGAATGCACCTACGGAGCACGCCATGGAACCCCAGTTCGACGTGAACGCCGATGAGAGCGGTCGTGTCCTCATCGATCACGCCGCCGGGAGCGCCGGGCTCGGCGCCCGCCTGCGGGCGGCCCGCGAGGCCCGTGGCTACACGATCGAAGCCTGCGGCCAGGCCCTGCGCCTGCCGTCGCGCCTCCTGCGCCAGCTGGAAGCCGGCGAGTACGGCGGCATCGACTACCAGGTCTACCTGGCCGGCTACCTGAGCAAATACGGCGACCACCTCGGTGTGGATCCGGAAGCCATCCAGGCCGAGCTGGCCACGTTGGCGCCTCGTCAGCCGGAACTGGTGGTCACGGGCGGCATCTCGCACTCGCGCTACCTCCTCGACCGTTACGTCACTGCCGCCACCTATGTGGTGCTGACGGCCGTGATCGTCGTGCCGATGGTCTGGCTGGGCGTGCGCGGCACGCTCGACCGTGACATGCCGCGTCTGTCGCCCCTGGACGCGTCGCCCGTCGCCCAGCAGGACGCACCGGCGCCGAGCACATCCAGCGCCGTCGCTTCCGCTACGCCGGCCGGTGGTCCCGCCGCCGCTCCCGCCGCGGAATCGCGCGTCGAGGACCAGCAGCCCCTGCTCGCATCGATGGCGATGTTCCCGCCGCTGGATCGCAGCGCGGCGAAGGCACCGCTGGCGACGTCCGCCGCCGCGCCGGTAACCGAAGACGCGGCCAAGGGGCAGGGTGCACACAGCCTGTCGCTCTCGCTGCCGTCAGCCAGTTGGGTGGAAGTCACCGCCGCCGATGGTTCGCGGCTGGAATACGGCATCCTGCCCGCGGGC
This sequence comes from Luteibacter sp. ME-Dv--P-043b, assembly GCF_030209605.1. Taxonomy (NCBI): domain Bacteria; kingdom Pseudomonadati; phylum Pseudomonadota; class Gammaproteobacteria; order Lysobacterales; family Rhodanobacteraceae; genus Luteibacter; species Luteibacter sp. ME-Dv--P-043b. The sequence continues at coordinate 139,340 of NZ_JARVRT010000018.1, forward strand.
ACGCAGAAGTCCTACCGCAGCGACAGCCCGCTCGAGGTCCGCATCGGCAACGCCACCGGGGCCCAGGCCACGGTCGACGGCCAGGCGGTCTCGCTGGATGCCTTCCGTCGGGCGAATGTGGCGCGTTTCCGCGTGGATATCCGCGACGGCAAGGCCACGCCGATCGCGAACTGATCGCCGCTAAGGCCACGCCGTCTCAGCGCGGCGCCGCCGGCCTGCGCTTTTCGGTTATCCTTGCCTATTGATCCGTCCCGTCATCGTCCCGATGGCAGGTGCGGGCTTGTTCCCTCCAGGATGTGCTGCGCGGAGCGCAGTGGGTGATTGCATGTCATTCGACGTATACGACGATTACGAACAGGGTGAACGCGTCCAGCAATGGCTGCGCAGGAACGGCGTGTCGATCGCCGTCGGCATCGCGCTCGGCCTGGTGCTGATCTTCGGCTGGCAGCAGTGGAAATCGCATCGCGCCGGCCACGAGCAGGCCGCCGCGGGCGAATACGCCGCGCTGCAGGCCGCCGTGGCGCAGAATCGCGCCAACGAGATCGATCTGCGCACCGAGACCCTGCTGAAAGATTACTCGGACACCGCCTGGTCGGTGTTCGCGGCTGGCGAGCGTGCGCAGCGCAACGTCATGGCCGGCCAGCTGGACAAGGCATCCGGCGACCTCGACTGGGCCGTGGCCCACGCCAAGGACGACGCGTTGAAAACCCTCGCGCAGCTTCGTGTCGCGCAACTCAAGTTTGCCCAGGGCAAGCCGCAGGACGCCATCAGCTCGCTCGACGCGATGCAGGGCAAGTCCTTCGTGGCGATCGCGCAGGAACTCCGCGGCGATGCGCTGGTCAAGCTTGGACGCCACGACGACGCACGCAAGGCCTATGAGGCGGCGATCGCCGCGATGGGCGACAGTGCACCGCAACGCGGTGTCGTTCAAACCAAGCTCGATGATCTGGCAGTGGCCGGGAAGCAGGGTGCATGAAACGTTTCTGGGCAATCGCGTTGACTTCGTCGCTGGTCGTTCTGGCCGGCTGCCATTCGTTCAAGAAGGAAAACGTCGAACCGCCGACCCCGCTCGACAAGAAGTTCGAGCCGACCCTGAAGGTCCAGCGCCTCTGGAAGTCCGGCATCGGTGATGGCGCGGCGGAATCCGGCGTGCGCATGCGTCCGGCCGTGGTCGACAACGTGGTCTACGCCGCCAGCACGGATGGCAAGATCGCGGCATTCGACGCCGCGACGGGCAAGACCCTCTGGTCCAAGAGCACCCGCCAGCACGGCTGGTTCGGGTGGGGCGACGCCAAGCGCGAGGACGCCCGCTTCTCCGGCGGCCCCGGCGCTGCCGGCGACCTGCTCGCCATCGGCACGCTCGATGGCCACCTCTATGGCATGAGCACCAAGGACGGCGCGCGCCGCTGGTCGGCGGAGCTCTCCTCGGAAGTCATCGCCGCGCCGGTCATCGCCGGTGACATCGTGGTGGTCCGCTGCAACGACGGCCGTGTCTACGGTATCGACGCCGCCAACGGCGAGCGTCGCTGGGTGTACGACCAGTCCCAGGTGCCGCTGCTCAGCCTGCGCGGCAACGGCCGCCTGCTGGTCGCCAACGGCGTGGTCTTCCTCGGCAGCGATGCCGGCAAGCTGGTCGCGATCCGCCTGGACAACGGCGAAAAGCTCTGGGAACAGACCCTGTCCAGCGGTGAAGGCCGTACCGAGATCGATCGCCTCAACGATGCCGACGGTGCGCTCGTGCTCGACGGCACCACGATCTACGGCGCCGCCTACCACGGCAACCTCACCGCCATCGACGGCCCCAGCGGTCGCCCGCTGTGGAACCACGGGTTCTCCACGTTCACCTCCCTGGACGTGAAGGACAACGCGGTCTACGGCGTGGACGACCAGTCGCAGGTGTTCGCCTTCGACAAGAGCAGCGGCGCCAACATCTGGAAGCAGGCCGACCTGAAATACCGTTGGCTGACCGGCCCTGCCGTGCAGGGCAACTACGTCGTGGTCGGTGACCTCGACGGCCACATCCACTGGATGGCCGCGGCCGACGGCAAGATCGTCGCCCGCGAGCGCCTGTCCAAGAAAGCCATTCGTGCCCAGCCCGTCGTGGTGGGTGACACCGTGTTCGTTGAAGATGTCGAGGGCCACATCGGCGCCTACCGCATCGCCACGAACTGATTCACAGGATAGATGTATCTCCCATGTTGCCCGTCGTCGCTCTGGTCGGCCGTCCCAATGTCGGTAAGTCGACCCTCTTCAATGCGCTGACGCGTAGCAGGGACGCCCTCGTCGCCGATATGCCCGGCGTCACCCGTGACAGACACTACGGTGTCTGCCGTCTCGGTCCCCGGCCCTTCGTGGTCGTGGATACCGGCGGTATGTCCGGCAGTGACGAGGGCATTGAAGGCCTTACCGCCACGCAGGTCCGTCTCGCCATTGGCGAAGCGCACCTGCTGGTGTTCGTCGTCGATGCCCGCGACGGCGTGCTGCCGCTCGATGCCGGCATCCTTGCCGAGCTTCGTCGCAGCGGCAAGACGGTCATCGTCGTGGTCAACAAGACCGACGGCGTGGACGAAGCCGTCGCCATGGGTGAGTTCGCCTCGTTCGGTATCGCGGAAACGCTGCCGATGTCGGCGGCACACAATCGCGGTATCGACGTGCTGGTGGAAAAATCCATCGGTTACCTGCCAGACGAGCGGGACAACGATCCCGGCCTGGACGACCACGGTATCCGCGTCGCCATCGTGGGCCGTCCCAACGCCGGCAAGTCCACGCTGATCAATCGCCTGCTCGGGGAAGATCGCCTGATCGTCTCCGACGTGGCCGGCACCACCCGCGATCCGATCCGGGTGCCGCTGGAACGCGACGGCAAGAAGTACACCCTGATCGACACCGCCGGCGTGCGTCGCCGCGCCCGCGTCGAAGAAGCGGTCGAGAAATTCAGCGTTATCAAGACATTGCAGTCTATTGCTGCGTCGCAGGTTACGGTTGTCCTGATCGATGCCCGCGAGAACCTGGCTGACCAGGACCTCACTCTGATTGGCCACGCCATCGAGGAGGGCCGCGCGCTGGTCATCGCGGTGAACAAGTGGGACGGCATGGATACCTACGCCCGCGAGCAGACGCAGAAGGCGCTCGAGCGCCGGTTGGTCTTCGCCGATTGGGCCAAGACCGTGTTCATCTCCGCACTGCACGGCTCCGGCCTGCGCGAGTTGATGAAGGCCGTGGTTCGTGCGCATCACGCCGCAACCAAGGTGCTGACGTCCAGCGAGCTGACGCGAACGCTGGAGCAGGCCTACGAGGCCTACCAGCCGCCGCTGGTCCGCGGTCATGCGCCGAAGCTGCGCTATGCGCATCCGGGCGGGTTCAACCCACCGACGATCGTCATCCACGGCAGCCGTACCAAGCACATCGCGCCGGCATATCGGCGCTACCTGGAGGGCTTCTTCCGCAAGCGCTATCGCCTGGAAGGCACGCCCATTCGTATCGACTTCCGTGATGGTGAAAACCCTTACGCTGGCAAGAAGAACGTCCTGACGGAAGGCCAGCAGCGCCGCCGTCGGGAGATGATCCGCAACGCGAAGCGACGCGAGAAGTAAGCGTCGCCCTCGTCGAGGTGCCTCGCATGACCGACGATATGGGCAGGGACGAGTGGTTGGCCGCGCTGCGACAGCGCGTGCCCGAGATTCCCGCGACCGATGCACGCGTCCGGCAGCTCGCCGGGGCGCTGTTGGTCGACGTACGTGAGGACAGCGAGCGCGCCTCGGGCCTGCCGGAAGGCGCACTGGGGCTGTCCCGCGGTTTCCTCGAGTTGCGTATCGAGCAGGTGGCGCCCGATCGTCAGGGCGACATCCTTCTGCTATGCGGTAGCGGCCAGCGGTCGCTACTGGCTGCCGAAGCGTTGCAACGCATGGGTTACCGACACGTGTCGTCCGTTGGCGGTGGCATGGGCGCGTGGAAGGCGGCGGGTCTCCCCGTGACAGCCCCCGGACTGGATGCGGATGCGGCGGAGCGCTATGCGCGTCAGGTGCGGTTGCCCCAGGTCGGCGAGGCAGGCCAGGCACGGCTCGGCGCCGCCCGGATAGCGGTGATCGGTGCCGGTGGCCTGGGTTCGCCGGTGTTGCTCTACCTGGCCGCCGCGGGCGTCGGCCACCTCACCCTGATCGACGACGACCGGGTGGAGCGATCCAACCTCCATCGCCAGGTGGTCCACGCGGACGCCCGTGTCGGCGTAAGCAAGGCCGACTCCGCCCGCATGGCCTTGCTGGCCCTGAATCCCCGGGTCGCTGTGCGCGTCGTCGTCGACCGGCTGCGCGCGGAGAATGTCGAGGCCCTGATCGACGGCCACGACGTGGTGATCGACGGGGCCGACAACTTCCCCACGCGCTACCTGCTGGCCGCCGCCACGCGGCGGCTCGGCGTGCCCCTGGTCTACGCCGCCATTGAACGGTTTACCGGCCAGGCCAGCGTGTTCGACCCGCGGCGAGAGGATTCACCGTGCTATCGCTGCCTGTTTCCGGAACCGCCGTCGGCAGCGGACGCCCCCAACTGCAGTGAGGCCGGTGTGCTCGGCGTATTGCCCGGGCTGGTCGGACTGGTGCAAGCCACGGAGGCGATGAAGCTGGTGCTGGGCATCGGCCAGCCGCTGGTCGGACGCCTGCTGACCTACGACGCGCTGGGCATGCGCTTTCGCGAGCTTGCGCTACATCGCGATCCGCACTGTCCGGGCTGTGGGCCGGCAGCCCGGTTCGATGGCTATGTGGATATCGAGCGGATGTGTGCGTCGGCCGGCTGATCGGTGACGATCGAATACATCGCCGCGTCAACTGAAATTCCTTTCAGGACCAGACGGTTGCGAAGTATTCCTTCGAAAGAACCTCCGATGCGTTCAGCCGTTCGCCGGCTGGCCAGGTTGTCGTGGGCGGCCACGATTTCCAGTCGTGACACCGCTACCGTCTCGAGCGCGAATCGCGCGGCAAGTCGTCCGGCGCGTGTGGCGATGCCCTTGCCCTGGGCGGATTCCCGCACCCAGTAACCGAGGTTGGCAAACCGGTGCTCGTGGTTGAGGTGATTCACCCCCATGCCGCCGAGCAGCGTATCGGTAATGGCGTCGAAGACCAGGAACTCGTTGCCCTCGCCGGTGAGCCAGTGCCGACGGCAGATATCGATCCATGTCGTGGCATCGGCCTCGCTGTACCCGGCATGGCACCAGTCCTGCCAGCGGCCGACGGTAGCCACCGATTCGCGAACAGCCTCGGCTATTGCGGGGGCATCGCTCATGCGATGCGGGCGTAGGACGACGTGGCCATCGCTCACGTCGTGCGGGTAGGGGATCGGTGCGGTGTGCATGGCGGAAAGTATGCAAGAGCCGACTCTTCTCCGCACGCGGGGTTCAGGGGATAATGCGCGGTTTCCGCAGGGCGACACCCCATGACCGCACGTATTCTCGACGGCAAGCGCATCGCCCAGGAACTTCTCGAGCACATCGGTCGCCGCGTGGCCAAGCGGGTGGCCGAGGGTCGCCGTGCGCCCGGTCTGGCCGTGGTGCTGGTGGGTGAGGACCCGGCCTCGGCGGTGTATGTCCGCAACAAGCGCAAGGCCTGCCAGCAGGTGGGGTTCCAGTCGTTCGGCTACGATCTCGCGGCCAGCACGTCGCAGGACGAACTCTTTGCGCTGATCGACCGGCTCAACGCCGATCCCGCCGTGCACGGCATCCTGGTGCAGTCCCCGTTGCCGGCCCACATCGACGAGGATGCGCTGGTCGACCGGATCGATCCCGGCAAGGATGTGGACGGCTTCCAGGCGGTCAATGTCGGGCGGCTGGCCCTGCGTCGGTTCGGCCTGCGCCCGTGCACGCCCAAGGGCGTGATGACCTTGCTCGGCCACACCGATCGGCCGGTGCGCGGCCAGCATGCGGTGATCGTCGGCGTCTCCAACCACGTCGGTCGTCCGCTTGCGCTTGAGCTTCTTATTGCAGGAAGTACAGTGACTTGCTGCCATAAGTTCACGCAGAATCTAGCTTCGTTCGTCAGCCAGGCCGACATCCTCGTGGTCGCGGCCGGCAAGCCGGGGTTGGTGCGCGGGGAGTGGATCAAGCGGGGTGCGGTGGTGGTGGACGTGGGCATCAACCGGCTGGAAGACGGCCGTCTGGTCGGCGACGTCGAGTTCGCGCCAGCGGCGGAACGGGCCTCGTGGATCACCCCGGTGCCCGGTGGCGTCGGCCCGATGACGGTGGCCACGCTGATGGAAAACACGCTCGAGGCGGCCGACGCGCTGGATGCCTTGCTCGCTCGCGAGCACGGCGGCGTGCACGGCGCCGCGTAGTCGCGTCGCGCGCCTATCCGAGTGCTGCATTGCGGGGTATAATGCCGCGATTTACTCGCGGGAATAATGCTATGCGCATCCTTGCCGAGGCACTCACTTACGATGACGTGTTCCTGGTTCCCGGCCACTCCACGGTCATGCCGCGCGATGTGGACACCTCAACGCGGTTCACGCGCGGCCTGCGCCTGAACATCCCCATCGTGTCCGCCGCCATGGACACCGTGACCGAAGCCCGCCTCGCCATCACCATGGCCCAGAACGGCGGCATCGGCATCATCCACAAGAACATGTCCGCCGAACTCCAGGCCGCCGAAGTGCGACTGGTCAAGAAGTTCGAGGCCGGCGTCATCCGCAGCCCGATCACCGTGCGCCCCGACACCTCCATCGGCGAGGTCATGGCGCTCACGCGGGCGCACAACATCTCCGGCGTACCGGTGGTGGACGGCGAGAAGCTGGTCGGCATCGTCACCAGCCGCGACCTGCGTTTCGAGCGCAAGCACGACGACCCGGTGCGCAACATCATGACCCGCGAGGATCGCCTGGTCACGGTAAAGGAAGGCGCCTCGCACGACGAAGTGCTCGAACTGCTGCACCGCAACCGCATCGAGAAGGTCCTGGTGGTCAACGACGGCTTCCAGCTGCGTGGCCTGATCACCGTCAAGGACATCCAGAAAGCCCGCGACAACCCGAACGCCGCCAAGGATTCGCACGAGCGCCTGGTGGTAGGGGCCGCGGTGGGCGTCGGCGGCGACACCGAGCGCCGCATCGAGCTGCTGGTTGAAGCCGGCGTGGACGTGGTGGTGGTCGACACCGCGCACGGGCATTCGCAGGCCGTGATCGACCGTGCCGGCTGGGTCAAGAAGCGCTACCCGCAGGTGCAGGTCATCGCCGGCAACATCGTCACGGGCGAGGCGGCACGCGCACTGCTGGACGCCGGCGTCGACGCGGTCAAGGTGGGTGTGGGCCCGGGCTCGATCTGTACCACGCGTATCGTCACCGGCATCGGCGTGCCGCAGATCACCTCGATCGACATGGTCGCCACGGCGCTGAAGGGCGAGATCCCGCTCATTGCCGATGGCGGCATCCGCTATTCCGGTGACATTCCGAAGGCGCTGGCCGCCGGTGCATCCTCGGTGATGCTCGGTTCCATGTTCGCCGGCACCGAGGAAGCCCCGGGCGAGGTCGAGCTGTTCCAGGGTCGCTCGTACAAGAGTTACCGCGGCATGGGCTCCATCGGCGCGATGCAGCTGGGCTCGAAAGATCGCTACTTCCAGGACGAGGCGGACGCCGACAAGCTGGTGCCGGAAGGCATCGAAGGCCGCGTGCCTTACCGTGGCCCGCTGCGCAACATCATCCATCAGATGATGGGCGGCCTGCGCGCCTCCATGGGCTACATGGGCGCGGCGTCGATCGAAGAGATCCATGAGAAGGCCCAGTTCGTGAAGGTCACCGGCGCGGGCGTGCTCGAAGCGCATCCGCACGATATCCAGATCACGAAGGAAGCACCGAACTACCGCCGGGACTGACGCGCCCGCGCGTGCAGCCCCGGTGACCCAGGACGCCCGCCGCAAGCGGGTGTTCTGCTTTTTCAGCCCAACGCGCACGGCGCGGGGCGTTCCCCATTCCCTACGGCAGGCAGTCACCGATGACCGATATCCACAGCGACAAGATACTCATCCTCGATTTCGGTTCGCAATACACGCAGCTGATCGCCCGCCGTATCCGCGAGATCGGCGTGTACTGCGAAGTCTGGGGCTGGGACCACGCGCCCGATGAGATCGCCGGGTTCAACCCGAAGGGCGTGATCCTCTCTGGCGGCCCGGAGTCGGTGACCGAGGACCAGTCCCCGCGTGCGCCGCAGCAGGTGTTCGACCTCGGCGTGCCCGTGCTGGGCATCTGCTACGGCATGCAGACCATGGCCGAGCAGCTCGGCGGCAAGGTGGAGGCCGGTCATCACCGCGAGTTCGGTCCCGCCACGATCACCTTCGGCCAGTGCGGCCTGTTCGAAACGGTGGTGGAGGACGGCGAATCGCTGGGCGTATGGATGTCCCACGGCGACCGCGTCACCGCGATCCCGGACGGCTTCACCGTGGTCGCCTCCACCCCCAGCCTGCCGCTGGCCGCCATGGCCGACGACGCCCGCCGTTTCTATGGCGTGCAGTTCCACCCGGAAGTGACCCACACCAAGCGTGGCATGGAGCTGCTGCGCCGCTTCGTCGTCGACCTGTGCGGCTCGGCCACGCTATGGGACGCCGCCCATATCATCGAGGACGCCGTGGCCCGCGTGCGCGAGCAGGTCGGCAGCGACCGTGTGCTGCTGGGCCTCAGCGGTGGCGTCGATTCCTCCGTGGTGGCCGCGCTGCTGGAAAAGGCGATCGGCGACCAGCTGACCTGCGTGTTCGTCGATACCGGCCTGCTGCGCTTCCAGGAAGGCGACCAGGTGATGTCGACCATGGCCGAGCACATGGGCGTCAACGTCATCCGCGTGGATGCGAAGCAGCGCTACTTCGACGCCCTGGCCGGCGTGGAAGACCCGGAAGCCAAGCGCAAGGTCATCGGCCGCCTGTTCATCGAGATCTTCGACGAGGAATCGGCCAAGCTCGACGGCGTGAAGTGGCTGGCCCAGGGCACGATCTACCCGGATGTCATCGAGTCGGCCGGCAGCAAGACGGGCAAGGCCCATGTCATCAAGAGCCACCACAACGTCGGCGGCCTGCCGGAGCACATGAAGCTCAAGCTGGTCGAGCCGCTGCGCGAGTTGTTCAAGGACGAGGTGCGCCGCATCGGCGTCGAACTGGGCCTGCCGCGTGACATGGTCTACCGCCACCCGTTTCCGGGCCCGGGCCTGGGGGTGCGCGTGCTGGGCGAGGTGAAGGCGGAATACGTCGACCTGCTGCAGCGGGCGGATGCGATCTTCATCGAGGAATTGCGCAGCCATGGGCTTTACGACCGGGTGAGCCAAGCGTTCGCGGTGTTCCTGCCGGTGCGTTCGGTGGGCGTGGTCGGCGATGGCCGGGCTTACGAGTGGGTGATTGCGCTGCGGGCCGTGGAGACGATCGACTTCATGACGGCGCATTGGGCGCACTTGCCGTACGACTTCCTTGATAAGTGCTCTACGCGTATTATCAATGAGTTGCGGGGTATTTCTCGTGTGGTTTATGACATCTCGGGGAAGCCGCCGGCGACGATTGAGTGGGAGTGACGGCGGCCTGTTGCTGGATAATCATTTTTGTGCAGAATTCGGTTTATCTAACTGTTTTTCCTCATCGCTAATCGCTATTCGACTGAATGAGGGAAGGTAAACCGTTTTTGTGCATCTGATATCCCCTGCTCGATGGGAAGTCTTGTGACTGATTTACCTTCAGATCCCATCGGTGCTGCCTGGCTCGCTCGCGCGTAACGCGCGCCGTGCCGCGTTTCTGTACGAGTGGCTGACCGGGACGATCCGTCATTGACGCTGTACCCGGCGCTTCTTGGCCCGGCCCTTGCCATGCTGCCGCCTCGCTTGCGCGAACTTCATGGCATCGCGGCCACCCGCTACTGGTCGGGACACGCCGAAGTGACCCACGGTGCAGGTCTTGTCGCGCGCCTTGTGCGTGCCCTGGTCGGCTTTCCGCAAGCGACGGTGGATATTCCGGTGTCGATTGCGTTTGCACCGGAGGAGGGCGCGGCACGAGGTACCGAGCGCTGGACGCGGACATTCGGCGACCGGGTGTTTTCCTCCACACAAGCCGCTGGCTCCGGCCGCAGCGACGCGTTGCTGGTGGAGCGTTTCGGTGTGGCGTCCTTCGCCATGGCCCTGGTGGTCGAGGCTGACGGACTGCACTTCGTGCCGCGCCGATGATCGTTGTTCGGCGTTCCCATGCCTGCATACCTCCTGTCACGGGGACGCATGGTCGAATCCGAGGATGCGGGGCGCTTTCGCTTCCACAGGGAAATCGTGCTGCCGTTTGTCGGCCTCGTTGTCGCCTATCGCGGTGTACTTGATCGGGAAGCATGAGGCGAAATGCGTGGGACGGTGCGGGCTCAGCCTTCCGCCGCCAACGACCGCCGGACGCTAGCAGCAGGGCAGTGCCCGCCCATGTTCAGGTAATTGCTTACCTGCCCTCGCGACGGTTTCTCGTCGGTCATCTGTTAACTCTTTAAAGACCACACGCCCGACGACAGACGTTAGGGTGTCACTTGACAACCTCGTTTTTTTATCCGAACCTTGGAGCCAAGGATGTCGCGACGAAGCCATCCGAAGAAGGACATCGAAGAGACGCTACGGCACGCCGAGCGGTCCGGCTGGCGGATCAGCACCGGCGGCAGCCATGCCTGGGGCAAGTTGTATTGCCCCTACAACGATCGGGACTGCCGTTGCGGTGAGTTCTGCATCACCAGTATCTGGAGTACGCCCAAAAATCCGGCAGGCCACGCACGGGCGCTACGCCGCGTGGTGGACCACTGCAATGCGATTCGCAAGCCAGGCGGTCGAAGCGGTTGAACCAAGGAGGTTCCGTGGAATACGTATTTACGCTCAAGTACAGCCTGCCCACCGATGAAACCGACATGGATGCGCTAGTCGAGCGGCTGGGCGAAGCGGGCTGCGACGATGCCATCCTCGGCATCGGCCTGCCGGGGCGCCTGGCCCTGGCGTTCAGCCGGGAAGCCGTCTCGGCAGTCGACGCCATGCGGTCGGCACGCGACGACGTGCGACGGGTCGTGCCGGCAGCGGTATTGATCGAGGTGTCGCCAGACGTCGTCGGCCTGACGGATATCGCGGAAGTCGCCGGTGTCTCACGGCAGAACATGCGCAAACTGATGCTCACGCATGCCGGTCGCTTTCCGGCCCCGCTACACGACGGGTCTAGCGCGTTATGGCATCTGTCCGATGTGCTCGCATGGCTGGCCGAGCGCAAGGGTTATACCGTCGATCCCACGGTCATGGAGACGGCGCTGGCGGCGATGCAGGTCAACATCACCAAGGAGCATGCGCGGCTGGCGTCCACCGATACTGCACCGGGCTGATAAAGCTGCCGGATAAGTCCGGCTTGCGTGTAAGGGAATCCGTCACCATCTCGGAGTTCTTCTTGCCTTCCCCGGAGTATGTTCCATGGCCCAGCCGGCGCTCTTCAAGCCTTTACGCGTGCGTGACCTCGAACTGGCCAACCGCATCGTCATCGCACCCATGTGTCAGTACTCGGCCGACAACGACGGCCGCATGAATGACTGGCACCGTATTCACCTCGGCCAGCTGGCCCTGTCCGGCGCGGGGCTGCTCACGATCGAGGCGACCGCGGTGGAACCGGAAGGCCGCATCACCTGGGGCGACGTGGGCCTCTACGACGACGCTACGGAACACGCCATGGGCGGTGTGCTGGAAAGCGTCCGGCGCTGGTCGCACATGCCGATCGGTATCCAGCTGGGCCATGCCGGACGCAAGGCCTCCACGGAAACGCCTTGGGCCGGCGGTCACCAGCTTGCGCCCGATCACGAGCATGGCTGGCAGACGGTCGGCGCGTCGGCCGTACCCTTCCATGCAGGCGATCATGCGCCCGTGGCGCTCGACAAGGCCGGCCTGGCCCGCGTCCGTGACGCCTTCGCCGCTGCGGCCGAGCGGGCTGCCAGGCTTGGCCTCGCCTTCGTGCAGCTCCATGGCGCGCACGGCTACCTCTTGCACCAGTTCCTGTCGCCTTTGTCCAACCAGCGCACCGACGAGTACGGCGGCTCGCTGGAGAATCGCATGCGCTTCCCGCTGGAAGTCTTCGACGCCGTGCGCGCGGTGTTTCCCGCCGATCGCCCGGTAACGATGCGGGTATCGGCCACCGATTGGGTGGAGGGTGGCTGGGATCTGGAGCAGACGATCGCTTTTGCCAAGGCGCTTGAGGCCCGCGGCTGCGACGCCATCCACGTGTCGACCGGCGGCCTCGACGAGCGCCAGGCCATCCCGGCGGGACCGAACTACCAGGTGCCGTTCGCCCGCGGCATCAAGCAGGCGGTTGGCATTCCGGTTGTGGCAGTAGGTCTGATCACCAGCCCCGAGCAGGCCGAAGCCATCGTCGCCACCGGCGACGCGGACATGGTCGCGCTGGCCCGCACGATCCTCTACGACCCGCGCTGGCCCTGGCATGCTGCCGCAGCGTTGGGTGCCACCGTTCGTCCGCCCAAGCAGTACCTGCGGTCGCAACCCTCGCTGTACCGGAACCTGTTCGGTTCGTCGGGAGGCATCGGGCCGCAGGCGGCCTGGATTCGTGACGAGGACGGTGGCTACCGGTAGCACGCCTGGTTCGTAAGGCACGGCGGATGCCGCAGGCGCTCTTCCGGACCTGCGGCATTTTTTTTTCCAGGGCGTGCCCTGTACCCATCGGTACAATGGAAGCCTTCTCATCAGGCGTCAGACCATGGCCGCTCCGGTTCCCCCGTTCACGCGCGAATCCGCGCTGCAGAAGGTCCGCCTGGCCGAGGACGGATGGAATAGCCGCGACCCGGCAAAAGTCTCGTTGGCCTACACCGTCGACAGTCACTGGCGTAACCGTGCCGAGTTCATTACCGGGCGCGAGCAGATCGTGGCGTTTCTCACGCGCAAGTGGCTCAAGGAACAGGATTATCGGCTGATCAAGGAGCTTTGGGCGTTCACCGACAACCGTATCGCGGTGCGCTTCGCTTACGAGTGGCATGACGACAGCGGCCACTGGTTCCGTTCCTACGGCAACGAGAACTGGGAGTTCAGCGCCGACGGCGAGATGTCCCACCGTTACGCTTGTATCAACGATCTTCCCCTGGCCGACGCCGATCGTAAGTTCCACTGGCCGCAGGGGCGTCGTCCCGATGGCCACCCGGGCCTGTCCGACCTGGGTCTGTAACTCGATGGTGCTCACCATGACGGAAATAGCATGAGCGACGAACCCACGCGTTGCGCCTGGGCCGGCAGCGACCCGCTCTACGCCGCGTACCACGACACGGAGTGGGGCGTGCCGCTGCACGACTCGCGCATGCTCTGGGAGCAGTTGATGCTGGAGGGTTTCCAGGCGGGATTGTCCTGGATCACCATCCTGCGCAAGCGGGAAAACTTCCGTAAGGCGTTCAAAGGCTTCGATCCGGCCAAGGTGGCGCGATTCGGCGAGGCGGACATCGTCCGCCTGCTCGACGATGCCGGCATCATCCGCTCGCGGGCAAAGATCGAAGCCACCATCAACGGCGCGCGTATCTACGAGGACATGCGCGCCCGTGGCGAAACCTTCGATGCGTATTGCTGGTCGTTCACCGACGGCACGGTGATCCGGGGCGATGGGCGTAGCGTGCCGACGCAGACCCCATTGTCGGTGACGATTTCCAAGGATCTCAAGAAGCGCGGCTTCAAGTTCGTCGGCCCCACCATCACCTACGCCTGGATGCAGGCGGTAGGTATCGTGGACGATCATGCCGCGACGTGCTTCCGGCGTAAGCCTCGGCCAGCCGGGTCGTAGCCGGCTGCGTGGGCGCATCGTCCGACCCGCCTAAACGACGTAGAATCCGCCCCTTGTCCCGGGAATGCCCCTGCCTTGTCCACGCCCTACGTCGCCAGCGATGACACGTTCTCGGAAGCCGACCGCCGCTGGATGGAGCGTGCGCTGGCGTTGGCCGCACACGCTCGCGATGCCGAGGGCGAGGTCCCGGTCGGCGCGGTGCTTGTGTCGGACGATGTCGTCATCGGCGAAGGCTGGAATCGCAACATCACCCTGAACGATCCCACCGCGCATGCGGAGATCCAGGCCTTGCGCGCGGCCGGGCAGGCGGTGAGCAATTACCGGTTTCCCGGCTCCACGCTCTACGTCACCCTCGAGCCCTGCACCATGTGTGCCATGGCCATGATCCATGCGCGCGTCGGCCGTGTGGTGTACGCCGCGACCGATCCCAAGACAGGGGCGGCGGGAAGCGTCTTCGACACCCTGGTTTCCCCGTTGCACAACCATCGCGTGACCGTGGTCGGCGGCCTGGAAGCGGAGACGGCAAGCGCGATGCTGCGCGCGTTCTTCCGCGCGCGCCGCTAGCTTTCGTGAGTGCCGCTAGGCGTAGGGTGCCAGCACCTCGGTCACCGAACGCTCGATCTTCAGGTCGAACAGGGCATCGGCGCGCGTGACGCCGATATTGAGCGAGGCGATGGGCAGGCCACGCCGCGAGGCTTCCAGGACGAACCGGTAACCGGAATAGACCATCAGTGACGAGCCGACCACCAGCATGGCGTCGGCCTGGCCGAGGCGTTCCCAGGCGGTGTCCACGCGGGCACGCGGCACGTTCTCGCCGAAGAAGACGACATCCGGCTTGAGAATGCCGCCGCAGAGCGTGCACGCCGGAATGACGAAGGAAGAGAAGTCCACCTCGTCCAGGTCCGCGTCGCCATCGGGTGCGATCGTGGCCTGCAGCGCCAGCCATGCGGGGTTCGCGCTCATCAGCCGGTTCTGCATGGCGTCGCGCCCGGTGATGTCGCCGCACTGCATGCAGCGCACGCGGTCCAGGCGCCCGTGCAGGTCCACCACCTCGACGCTGCCTGCCGCCTCGTGCAGGCCGTCGACGTTCTGGGTCAGCAGCAGCGCGATGCGGCCATCCTGTTCCATCCGCGCAAGCGCACGATGAGCCGCATTCGGGCTGACGGCGGCGAAATGACGCCAGCCGATCATGCCGCGGGCCCAGTAGCGAGCACGCGCCGGCGGCCCGCTCATGAACATCTGCAGGGTCATCGGGGGACGGCGTTTCCACGCCCCCTGGCCGTCGCGGTAATCGGGGATGCCGGAGTCCGTGCTGATACCCGCGCCGGTCAACACGAACAGGCGGGGGTGGGCATCGACGAAGGCGCGCAGCGGATCGTCGGCGGAGGCGATGGCGGGCAGGGTGCTCACGATGCGCGAACTATAGCGGATCGGTCAGGTGTGTTTGCGAAGCACTTCGAGCACGCAGGCGGCGTCCTCGCCGAAGCGCCGGATGGCCGCGTCGAGGGTGGGGCTGCGCTCCTCGGCCAGGCGGCGCTCGAGGTGCAGCCCCATGCGCGCGAGGTCCGTCGCCTCGGCCATGCCCAGCGCGCCGGACACGCGGTGCAGCCAGGCCTGCAGGTCGGCCGTGCCGGGTTGCGCGAGCAGGAGGTGCAGCTGGATCAGGTCGCGGCTGAGCGAGCGATCCAGCGCCGCGATCACCTCGCGCAGCGCGGACGTGCCGCCGAGCGTGGTGCGCAGTGTCTCGATGTCGATGCGCGGGGATAGGCGGGGCAGGGTGAGGGTAATCTCGACGATGATGCGGGTACCACGGTCGGCGGCGCACTCGATATGCAGGACGCCGTCCAGTGTCGCCACCATGGCCTGGGCCGTGGCCAGGCGCGGGCAGTGCTCGTCGAGCGCGCTGCCGGTGTCCGCCACGGTGATGTGGACGAGCTGGCCGTCCGGATCATCGCCCACCACGTCCACCTGCAAGGCGACCCGCACGCTGCCGGGCACCGCGAACGCCCTGTCCAGAAGGAGGCACAGCACGCGGCCCAGCATGGCGTACGGGCCGACCAGATCGTGCGCCAGCGCCGGGTCCACCTCGATCTCCAGCTCGCTGCCGTGGCGTCGCGCGATGCGGGCGTAGTGCTGGCCGATGCGAGTCAGCAGCGCGGGCAGGTCACGGCATTCTCTGATGCTCGCGCACGCGAGCGCGATGCGGTCGTAGCCTGCCAGCAGCCGTGCGCGCAGGCGTCGTCGCAGTGGCAGCGATGGGCGCGATGTGCTCAACTCTGCGCCCCGCCGACGGCGCCCCGGAAGGGCGCATGGCGGCCTGGACTGGTTATCGAGAAAGGATTACTCATGGTTCACCGTGTCATCCTGGCGGACGATCATCCCGTCGTGCTCAAGGGCATCAGCCTGGCGTTGACGAAGGACGGCCTGGCCGACGTGGTCGGCGAGGCACAGTCGCCGGACGAACTGCTCGCCGTGCTGGCCAGGGAGCCCTGTGACGCGCTGATCACCGACTTCAGCATGCCCGAACCGGGCCGCGACGGGCTGGCCCTGCTGGCGGAAATCCGCCGGCTCTACCCCGATCTGCCGGTCATGGTGATCACCACCCTGGCCAATCCCGCCCTGTACCGCGAGATCCTCGAGGCCGGCGTGCGCGGACTGATCGGCAAGTCGGGGGATACGCGGGAGATTCCCGAGGCACTGGTGCAGATCCTGTCGAACCATGTCTACCTGGGAGCCTCCGTTCGCGAAATGATTTTCACACCGCAGGGCGAGCCCATCGGCACCGGGACGCTGGCCGACCTTTCGCCGCGGGAGCTGGAAATCCTGCGCCTGTTCGCCGCGGGCAACAGCGTGACCGACATAGCCCGGGCCACGGGACGCGGCTTGTCCACCATAAGCCAACAGAAGACCAACGCCATGCGCAAATTGCGGCTGGAAACCGATGCGGAGATCTTCGAATACATCGAAAGGCTGCGACTTCCGCCGGCCGGGGTACAGGCGGCCGGTCAACATAGTCGCAGCCGCACGGGCGGGACATAGAAAAAATCTCAAAAGTGCACGCTGGTTTGACATCGGCGTTCAGGCGTCATGCCTACAATGTGACGGTCCGGTGCCACGGCGGCGCCACCCAAGGAGACGTATCGGTGAGTGCCAAGATCAGCCCGCTGGCGGGCAAACCCGCCACGGAAGCCACCCCGGTGGATGTCGCCGCCCTGCTTGCCGCCTATCACGACCTGCAGCCCGATCCGTCGGTGCCCGAGCAGCGCGTGGTGTTCGGCACGTCCGGCCACCGCGGTTCGTCGCTGGTCCGCTCGTTCAATGCATCGCACGTACAGTCCGTGGTCCAGGCGATCTGCGAGTATCGCCGCAAGGAAGGCATCGACGGTCCGCTGTTCGTGGGCATCGACACCCACGCGCTGTCCGCTCCCGCGTTCGAAAGCACGGTAGAAGTGCTGGCCGCGAATGGGGTAGCGACCTACGTGTCCCGTGGCGGCGAATTCACGCCCACGCCAGCGGTCTCGCATGCCATCCTCGTCTTCAATCGCGGGCGTGACAGCGGCCTGGCCGACGGTATCGTCATCACCCCGTCGCACAATCCGCCCGAGAGCGGCGGCATCAAGTACAACCCGCCGCACGGCGGCCCCGCCGATACCGACGCCACGTCATGGATCGCCCAGCGCGCCAACGCGCTGATCGAGGGCGGGCTGCGCGAGGTGAAGCGGCAGCCGTTCGCGCAGGCGATCAAGGCCTCCACCACGACCGAGTACGACTTCCTCGATCGTTACGTGAGCGATCTCGGCGACGTGCTGGATCTGGACATCATTCGTGCCAGGGGCGTCCGTATGGGCGTCGATCCCCTCGGCGGCGCCGGTGTGCATTACTGGCGTGCGATCGGTGAGCGCTACACGCTCGACCTCACCGTGGTCAGCGAGGTGGTGGATCCCACGTTCTCCTTCATGTCGCTGGACTGGGACGGTCGCGTGCGCATGGACCCGTCGTCGTCCTATGCCATGCAGCGCCTGATCGGGCTGAAGGACAAGTTCCAGGTCGCCTTCGCCTGTGACACCGATCACGATCGCCACGGCGTCGTGGCGCCCAGCACCGGTTTGCTCCCCGCCAACCATTACCTCGCGGCAGCGGCGTGGTACCTGTTCCAGAACCGGCCCGGTTGGCGCCCCGATGCCGCGGTCGGCAAGACCGCCGTCAGCACCGGCCTGCTCGATCGCGTCGCCGCGAGCCTGGGGCGGCCGCTGCGCGAGGTCCCGGTGGGCTTCAAGTATTTCGTCTCCGGCCTTTACGACGGCAGCCTCGGCTTCGGCTGCGAGGAAAGTGCGGGCGCCTCCTTCCTGTCCAAGGACGGATCGGCCTGGTCGACCGACAAGGACGGCATCGTCGCGGCGCTGCTGGCCGGCGAAATGACCGCCCGGCTCGGGCGCGACCCTGGCGAGATCTATCGCGGGATCACCGCCGAGCTGGGCGACCCGGCCAACGCGCGCATCGACGCGCCCGCCTCGCACGCGCAAAAGGCCACCCTGTCGAAGCTTTCCCCGGATCGGGTCGATTCGAAGACCCTGGCGGGCGACCCGATCGTCGCGGTGGTCAACCAGGCCGGTGGCCAGCCCATCGGGGGGATCAAGGTCAGCTCGGCCGAAGCCTGGTTTGCGGCACGCCCGTCGGGCACCGAGGATATCTACAAGGTCTACGGCGAGAGCTTTCGCGGTCCCGACCATCTCGCCCAGGTGCTGGCCGAAGCGCAGGCCATGGTAGACAAGGCCCTCGGCTAGTCAAAAAAAACGCCGTGGGCGCCTAAAGATTGTGCCGAATACGCCGTCAAGGAAGTGTCTCCTTCATTCCGGGCGCCCCGCGTGACTCTTTTCAAATCGACCCAGGCCCGCTACACGGTGGCGGTAGCGGCCTATTTCCTCGTGCTGGTGGCGCTGACCCTGGTGGTGATCCGCCTCTTCGTCAGCCCGGACCTGCGCGCCAGTGAAGCCGAACTGGTCGGGCGCAACGTCGACGAGATCGGCGCGGTCATCACCAACAAGCTGCACCAGGTGGAGGCGCAGCAGCGCAGCATCACCCAGACGGTGGCGCTCATGGACAGCCCGTCCATCGACCGGCTGCAACCCGGCCTGGTGGACCAGTACGGCGATGCCGACGTGTTCGGCGGCGGCATCTGGCCGCTGCCGTTCAAGCGCGAGGCCACGAAGGAACGCGACAGCACCTTCTTCGCCCGCGATGCCAGCGGCAAGCTGGCGGTCAACACGCACTGGAACCAGCCCGACGCCCTGAAGTACTGGGAGCAGAGCTGGTACAAGAATGGCCTGAATGCGCCACGCGGCCATTGTCTCTGGGCCGATGCCTACAAGGACGACGCGAGCGCACAGCCGCGGACCAACTGCGCCATGGCCATCTACAAGGGTGACGAGATCTTCGGTGTCTCCACCGTCGACGTCACGCTGGGCTTCTTCAACCGCCTCGTGGCGGACATGGAAAAGAAGGTACACGGCCAGATCCTGATCGTGGAGCCGAACGGCACCGTGGTCAGCAACAGCACCTATATCAAGGACGACATCGTCCTGAAGAAGATCGCCGACCTGGCCGGCAGTTCGACCATGATCGCCCAGGTGAGGGACGCACTCCCGGGCGTGGCCAAGGGTGGCCAGGTCGAGCGGGACTACGACGTCGACGGCGAATCGCATACGTTGTTCCTCAAGCCGATCGCCGGGACGCCCTGGGTGCTGGCCACCAGCCTGCCGACCCATCTGCTCACCGAGAACAGCACCCGTGTGCTGACCAAGCTGGCCGCGGTGCAGGTGCCGCTCGCCGCGCTGCTGCTCATCGCGCTGGTGCTGGGCATCCGCGCGCTGATGAACCAGCTGGCCACGTTGAAGACCAACATCGACGAGCTCAATTCCGGCGAAGCGGATCTCACCCGCCGGCTCAGCTATGGCAAGGGCACCGAATACAACGGCGTGGTGGACAGCTTCAACGGCTTCATCGCTCGCCTGCAGGGCATGATGCGGCAGGTGCGTGACAGCTCGGCGGCCATTTCCTCGGCGGCCACGCAGATCGCCAGCGGCAACCTCGATCTTTCCCAGCGCACGGAGGAGCAGGCCAGCTCCCTGGAAGAAACCGCCGCGTCGATGGAAGAGCTGACCGCCACGGTCCGGCAGAATGCCGACAACGCCCGCCAGGCCAATACGCTGGCCCGCGATGCGGCGGCCGCGGCACGCAGCGGCGGTGACACGGTGGACGAAGTGGTCGTGACCATGGATGCCATCACCCGGTCGTCCGCCCGCATCGCCGATATCGTAGGGGTCATCGACGGCATCGCCTTCCAGACCAACCTGCTGGCGCTGAATGCGGCGGTGGAAGCGGCGCGTGCCGGTGAGCAGGGACGCGGTTTCGCGGTGGTGGCCGGTGAGGTGCGCAGCCTGGCCCAGAGTTCGGCAAAGGCGGCCCGGGACATCAAGACGCTGATCGCGGATTCCGTGGACGATGTGGAACGGGGCTCGTCGCTGGTCCGCGTGGCGGGCCAGCGCATCGGCGAACTGACCGGCAACGTGGCCCATGTGGCTACCTTCATGGAAGAGATCATGGCGGCCAGCAACGAGCAGAGCCAGGGTATCGAGCAGGTCAGCGGCGTGGTCACGCAGCTGGACGACATGACCCAGCAGAACGCGGCCCTGGTCGAGGAAGCCGCGGCTGCGGCCAAGGCCCTGGAAGACCAGACCCGCACGCTGGAGTCGGTGGTGGGCGGCTTCAAGCTCTGACAGATAACGCCGACGCCGGCGCCCTCGATGGGGGCGCCGGCGTCGTTCCGTCCAGGGGCTTCCCGGACGTCTTAGCGCATGCCGCCCGAGGCGATGATCAGCTCGCCCGTGAGCCACTTGGCCTCGTCCGACGCGAGGAATGCCACCACCGGCGCGATGTCGTCCGGCTGGCCCACACGACCCAGCGGGGTCAGGCCGACCGCCCACTGTTCGAAGTCGCCACCGGCGAAACCCGCCGTGTGCACGCCCTCGGTGATGACCATGCCCGGGTTGACCGAGTTGACCCGGATACCGCGGGCGCCCAGCTCGCGCGACAGCACGCCGGTGATGGCGTCCACGGCGCCCTTGGTCCCCGAATACACGGCGCTGCCCGGCGGCGTGATCCGCGACACCGTGGAGCCGATATTGATGACGCTGGCGCCCTGGCCGAGATGGGGGGATGCCGCCTGGGTGACCAGCAGGGTGCCGAGTACATTGATGTCGAAGATGCGGCGGTACAGGGCCTCGGTCGTCTCCTCGATCGGGGCCATCTGGTAGACACCCGCGTTATTGACCAGGATGTCCAGGCGGCCGAACTGCGCGATGGCCGCCGCCACCATGCTTTCCGCATCCGCCTGCTTCGACACGTCGCCGCCCACGGCGAACGCCTTGCCGCCCGCGGCTTCGATCGCCGCGACCACCGTATCGGCACCGGCCTTGCTCGAGGCGTAATTGACCACCACGGAGGCACCTTCGGCGGCCAGCGTGCGTGCGATGGCCGCGCCGATGCCCTTGGACGCGCCGGTCACCAGCGCGACCTTGTCTTTCAGCTTGCTCATGGTTGTTTTCCCGTGATCGACCGCCGGTATGGCCGCCGCTGTCCCCTTGCATGGGGGTGACAGGTGCGCGCGTGTCATAGGTCGCCGGTCAAAACATTTGTGCGTGGCGCGCAACAGTGACGGGGGTGCGCTGGCCTTGAATCCATGATGCAATGCCGCATTGATGATCGGGACACTTCCGGGAATACGCACCATGACTACTTCGACCCCGCTCGAACCCGTCGATTCGTTCGACTACGTGATCTTCGGCGCCACGGGCGACCTGACCATGCGCAAGCTGCTGCCTGCGTTGTACCGGCGTTTCGCCGAGGGCCAGATCCCCGACGACGCGCGGATCGTGGGCACGGCGCGTTCGCCGCTGGACGATGCCTCGTACCGCGAACGCGCGCAGAAGGCCCTGAAGGAATTCATCCGCGAGGACGAATACGCCGACGATACGGTTCGTCGCTTCCTCGAGCGCGTGCATTACGTCAGCCTCAACGGCGCGGAAGCGGGCGGCAACTGGGACGGCCTGAAGTCGTTGCTGGAAAAGGATGCCGCCGAGGATCGCGTACGCGTGTTCTACCTGGCCACGGCGCCCGACCTCTACGGCGACATCGCACGCAACGTCGACGAAAAGGGCCTGCGCACCGCCAGTTCGCGCATCGTGCTGGAGAAACCCATCGGCACCGACCTGGAGACCGCGCGCAAGGTCAACGAGGGCGTCGGCCGCCACTTTCCCGAGAACACGATCTTCCGCATCGATCATTACCTGGGCAAGGAGGCGGTGCAGAACATCATCGCGCTGCGTTTTGCCAACCCGATGCTGGAGCGCATGTGGGATCGCGAGTCCATCGAGTACGTGCAGATCACCGCGGCGGAAACGGTGGGCCTGGAAGGGCGCGGCGGCTACTACGACGGCTCCGGCGCACTGCGCGACATGATCCAGAACCACCTGCTGCAGGTGTTGACCGTGGTCGCCATGGAACGCCCCGCCTCGCTGGAAGCCGATGCGCTGCGTGACGAGAAGGTGCGCGTGCTGACCTCGCTCAAGCCGCTGGACCGCGACCACCTGGCGACGAGCGTGGTGCGCGGGCAGTACGTGCAAGGCAAGCAGGACGGCAAGCCGGTGCCGGGCTACCGGGAAGAACTCGGGGACGACTCGGCCAGCACGACGGAAACCTTCGTCGCGCTCAAGGCGGAGGTCGACAACCCCCGCTGGCAGGGCGTGCCGTTCTACCTGCGCTCGGGCAAGCGCATGCCGGAGAAACTCACCGAGATCGTCATCCAGTTCCGTGCCGCGGAGGCCGGGCTGTTCGGCGACGCCCGCCCGGGCAGCCGCGTGCGCATCCGTATCCAGCCCAACGAGAGCATCCGCCTGCCGCTGTTCGTCAAGCAGCCGGGCGACCGCTTCGCCCTGGAAGAGGTCGATGCCCTGTCGACGTTGAACGATCCCTCGCGCGTGGTCTATCGCGATTCCTACGAAGGCCTGCTGCTGGACGCCGTGAAGGGCAGCCCGGCGCTGTTCGTGCGCAAGGACGAGACCGAGGCCGCCTGGCGCTGGGTGACGCCCATCCTCGACGCCTGGGGCAAGGACACGCAGGGCCCCGATCCCTACGAGGCAGGCACCTGGGGTCCGGATGCGGCACGCGAGCTGCTCCGTCGCGCCGGGCACCGCTGGATCGAGGACATCGCCGGCTGAACGGGCCGGGCAGGGGCGGGCAGCGCGTTGCCATTGCATCCACGCAAGCTGCCCGCATTATCGGTGGAACGCCGCCATCCCCCTCGAGGAGTGCCCCATGGCCGAATACCGCAAGACCCCCGAAGCCGTTGCCAGGCTGACGCCGGAGCAGTTCCGCGTCACCCAGGAGAGTGGCACGGAGCGCCCGTTCCAGAACGCGTTCCACGACAGCCACGCACCCGGCATCTATGTCGATATCGTCTCCGGCGAGCCCTTGTTCTCGTCGCTGGACAAGTTCGACAGCGGCTGTGGCTGGCCCAGCTTCACCCGTCCGCTCGAGGACGAGCACGTGGCGGAGAAGCGCGACATCACCCACGGCATGATCCGCACGGAAGTGCGTTCCACCCATGCCGACAGCCATCTGGGCCATGTGTTCCCGGACGGCCCGCGTGACAAGGGCGGGCTGCGCTACTGCATCAACTCCGCCTCGCTTCGCTTCATTCCCGTGGCCGACCTGGAAAAGGAAGGGTATGCGGACTATGCGGCACAGTTTGCCGCCCGTGACGGGGGTGAGGCATGAGCTCGCGCGCCATCCTGGCAGGCGGCTGCTTCTGGGGCATGCAGGACCTGATCCGCAAGCAGCCGGGCGTGATCGCCACCCGCGTGGGTTATTCGGGCGGTGACGTCCCCAACGCCACCTATCGGAACCACGGCTCGCACGCGGAGGCCATCGAGATCGAGTTCGACCCCGCCGTGCTCAGCTACCGCAAGATCCTGGAATTCTTCTTCCAGATCCACGACCCGACCACGCCCAACCGCCAGGGCAACGACCGCGGCCTCAGCTATCGTTCGGCCATCTTCTACCTCGACGACGAGCAGAAGAAGGTTGCGGAAGACACGATCGCCGATGTCGACGCGTCCGGCCTCTGGCCGGGCAAGGCGGTGACGGAACTGGCGCCTGCCGGCGACTTCTGGGAAGCCGAGCCGGAGCACCAGGATTACCTGGAGAAGTTTCCCAACGGCTACACCTGCCATTTCATCCGCCCGGACTGGGTGCTACCGAGCCGCGGCGCGTAAGCTTCCGCCCCCATTGTGCGGTCCGTCTGGTCGTTGTCAGGCAGGCGGCAAAACGGGGGTCTGACGTGGTCAGTCGCGGCGTATGTCCAGCAGGTCGGGCATGCGATCGATGACCGCCAGCGCGCCGGTTGTCGCCAGGTCCAGCGATTTGCGGTAACCGTAGCTCACCATCACCAGGGCCACGCCCGCGTCGTGCGCGGCCAGCGCGTCGCTTTCCGAATCCCCCACCATGAGCACCTCCGTCACGGCGACCCCCGTCTGCCGGGCGAGGTGGAGCAGGGGCGCGCCGCTGGGCTTGCGCTGCGGCAGCGTGTTGCCTCCGGTGATGCCGTCGACGAAGGGCAGCATGCCGCGCGCCTCGAGCAGCGGCCGCACGAACTCCTCGTTCTTGTTGGTGCACACGGCGAGGGTCACGCCCTGGTCGTGCAGTGCCCGCAGCGTGTCGACCACGCCGTCATAGGCGTCGCCGTCGAGCGCGGTTTCGGCGTAATGCACGAGAAAGCCCGGCATCACGGCGTCGATGTCCGCCTCGCTGCCGGCGTCTCGGAACGCATAGGTGATCAGCTGGCGCGAGCCCTCGCCGATCCAGTCGACGATGCGTGCATCGTCCACGCGCGGCAGCTTCCAGTCCTCGAGCGTGCGATTGACCGCGGCGGCAATGGCTGCGGCGCTGTCGACCAGGGTGCCATCGAGATCGAAGATGACCAGGGAGAACGGGAACGTCACGGCAGGCTCCGGCAAAAAACGCTCATTCTACGCCCGGGGTGCCTTGCGTCGATGCTGGAGGAAGACAATGACATCGTCCACGGACATCGGTACGGCGGCGTGATAGCCCTGGAGGTAATCGCAGCCGTGCGCGACCAGCCACTCCGCCTGCGACGCGCGCTCCACGCCTTCGGCGATCACCTGCAGCCCCAGCGTACGGCCCAGGGTGATGATGGCCTCGCATACGGATGCCGAGCGCACCTCCGAGTCGATCTCGGCGACGAAGGCGCGGTCGATCTTCAGCGCATCGATGGGTAGGTCGCGCAGGTAGGCGAGGCTGGAAAACCCGGTGCCGAAATCGTCCAGCGCCACGGGGACGCCGAGCGTCCTGAGCGCCTCCATCGCACGCAGTGCCTGGTCGCCGATGACCGCGCTTTCGGTCAGTTCCACCTGGATGGCACCGCGTGGCAGGTCGTGCTCGGCGATGGTCTGTCGTATCGCTGCCACGATGTCGTCGCGTTGCAACTGCACGGCCGATACGTTCACCGCGAGCGCGACGTTCGGGAAACCCGCGTGTGCCATGCGGACGTAGGCACGCCCCACCTCCCGCAGCACCCGGTGTCCCAGCGGCACGATCAGCCCGGTTTCCTCGCACAGCGGGATGAAGACGTCGGGAGCGACGAAGCCACCGTCCGGCAACGGCCAACGGATGAGGGCCTCCATGCTGACGATGTCGCCATCGCTGCTGCGCACGATGGGCTGGAAATGGACGGTGAAGGTGTCCTCGTCCAGCGCGCTGCGGATCTGCGCCGCCATCTTCAGGCGGTTGATGGACGCGGCGGCCATGGCCGCCTCGAAGACGTGCCACGTGCCGGGCGCGCCGCTGCCCATCTGCGCCGCCAGGGCGGCGGCGCCGAGCACTTTCTCCGCGCGGTCGCCGTCGCGGGGATGCACCGCCAGGCCCACGCGCGGTTCCAGGATGTGCAGCATGCCGTGCACGCTGACGGGCGAGGTCACGGCACGCATCAGCGCGGCCAGCGTCTCGCCGCGCCTGGCTTCGTCCATGATCGCCATGACGAAGGTTTCCGCCGGACGGTGGGCGACGGCCGTGCCGGGGCCCTTGAGGGCCGCGAACCGGTCGGCCATGACCCGCAGCACATCCTGGCCCACAGCCTGTCCGAAGGTGTCACTGATGAGTTCCAGCCCGCGCAGCTGCACGAAGGCCAGCTCGTAGCCGCCGGCCCGGCGACGTTCCTCGTCGAGGAAGTCCAGCAGGGCGTCGGTATTGTGCAGACCGGTAATCGCGTCGTGCGTGGCCCGGTGCCGCAGCACCCGTTCGTTGCGCAGCCGCTCTGTGACGTCCTCGACCACCACCAGCCGGGCCACGTGGCCGGGAAAATCGATGTCGGACCCATGGACCAGCACCTGCAACAGGCTGCCGTCGACGCGGCGGTGCGTCCACGGGCGGCTATCGAGGGTGTCACCACCACCACGTCCCTCGACGGCCGCCCGTAGAGCGCGCGCATCGGTGGTGGGCCGGATGTCCAGCAGGGTCATGGCCTGGAACTGTTCCCGCGTATAGCCATAGGCATCGATGGCTGCCTGGTTGACCACCAGGAAGCGCATGGTATCGGTGTCGTACACCCAGGACGGCATGGGGTTCTTGTCGAAGATGATGCGGAAGCGCCGCTCGGCCGTTTCGATCTCGCCGACATAGCGCAGGTGATCACGTTCGGCACGGCCGATCCGGCGCAGGATGTACCACAGTGCGATCCAGTACAGCAGGTACAGCGCGGCGGTCAGCGCCACCACGGGGTACCAGTTGCCGAGGAGGGCGGCACTGGCCGCACCGAAGCCCACCCGTAGCGGATAGCGGCCGGGCGCTGCCAGCGAGATGACGCGATCCACGCCGTCGACCTGGCTGATACGGCGGCCCGCACGCGTATCCTGGGGATCGAACAGGATGTCGACCGGCTTGCCGATCAGCTCGGGATGGTTACCGGTGCGGGCGACGATCGTGCCGTGCAGGTCGATGACCGTCGCGACATCCTGCGACCCCGCGTGGAGGTTGTCGACGACATCCTGCAGGTCCTCCTGGTTCATGCGTGCCAGCAGCCAGCCGCCGTCCACGAACGGCACGGCCAGGGGAATGACCCAGCCCTTCCCGTGTCGCTCGATGGGCCCCATGCGCAGGTCGGTACCGGCTGCCGGCGAGCCGATCCACTGCATGATGGCGGGCTCGCCGTCTCCGGGGCCCACGGCCTGGCCCGCCGGGTCGAGCAGCACGATGCTCTCCACCTGGTCGTGGCGCGCGATCGCGTCCTTGAGGCTGTCCGCCAGCAGGGGCTTCGCCTCGTTGGGCACCGTAAGCGTCAGGTCGTGCGCGCTGGCCGAAATACCCATCAGCGCGACTTCCAGCTGCCTCAGGCGCGCATCGATCAGGCGCTGCGCACCATCGGCCAGTGTCCGCGCCTGTGCATGGGCCGCCTGGACACGGTGCTGGTAGTCCTGGAACAGGACCACCGCGAGGCCGACGCCGATGATGACGCCCACGGCAAAGCCGATGGTCTGTACCAGCGCCGATGTTTTCCTGAACTCGTTGACCACGGCGATGGAACGCCTATCCCCCGGGAGACAGGACGCTAACAGCCTCGTGGGGTCGCCCGCAATCGTCACCTGTACCGCTGCGTGCCATGGGTGCATCCTTGGCGGGCGCCGTCACGTAGACAACGCTAACGTTTGCTTCCGGACAAGCCCTTGCTGCGTTCCCCGATCGTCACTTTCATCGTTTACGAAGCCTTGTGGTTCGCGGTGGTCATCGCCGCTGGTGGCGAACACGGCTGGATGGCCTCGGGGTTTACCGTGGCCTTCGTCGCCTGGCAGGTCGCGATGGCGCGCGAGCGTCGCCTCATGCTCCGGCTTGCCTGCCTGGCCGTCGTGTTCGGTGCTGTCGTGGATGGCGGAGCCACCGCGCTGGGCTTCGTGCGCTACGCGGCCGATGTGCCGGCACCGTGGCCGGGTGGACCGCCCTGCTGGATCCTCGGCCTGTGGGCCGCGTTCGCCGTGACCATGCCGGGTCCGATGCGGTGGCTGGCGGGCAGGCCCTGGCCGGCGGCCCTGCTGGGCGCCATCGGCGGGCCGTTGTCCTACGCCGGTGCGGCGCGCGGCTGGCATACCGTGCTGCTCACCGCGCCGTCGTGGCATGGCTATACGTGGCTGGCGGTCACCTGGGCCCTGGCCATGGCAGCGCTCGCCATCGCGCTGGAGCGTCTCGGCTCAGGCGGGGCAGCGTCCATCGAGGGGTAGGGCCAGGGCCTGGTCCCACGCGGTGTCGGGCACGCCTTCGGTGCGATCGGCTGGCAGGAACTCGATGCGGACGTCCGCGGGCTTGCCGCGTGCGTCGCGGATCGTACCCGGCCCTTCGTAGCGACGCAGGCGTCGTGTGGCTTCGGTGTAGGTCACGTCGATCGTCGGTGCGGCAAAGCCATACCAGGCGTCCAGCTTCAGGGCGATGCGTCGCTCCGTGCCCTCCCGCCCGGATGCGACGACCTTGACCGGAAAGAACTTGCCCTTGCCGGTCATCAGGAAGGGCGCGGAGGCGCCGCGATCCACCACCTGGTCCCAGCGGGCGCGCAGGAACACGTCGAATCCCGCATCGATGACGGCATCGGGCGGTACCGTCAGGGCCTGCTCGCTGCGCTGTCCACCGACGCGGCGCACGTAGACGACACGTTGCGCGCCGTCGCCGCGTACGCCGTCCTCGTACCCGTTGCGCGCATCGGTGAAATCGAAGTCCGGTTGCGTGGGTATCGTGCCGGCCCGCAGCCGCTTGCGTGCGAAGGGCTTGCCATCGGGGCACTGGAACACGATGAGATGCCGTGAGGCATCGCCCAGGTGCACCTCGCGATAGAGCACGGCAGTGCCACCGCGCGCGTAAGCGGTACCGACGTAACGTTCCATGGCGGTGGCGGGCAGCGCCAGGGCGCAGGCGGCAAAGACGAGCACGGGATGAGCGGACGTAACGGGCATGGGGCCTCACGGGGACGGGGGCGTCGTGAGGATCATACGGGCCGCGACAGCGACGGGATGCGCGTTCCGCGTCAGCGGCGTGTCGCGTACACGCCATCGAGCGCGCGCTCGGCCCTGAAACCGGCCTTGTCCAGGCGTGCTGCGACCTCGCGCGGCACGTCGCGTCCGCTGGTGAGCTTGTTGGGGCTGCCGGTGTAATGGAACAGCCTGCCGCCACGCCGCAGGACACGGGCCAACTGTCCGTAGAACATCTGCGAGTAGAGTTCGCCGGCGATGCCGAAACGCGGCGGGTCGTGCAACAGCGCGTCCACCGACGCATCGGCGATGCCCGTGATGGCCACCGACACGTCGGCGTGCGATAGCCGCAGGCGCCCGCCATGGCCCGGGGCATCGGGATCGGGCGACCAGGGATTCAGCGTGCGCAGCCACAGCACGTCGTCGTTCTTCTCGAACGAATCCACCCGCGCCGCGCCCTCGTCCAGGCAGCAGGCGGCGAAATAACCCAGGCCACCGCAGGTGTCCAGCACCACCTTGCCGCGCGGCTGGACCAGGGCCACCTTGCGGCGGGCATCGTCGAGCGGGGATTCCCTGGCGGTCGGTAACATCTTGATGCCGTCGATCTCGAAGGTGGGCGCGCCCCAGGGCGTGGGAACGAGCTTGATCAGCGAGTCGGCAAAACGCGAGACCGGGGCGAACGCCTCGCCGTCCCACCAGTAGATGGTGCGGTCCTTCAGTTTGCCGGGGTGCGGGAATGAACCACCGCGCCAGCTCCACGTTGCGCCGTGCAGGCGCACCTCGTCGTCCGAGCGACCGAGGTCCAGCGAGCCGCGCCAGGCGTCCTCGCCACGGGCGTGTGCCGCATCCCAGGCCTCGACGACGGGACGTGTCAGCAACGGGCCGGAGTAGTGGGGCACGGACGGTATCCTTCGACGGGCAGTCGGTCATTTTAACCACGGCACGCCGCCCACGCATGGCGCTGCCGGGCTTACTGTACGCTTTGCGGCTGACCCGAAGCGAAGCGCACTCCCCATGGCACTCAAATCCACCGTCTTCAAGGCCGACCTGCAGGTCAGCGACATGGACCGGCATTACTACCAGGCCCATGCCCTGACACTCGCCCAGCATCCGTCGGAAACCGACGAGCGCATGATGGTGAGGGTGCTGGCCTTTGCCCTGAACGCGGACGACGCGCTGGTGTTCGGCAAGGGGCTCAGCGCCGACGACGAACCGGACCTGTGGCGCAAGGAACTTACCGGCGAGGTCGACCTGTGGATCGAACTGGGCCAGCCCGACGAGCAGCGCATCCGTCGCGCGGCCGGTCGCGCCAACCGGGTCATCGTCTACACCTACAGCGGTCGTGGCGCGGAGGTGTGGTGGAAGAAGACGGCCGCGGCCGTGGCACGCACGAAGAACGTGTCGGTGGTCGACGTGGCGCCCGCCACCGTCGAAGCCCTGGCGGCGCTCACCCAGCGCACGATGCAGATCCAGTTCATGATGCAGGACGGCCAGGCGCAGGTGATCAGCGGCGATGCGGTGATTCCCGTCGAGCTGAACGTTCTGGCCTGAGCAAGCGGGTTACGGCGTGCATGCATCCGTGCTGGCCAGCTTGGTCGAGGCGACGCCGCCGTAGGGGCTGACCCCGATGCGGGACCCCGGTACGGCGGCGGTGTTCACACCCGTGGTGGTGCCGGTGGCACCGGCACACAGCACGAAGGCCATGGGCTGGCTGGGGTTGGTGCGCGAGGCCAGCGGCACCAGTTGGCCCTGCTGGCCGAAGGTCACCACGGCGGCGTCGCTGGCGACCGCGGAGATTCCGTTGAAGGCAGTCGCCGTGCGCAGCACCTGCATGCCGGCCGACGCGTTAGCCGTATAGACATCGGTCGCTGTCGTGGTCGCTACCGGATGCACGTAGACGAGCCAGCCGGTGTCGTAGCGATTGCTGGACGAGCACGTGGCCCCGTCCGCGCTGGCGCATACCGACACGTAATTGGCGCGCACGACGGCCTCGGTGCGTGCGTACTGCACCGCTGCCTGCAGGCTGTCCGTCGCGGCGCGCAGACGATGCTTCTGCAACATGGTGCGGAACGACGGCACGGCCAGGGCGGCAAGGATCGCCGCGACGACGATCGCCACCACGAGCTCCAGCAGGCTGAAGCCGTGCTGGCGGTGCCGAGCCTGTCGTCGCGTGCGCATGCGTTTCACCAGCATGTGCCGTTGCTGGTCGTGCCGGTGGGCGCCTTGACGCCCGTGCTTGTCAGGGACAGCGCGCCGCAGACATCGCGCGCCTGCGCGCCTTGGGGAACGGGCGTGGCGGTAGCGGTATAAGCCTGGGCATCCAGCGATGCCACTGCCGTCACGGTGACCGATGCCGTGTAATAGCCCGCTTCGGAATTCGCCGTGGTGGATGCCGCATAACCGATCGTCGCCAGGTCCGCGTACGCGTTGTGCAGGGCGTAATAGCGCTCCTGCGCGTTGGCGATGCTCATCAGCAGCTTCTGCCCGTCGCTGCGTCGTGCCCGGTAGCCGTATTTGGTGTATGAGGGCACGGCGATGGCCGCGAGGATCGCCATCACGACCAGCACGATCATCAGTTCCAGCAGGGTGAAGCCGCGGCGATGTCGGAACGTGTGCATATCAGTTACCGCTGTTGAGTACGCGCCACGAGCGGCGACGCGCGGTGGGAATGCTGGTGCCTGCCGTCGCCCCGGACGCGGTGACCTGGCCGGGCAGGTACGAGGTGCCACCACTGAGGCTGGCCGCCGTGTACAAGGCACCGGAACTGGCGGCCCCGCTGACCTGCGCGCCGGCCAGCGTGTAGCCCTGGCCGAAAGTCACCGCGGTGCCGATCGACACGCCGAACGCGGCGCCACCGGTGGTGCCGTCCAGAGCGATGACCGAGCCCGAGCTCGATGTCGTGCAGGGGTCGCTGGCGGTGGGAATCAGTGTGCTGAAGGTCACCGTGTTATTGCTGGAATCCAGTGCCGGCGTGACCACGACGCGTTCACCGGCCACGCTGGACAGCGGCAGGTACCAGCCCGACTTGCCCGCGGGCACGGCGTTGCCGGTGACCCCGATCGCGCCGCTGGTCTTGTCCAGGGTCATCGACTGCATCACCAGGTTGCCCGCGGCGACGGTGATCGGTGTGCCGACCGTCGTGCCCGGCTCGCGCAGGCCGTAGAAAGCCTGCTGCGTCGTATCGGCGGTGTCGGCGGTGCTCAGGTAGCGCCCGGTACCGAACACCACCAGGAAATTCGACGAGGTGGGATCGGCCAGCAGGCGCGGCGACGTGGTTACCGATTGCGCGTTGGCCACGGCGGGTTTGAACAGCAGGCTGACGCCTTGTGACCCGGCGGTCGCGCCCAGCGTCGCCGCCGAGAGATCGATCCGCCAGATATTGCCGTCGAGGTCACCGGCGAAAGCCACGTCGGCTACCTGGTCACCGTCGTAATCGCCCACGGCGGGGGTGGTGAGTCCGTGGCTGGCGGTGCTGCCGCTGCCCGAGGGCGTGCGGATCTCCTTCAGCAGCGTGCCGGTCTGGGCGTCGAGGACGAACAGGGAGCTATAGGTGTTGCCGGCCGCCGCGGCCGTGCTGCCATCCGGAAAATAGCCGCCCGGCACCAGCACCACCCAACGACCCACCGACTTGTCGGTGTTGGTGAAGGCGACGCGCGTGATCACGGGTGTGCCGAACGTATATCCCAGGTTGGCCGGCGTGCCGACGGTGGAGATGCTGTCGCTGTTGAATTCCCAGAGGATTTTCGACGCCACGGCGCTGGTGGTGCCCAGTGTCGACGCCGAAGGATCGGTAATGTCCACGCCGAACACGCCGCGACCGCCGAAGCGCAGCGAACCGACCAGAAGGGTGTGCCAGCCCGCCGTGGATTTGCTCTGGGTGTCGGCACCGTTGAAGAACACGTCGCCGGTGACCGGGCTGCCGTCGACGGTGGGCGTGAAGGTGAAGTTGCTCAGCCGGCTCTGTGCGGGAAGGTTTGGGTAGACGCTGGCCGGAATGTACGCCCACAGTTCCCGGCCGGGCTGGGCGCCGCTGGTGCCGGCGATACGTGCATCGAAGGCATGCAGCATGCCGTCGTTCGCGCCGACATAGACGGCGGCGGGACGCGTCGCCCATCGGCTGAGGAAAGCCGAATAGCTGGTCGTTCCGTCGGCGGCCAATGCCTTGGCCTCGGGCGAGCCGGCAGGGAAGGTATCGCTATAGCCACTGTCGGGTGCGCCGACGTAGGCCGGCTGCGAGCCGAAGATCGCGCCCAGCAGCGTCGTGCGCGTGCGAAAGGTGCTGCCTTCCAGGGTGCGTACGCCGCTGAGCCAGTCCACGCGCCGCGAGCCCAGGCCGTCCGCCGTCGCTATCGATCCACTACCGTCGTAGGAGTCGAGTATGGCCTTCTGCGCCGTCGTCATCGTCGTATAGGCCAGGGCCTGCGCGGTGCCCGTGCCCGGACCCGTGGCGGTGACGATCAGCCGCGGATCGCTGCCGACGATACGCGCGGTCAGCAGGTCGCCCGCCGACCACAGCGTGTCGCCCACGGCGCCGTTCGAGCGGATGGCCCGGGCCAGCAACGAACCGCTCCAGTCGGTGGTGTTGTAGCCGGCGTAATAGGCGATCGCGTTGGTGGTCAGCACGTTGGTGCTCAGCGCCAGCGTGAGCGAGCTCGAACTGCTGGCGATGACCGAGGACAGGATCGTCGTGAGGCTGTTGACCAGCGAGGTGGGATCGGCCGCGCTGAAGTAGCCGCCGCGGCTGTTGATCGCCGCATGCCACGTGTCGTCGATGTTGGTCGCGCCGCCATTGGTATCCGGCGTCGGCCACTGCTTCGAGCCCTTGCGCAGCGCGAGGTAGTCGTCGGGATAGCTCAGGCTGCCCGAGATGCCCATGGTCACCATATACTGCGACATGTGCTGCCAGTTGGCCGGATCGTTGGCGGGATTGAAGTACACCTCGGTGTTGCTGCCCGGCGTGGTGGAGCTCACGGTGGTCGACGGCCCGGTGATGCCGGTGGTGAGGTCGGCATAATACGGGGGCACGTTGTTGCGCAGGTCCGGTCTCAGATCGTTCGCCCAGTAGGAGAACGCAATGTCGGCGAGCGAAGGGTCGGTGGTGCCCGTCTGGTTCCAGTACACCGTGGACGGCGTACCGGAGGTGGCATAGGTGGTGCCGTCCGGCAGGGTGAGCGATACGTTGTCGCTGGGCGTGGCCTTGGCCGGGCTGTCGCCGTTCCAGAAGCCGTCGGTCACCAGCATGTTGAAGTTCTTCCGGCAGGTCAGCTCGCCGGGGGTGCTGGTGCTGCCGTTCCAGTACGGGTCCTGCGCCGCGGGCGAGGTGGCCAGGCTCCGCTTGTAGAACTCGCCTGCCGTCTGCGTCGCGATGCGCGTGGGCGTGCCACCGCTGGCCGGGGCGCCGTACAGCCAGTTCATGAACTGGCTGCGCCAGCAGGTGTCGGTGGTGCTGGTGGCATTGCAACCGCTGGGAGCGTTGGTCAGCTCCAGGATCTTGCTGGACGAGGCGAGTGGACCATAGGACGCCCCGGTGTAGGCGCCTGAGGCGTTGTAGTTGCCAGCTGGCGACTGCGCCTGAAGAGTCTGCCAGGCCACGCGCACCGAGCCATCGGCCAGGCTGCCGAACACACGTCCCACTGCGGCGCGCGCGTTGAGGTTGCGCGTGCGGTAGTAGCTGTACCAGATGGCGAAGTTCTGCTTTATCGCCGCCGACTCATTGGCAACGAGGTGATAGGTGCAGCTGGATTCGAGGATGGGCGACGTGCAGACGTAATAAAAGCCGCCTGTATCCCCGGTCGTGGTCGCGAGGTTACAGTTGGTCAGACCGAGGAAGCTGGTGCATGTCGCGACAAGGACGCTACCGTCGCTGTTGATCACCGTACGCGTTCCGTTGAGCCCAGAGAATTGACCACACCCTAAGAACGAGCACGTGGTCACACTGACGGTCGGCCCGCGCACGGACACCGGAATGTCCAGCTGCTGGCAGCCGGTACGCCCGCCGGTGGTGTACCAGGTGATGGTCTCGTTGGCGTTGCGCGAGCAGGGCGAATTGCCAGCCAGCGTGTTGGCGAGAAAGCCCGCGTAGAAGGCCTTGCTCAGGTCGACGACCACGGGAGCGAGATACGTGCCGGTATTGGGCGACCAGCAGGTCTTCGTCAGCGTGTTGGCGCAGTAACCGTCGCGCCACGCGGCGGTGTAGCTGGGTGTGCCCAGGGGCACGCCGCTGGCATCCGGCGGAACGACGTAGGTCACGTTCGGATCGAAATAGATCGGGTTGCCCGTGGACGAGTAGTAGTACTTCCTGTCGTAGAAGCCGTCCATCGCATCGGGGATGGACGTGGCGTTCATCGAGCCGGAGTCGTCGAAGGTGACCACGATGTTGGGTGCGACCTTCGAGGTGACGCCCGGCGGCGTGCGGCTGACGGTGACCGTGGTCGCGGCGGCCACGCCCGCCAGCAGGCTGCATGCCGCGATCAGGCAGAGCGCGACGAGGCGCAGGCGGCGGGCGAAGTGCGGGCTTGCCGTCATGGGCATCGTCAACTCAGTGTGCACGCGAGGAGGTTGGGGGTGACGAACGTGGTCTCGACCACGCGCAGGGTGTTGGGACTGCCACCGCTGGCACGCGCGGTGATCCGGTAGAGATAGAACTTGGCGGTGGCCGACGCGGACGATCCGGCTTCCTTCGCCGTGCTGGTGCCGGTGTTCGGTGCCAGGTCCTGGCCCAGCAGCTCGACGATGTACCAGGGGTTGCGCGCCAGCACGGCGGTGGACAGCGCGGGATCGGTGCTCTTGGTCGTGTAGTCCACGGCCACGCCGGCACCCTTGTATTCGGTTGCGCCATCCACCAGCCACACCGACGACTGCCGGAACGCCGATACCTTGCCGCTGATCGTCGACGGGTTGCTGGAGTTGTAGCAGGCCACGCCGACGCCGTTGAAGATGTTCCACTCCACGCCGCGCAGGGCGTTCTCGGCCGACCACTCGGCCTGCTGCGCGTTGCGCATCGCCCCGGCCATGCGCTCCTGCAGCAGCGATCGGCCCGACGTGCTGATGGCCACGATGGTGAGCACCAGCAGGAACACCATGGCCAGCACCAGTACCGCGCCACGCTGCCGCCTCATGGGTTGTAGTTCCGTACGGAAATCACGGTGGAGAATTCGCGGCGCAGCACATGGTCGTCGAAGCCTTGCTGGCTGGGCATGACCGCACGGGCGGCGTTGCCCGGGGCGGCGGCGCCCGCCACGGCGGGGTCGCCGTAGTACTGATACTGCAGATCGGTCGGCTTCAGGGAATACAGCGGGATCTGCCCGGTCATGAGCAGGTGGATCTCGATGCTCTGCACCGATCGCCACATGCAGCCCGGGTCGCTACCGGCAATGCTCACCGTCGACGAGGCGCAGGTGGTGGCCCCGTCGATCTGCGCCGCGGTGCGGTAGCTGGTGTTGCCCGCGGCATCCATCACGCCGTAGAGGAAGTCGAGCCGCTCCACGCCCCTGACCACTTCGGCAGCTACGCCGTTGACCCGCTTCATCAGCGCACCGGTGGTGTTGCCGTTGTTGTCGCTCACCACCTGCAGGTAATAGGACACCGTGCGCACGTCGCGGTTGAAGTCGAACAGTTTCGGCGAGACACCGGAAGGCCGCATCACACTGGCAAGGTTGGTCGCCGGCGTGAACGTCTTGCCGGACAGCGTGGCCGAGAACACCTGGGCCGCGTTGCAGTCGGCCAGCATCATCAGGTCGCCGGCCACGTACGAGGTCAACGGCGGCTCGCCGGTCTGCGGCGTGACGGCGATGCTGGCCACCGCGTTGCCGCTCAGGGTCACGGTGCTGTTGATACCGTCCAGCGACCACCCGCGACTGCCGTCGAGGTAGCGCAGGGTGATGGCGGCGCTGCCCGGCACGCGATTGCCGATCGTCGTGCCCTGCGCGGGAAGCCCGGCCACGCTCGGATCGGCGGGCGTGCAGGCACTCACGGTGCAGTCGTAGCCGCGCAGCGCCAGGAAGGCGGGCAGGGTGAAGGCGGCAACCGGTGCCACGGGATAGGTGTTGCTGCCACTGGTGCTGCCCCACTTCGTGCCGTTGTCGGTAAGGGCGGCCTGCAGCGTGGCGCCGGAAACCAGCACCTGCGGTGCGCGCAGGTAGCGATCCAGCGACATCACGCCGTTGGACAGCGGCGAGGACTGTCCGCCGACGTTGGAACAGTACTGGGCGTTGGCCATGCGCAGGTCCGCGGTGAGCGACGCCACGGCGAACCGCCCCTCTTCCTGCAACTTGGCCAGCTGTGTCTGCACGACGCTGCTGGCGGAGGTGGCCAGCACCACGCTGACGATGCCGCCGGCCACGATGAGGCCCAGCGCCATCGCGATCATCAGTTCGACCAGTGAAAACCCTCGCGACACGCGCATCATGGCTGGAAGTTCCAGACGAACGTACGGGTGTCGACCCCTTGGTGGTCGCTGTCGCCGGCGCCGCGCTCGGTCCAGCTGATACGCATGACGCAGTTGCCCGCGTACGGTGGTCTTACCGCCAACTGGGCGGTGTCGGGTGTCGCGCCGTTGGTGCACGCGATGGACGCCGTGCCGTTGGGCAGGAACGCCCGCAACTGGCTGCTCCACAGGTACTGGTCACGCAGCGCCAGCTTGGCGGGCGTGCAGGCGGCAGCGGCCGTGCAGGCCTGGGTGCCGTCGATCGGATAGGAGGACGAGTTATAACCGCCGGCCCAGACACCCAGCGGATTGGCGCGCATGCGGTCGGCCATGCTCGTCGCGATGAACCCCGCCTGGGTGCGCTGGTACCCGACCTGGTTGGAGCGAAACGATACGATGAGCAGGCTGGACAAGCCGACGAGGCCGACCGTAAACACCAGTACCGCCATCAAGACTTCGATCAGAGAGACCCCTCTGACATGTCTCGCCAGAACCATAGACAACCTTGAAAAGCGTAAATGCCTTTCAGGTATAGGCCCTGTATACGGGGCGTTTTACGTAATTTCGGTAAGGCGTATGCGTTAACGGCAGTGATGCACTTTCAGTGAGCTATTACTCAAGACCGATCCAGCGATGCCGTTCCGCCATGTTCAGTGCCAGCGCGGGGCTGCGGCGTGCGACGCGCTCGCGCGTCTCGCGTTCGCGGCGAAGCGTGGGCCACGCTTCGAGGTAGGCCTGCAAGGCGGCGGGATCGCAGTCGTACTTCGCCAGGGCCTCCGGCGTGGCCGAGCGCAGCGCCACCGCGCCGTTGTAGCCACCGAAACCCTGCGTGGCGCAGATGGCGCCCCCGTTGGCGTTGCCTTCCGACGGCTGCGCGTGCAGCTGGAAATGTCCGGCGACATCGGCCAGGTCGGGGTCCAGGCGGCGCAGGGTAGGCACGCCCGGCGCCTTGCGACCGAGCACGAATTGCAGCGCCTGCGAGAGTGCCTTCAGCCCCGTCTCGCCCATGGTGTGGCCGTCACCGACCGCCTTGGGCGTGCCCACCACCAGGCGCGGCAGGTCGCCCTGCATGTCCTGCCGTTGCGCGGCACCGCGCAGCCCGGCCAGCGCCGTCGCCAGGTCGGTCTTCGAATTGGTGCGCGTCCCCGTGGCATGCGCGGCGAGGTACTGGAAATCGTGCACGCCATAGCCGTGGCCCACGAACGCCATGTCCAGGGCCTGCACCAGCGCGTTCTCGCCGCCGAAGCCCACGCCCGCGAAGTGCGCCTTGCCGCCGGCTTCGGCGCTCTGGCCCCAGCCGACGATGATCGAGGTGATATCCAGCTGCTGGTCCAGTGCGAAGGCCAGCGTGGTGACCAGCAAACCGGAGCCCCCATGGCCGACCACCGTGCCGTCGGCGTCCACATCGAACGGGGCGAGCGCGTCGTGGACGCTGCGCACGTTGCCGTCGTCGTGGGCGGCGTTCTTGGCGGCCAGCTTTTCGCCGGTCATCAGCGCGCCGCCCCCGAACGCTTCGAGGATACCGAACCGGGGTTGCAGGGCCGCATCGGCCGCGGTGAGAAGCACCATCTTCGGTTTCTGGAAGCCGGGATAGTCGAACAGCAGCTGCGGGGCGATGTCCGCCAGCGCGACCAGGCTGGACGCGCAGGCGCCCACGGCGGTCATCGGTGCCTGCGGCACGCGCATGAAACCGACCTCGTCCGAACGCAGCGACTCGCGCAGTTCGGGATTCTTCAGCACGCGGCTGATGCTGTAGGCCGGGGCGAGCATGGTGGAGACGAGGGCGGGGCCGTGCGAGCCGAGTGAATGGGCCAGCCGCACGGCGAAGGTGTCCTTGGGGAACCCTTCCTCCGGCAACGGCGCGTCCGGACGCAGCCATTGGCCAAGCGCCTCGTTACCACCGAAGGCCGTGGCCGAGGCGACGCGGAAACCGAAGGGTTCGGGGATCAGTTCCGACAGCGGACGCGGAAGGCCCGCCAGGGCGCCCAGAGCGCCATAGGCGAACAGCTGCGCCTGCAGCGAGGGGCTGAGCAGTGGATCGTCCTGGAACAGGCCGTGCATGTCCTTCAGCTTGGACGCGCGGATATCTTCGTAGCGCAGGCCGGCCAGGCGACGCAGCCCGACGGTTTCCAGGTCGTGCGGCAGCGGTGCGGCGATGTCGGTGACTACACGGGGTGCCAGCTCACGCACGTGCGGCACATGGCGGATGCCGCTGTTGGCGCGCAGCGTGTCGCCATGCAGCCGTTGCAGTTCGTCCAGGGTCACGGGATGCCCGGCTTGTTCGCCATGGGCCCAGCACATGCCGTCGGCGGCATGGGCCGCGTCCGGATCGAGCACCACCAGACCTGCGTCGAAAGCGGCCAGCGGCAGGAATTCATCGGAGTGGGCCACGAGGGCCTGGTAGGTTTCGGTGGAGCCGACGGCCGACAGGGTGCAGGCGGTGCCGACGGTCACGAGGACCTGGTTGCTTTTCAGTCTGGACATGCTCGGGCGGGTACCGATACGGGCTAGACCGACATTATAGGTCCCCTGGCCGGTGACGTGGCCGGCGCGCCACGGAGGACGGGCCGGCCACGCCGTCGGCGTGGATCAGAACAGGCCGGGATCTTCGGTGCGGGAGGTATCCGGCGAGCCGTCCGGGTGGGTGAACCACAGCAGCCGGTTGCGACCGCCGGCGCAGTCGCCGCCATCGGATGCCGCGCTGAGCACGCCCGCCGCGGTGACGATGTCACGTCCGAAGCAGCTGCCGAGGTTGTCCTTGAAGCGGAACACCTGGGTGCTGCGCTGGCCGCTGTGGCCGGTGACCGCGCCGTTGCTGAAGGCGAGGGTGTCGGCGGTATCGATGCTGTTGTCCACGTCGCTGCGATACAGCACCAGGCCACCCACCTTCTTCACGAACGACCGTGAATAACCCTGCGTGACCGAACTGGGCGCACCGGTGACGTTACCTGCGCCGTCGAAGTTCGTGCCGAAGCTGGCCAGCAACGGGTAATCGAAGTGGGCTTCCGTCGTCACGGCGATGCCGAGCGGCCCCTGCCGTGTCTTCGTCGTGCTGTCCACGCTGGTGAGCTGGTCGATGCCTTGCAGGTAATGCGACGGATCGATGGTGAACGACTGCGTGTTGTCGAACGCCACCGCCTGGTTCACTTCCGTGGTGATCCTGCCGTGCGAGGTATCCACGTAGCCAGCGGTGCGGAAACGGCGCAACGCATGCGTGGCGATGGAGCCGCCGATCACGCCCGCGTTATCGGTCAGCCGGTTGTCGACGGTGGCCGTGGCCGGCTGGCCCTGCAGCGTGTTGGCGGTGACGGCACCGGTCAGCACCTTGCGCCGATGGTCCTGGTACACGAACAGGTTGCCGGTCACCGCGAAGTTGCCGTTGGCCCCGGTGACCCCGATGGCCAGCGCATGCGGCTTGCCGTCGTTGAGCAAGGCGGCGAACGGCGTGAGGTCGACGCGGTAAGGCAGGAAATTCAGCGTCTGCACACCGGGCGTCGGTCGCCACAGGTACGGATCGATGCCGCCGGTGAAGATCCACGGATACACCGGCGCCACGCCGGCGGACTGCCCGTCGATCGACACCTGTACCTCGCGGTAGGCGCCGCCGCCGCAGCTTTGCGCTTCATTGGCCTGCGCATCGGGCACGCACGAGTACCAGAACTCGTCGCCACCCTGGCCCTGCGCGAACACGTCGAGGTAGGCACGCTCGATGTTCGTGGGCAGCGTAAGGGTGCGCGAGAGCAGGTCGGCGCCGGTGTTCAGCGCCACGGTGCCGCCGGCGGTACCGTCGGACAGCGGGAACACGGCATCGGGGGCGTCCAGCTTCGGCGCCAGGACGTTGGCGGGATAGAACACCAGCCGTGCCGAACCGCTGATGATGCCGGTGTAGGTGCCGTCGACGACGTTGCCCAGGATCGCCTGGCCCGTCTGCGGATTGCCCAGCAGGCTGGCGAAGTCGCTCACGTCGCGCTCGATGTGCCAGCTGGGCGCCACCGTGGCGGAGGGCTCCTGCGTGGTACCGAAGTAGACGTTGGCGCCGCCCAGCCACAGCGACGCGGTGCGGTCGAACTGACGACCCGCGGTGACCGAGAAATCCGCCTCCAGCACCACCTTCGACCACGACGTACCGCAGCCGGTCGGTGGCGCATAGCTGTAGGCATGGTCGGAGAAATCGCGGAAGGTGAAACCGCTGAAGAGCTGCACCGTGCACGCCTTGCCCGGTGGCCGGGGTACCGGCGGGTCGGCGATCGCGACGTTCGCGGAGCCGACATTGAATCCCGGCGACGTAGCCGATATGGCGCCCGACGCGCCGCAAGCGAACACACAACCGAACAACCCTGCCCACAGGCCGTGACGGCCCGCTCGATAGATGACAGACATCTCTCGCTACTCCCCGGTGTTTCGCCCCCTGCGGGCTAAACCTAGCACAGCGGTTGGCCGGAAAAGTGCCGTGGCGTGTCGGGTTCTACAGCGGGCGCAACACTGGCAGGGG
This sequence comes from Luteibacter sp. ME-Dv--P-043b, assembly GCF_030209605.1. Taxonomy (NCBI): domain Bacteria; kingdom Pseudomonadati; phylum Pseudomonadota; class Gammaproteobacteria; order Lysobacterales; family Rhodanobacteraceae; genus Luteibacter; species Luteibacter sp. ME-Dv--P-043b. Next base: position 181,103 of record NZ_JARVRT010000018.1, read on the forward strand.
GCGTGACACTGGTCTGTAGGAGCGCACGCATGTGCGCGACATCTTTTGCGTCGACGCATGGGGTTCACGCGCAGCGATGGGAGGCACGGCCTTAAAAGATGTCGCGCACGTGCGTGCGCTCCTACCCCCCGTCACCGGCACTCATGGACTCACCATCACCACTGGTTGTCGTCGCTTCCGCTGTCATCTGAACTGCCCTGGTCCCACGAGCTGTCGTTGTTGCCCATGTCGATGGGCTCGTCGCGCAGGTCGTCGTAGGCTTGCTGCGAGGATGAAGGCGCATTGTTGGCGCCGCCCACGAAGCCCGCGTCGCGGACGGATTCTTCACCGCGGTGGGAGCGGAACGCCTCGTCCAGCAGCGCGCCCGCAGCCAGTCCGCCCACGCCGGCGGCGACGGCGGCGCCGACACCCGACGAGGCCGGCGGGGGCGCGTAGTTGTTGCCATAACCGCCGTACGGCGGCGGAGGCGGCTGCTGCGGGGCGCCGTAAGGTGCGTTGGGATACGGCGGCGCGACGGCGCGACGGCGGCGGGACCACAGGAAGGCGATCAGCGCGATCACGCCGCCGATGACCAGCAGGCCGGTCAGGGGAAACGAACCCGCCCGGGGCGCAGCCTCCACCGGGGCCGGAGCCGCTTCAGTAGCCTGGCGCGAAGCGGCACGCGTAGCCGACGCGGGAGCCAGCGCCTGGTTCAACTTGCTCTGGAACTGCTGGAAGCGGGTCGGATCGGTGAAGCGGATGGACGGATCGAGCGAGGCCGCCTTGCCGGCTTCCGCCTTCGCATCGCCGATGTTGCCCTCGTGTGCGAGCACTTCGGCCAGCACGTAGTGTGCCTTGGCGCTCTGAGGATGCTCGGTGACCGCCTGGCGCAGCATTGCTTCGGCGCCGGTGTAATCGCCGCGGGCGATCAGCGCCTGGACATCCTTCGGCGAATCGGCGGCGGTTGCGGCAAGGGCGACGGAGAACAGCGCAAACGCGAGTAACGTCTTTTTCATGGATGTATCCGCAAGGCAGGATGGCGATTCGATTCGCCACACGAGCGAAAGTTCGGGCGGCTTGCCTGGAAGTGTATCGACGACCGTCGGCAACTTCTTGCGAGTGCGGCAGTGCCGTTCAGCCATGACCGGGTCGCATCGGTTTCGCTTTATGGGCATCGAGCATGAAATCGACAAAAGAGCGAAGCTTTCCTGGCATGTACTTGCGATGCGGATAGTAAAGATGAAACGCGTCGTCCATTCCGTTGTACTGCCTGAGGACCTGCCGCAGTTTCCCACTGGCCAACTCCTGTCTGGCAAATTCCTCGAAGACGTAACCGATGCCATGCCCCTGCACGGCGGCGTCCACTACCGACCTCATCTCGTCGAATAAAAGACGCCCTTGTACGTCGACTTGCACCATCTGACCCTCCGAATCGAACTTCCATTCAAACCATCGGCCTCCCACGGAATAACGTTGTCGAATGCAGTCGTGGTTGAGGAGATCGTCGAGGTTCTTCGGTTCCTTCCGATCTTTGAAATAGTCCGAAGCGGCCACCAGGATCCTTTTCTGCCGCGATCCCAATTGAACGGCAACCATGTCGTTCTGCACTTTCTTGCCCATGCGTATGCCGATGTCGAAACCGCCGCTGACGATATCGCCGAGCAGATTGTCCAGCGATATCTCGACATGGATCAAAGGGAACTTGGCAAGGAAGGCCTCCAGGTAGGGCTCGATCAACATACGGTAAGCCACGTATGACGAATTGACCCGCACCGTACCGGAGGGCTGATCGGTTGCCTGCAGAGCTTCCGACAAGGAGTCCCTGATCAGTGCAAGCGCGGGGGCCATTTTCGAATTCAGTGACGAACCCGCTTCGGTCAGGCTGACGCTGCGCGTCGTCCGGTTGAACAGCCGCACGTTCAATTGCGCTTCCAGGACTTTGATGGTGCGCGACACTGCCGTTGGCGTCACGCCCAGTTCCGCGGCGGCGCGGGCAAAGTTCAAATGCCGCGCCGCCGCCTCGAAGGTCAAAAGCCCCGGAAAATGCAAAGACGGAGAGGCGGCCATTGCGCCTGCGTCGCCGGCATGCTTTTGGCTCTTTATTGTGACATTTTTGTTCATACCATATGCCAGTTTCTGACTATTAAAGTCATTATAGCCGACCGCCATACTTCTGACCGAGGGTAAATCAAGCACGCAACACGGTTGTCGGAAGGAACAAAAATGAAACTCGATAATGCAGCCCACGATCTTTTTTCCCCTGTGACGATGGGAGCCCTGACGCTGGCGAACCGCATCGTCATGGCGCCGTTGACGCGCAGCCGGATGCAGCCCGATGGCGTACCCCATGACATGCATGCGAGCTACTACGCCCAGCGGGCCACCGCAGGCTTGATCATCAGTGAAGCCACCAATATTTCGGCCCAGGGGCGTGGCTATGCGTTGACGCCTGGTATCTGGACGGACGAACAGGTTGCCGGCTGGAGGACGGTCACGGATGCGGTGCACGCAGCCGGTGGATTGATCGTGTGCCAGCTATGGCATGTGGGTCGTTTCTCTCATGTGGACCTGCAGCCGGAAGGAGCGGCGCCGGTAGCGCCTTCGGCGATTCGTGCAGAAGGGCAAACCTACACCGAAAACGGCATGCTGGACGTCTCCACGCCGCGCGCACTGGAAACCTCTGAAATTCCCGGCATCATCCAGCAATACCGGCACGCCGCGGAATGCGCAAAACGCGCCGGTTTCGATGGCGTGGAAGTGCATTCGGCAAACAGTTATCTGCTCGATCAGTTCCTGCGCGATTCGACCAACCGGCGTACTGACGCCTACGGCGGCTCCATCGAGAATCGCAGCCGGCTTACGCTGGAAGTCACTGCGGCGGTGGTCGAGATCTGGGGCCATGACCGCGTCGGCATCCGTCTGTCCCCTGTCACGCCGGACGCAGGCAATACGCCTCTGGACAGCCAGGTCATGCAGACCTATGGCTATCTCATCGAGCAGCTGAATCGGTTCCAGCTGGCCTACATGCACTTTGTCGAGGGTGCCACGGCTACATCGCGTTCCGTGCCCGAAGGGATAGACCTGGACGCATTGCGCGCGATCTTCAAGGGCCCTTACATCGGCAACAACAACTACGACCTTGCCCTGGCCGTGAATCGCCGCAAGGAAGGCAAGGTGGATGCCGTCGCCTTCGGTCGTCCATTCATTGCCAATCCCGATCTGGTGCACCGCTTGAAGGTGGGCGCCGAACTGGCCGTGGCGCCCCGTTCAACCTATTACGGCAATGGCGCCACGGGTTACACCGACTGGCCTGTATTGGCGGACTGAGCCCCAGACTAGCCAACCCGCCCACAAGCCAACCAAGGAAAGACCATGAGCAAATCGACCTACGTGCAGGATTACCAGGCCATTTCCGAGGTGCTGAACAAGTACATCGAGGGATGCAGGCAGGCCAAGAGCAGCATCATGAAATCCGCGTTCAGTCCGCACGCGACGATGTATAGCGTCGGCCCCGATGGCAAGCTGGTCGGCGGCGCGATTTCGATGCTGTTCGACGGAGTCGATAAGGATTTTCGCCCGTCGCCTGATGCCACGGCCGCAATCACCCGTATCGAGATCGTAGGCACGGCGGCCAGCGCACGCATCGACGCCAACGACATGTCGGGCGTTTCGTTCACCGACTTCTTTCATCTGTTGAAAGTCGATGGCAAGTGGACGGTGGTCAGCAAGATCTTCCAGACGCATGCGGCTCCCTGACAGTCATCTGCACAGTCCATCAAAGACCCTACAACTTGTAAGGAAGACATCATGAGCAAGAACGTCAAGTCCGTACCGACCCGCGAATATGACGCCGTCATCGCGGTTGCCCAGAAATACGTCGATGGATTGCGCGTCGGCAGTGCGGAAGCCGTCGCTGAGGCGTTCCATAAGGATGCCGTCATGTACGGTTTCACGAATGGCGAGCTGCTGGGCGGCCCGATTGAAAACCTTTTCGATTTCGTCAGGAAAAACGGCAAGGCACCCGAGATAACCACTCGCCTTGATGCGCTGGCCATTACGCCGACCACCGCTGTCGTCCGCGTCGACATGGAAAAGGACGCCATCGGTGCTGATTACAACGATTACCTCACGCTAATCAAGATCGGCAGTGACTGGAAAGTGATCGCAAAGGTCTATCACCAATTTGAAGGCTGAGGCTTTCCTCTCAAGGCTCTTTTGGAACCATAAACATCATGAACGATCCCTCCCTTCCGGTGGTCAACCTGGAGCTCGGCAATGCCTCTGCGGCCGACCTGACAGGCGTCGAACCCACCGTCGCAGCATTCTTACGCTCCCTTGAAGGCGGGGAGACACTCGACAGCATGACGCCGACAGACGCCCGCGCCGCGCTGGCGGGTGCCCAGGCTGCTGCCCATGTTGTCCTGCCGGCTGCCGATGTCAGCAAGAAAACGATCCACGTCCATGGCAGCGACCTGACGCTTACCATCGTGCGCCCGGCCGGTAGCACGCAAAAAAAGCTGCCCGCGTTCATGTTCTTCCACGGCGGAGGCTGGGTGTTGGGCGACTTCCCGACCCATGAACGGCTGGTGCGTGACCTGGTCGCGGGCTCGGGCGCAGTGGCGGTCTTCGTCGACTATGCCCTGTCGCCTGAGGCTGATTACGGCGTCGCCATCGAGCAAGCCTACGCCGCGACGCAATGGGTGGCCGAGCATGGCCATGAGATCAACGTCGACGGCACACGCCTCGCGGTAGCTGGCAACAGTGCAGGTGGCAACCTGGCCGCCGTGGTGGCCTTGATGGCGAGCGCGAAGGGCACACCTGCGCTGCGTTCGCAGGTACTGCTGTGTCCCGTGACGGATGCCACCTTCGACACGCCGTCGTACAAGGCATTTGCCGACGGTTACTTCCTGACGAAGGATCTGATGGTATGGTTCTGGGACAGCTATACCACTGACAGCGAAACACGCAAGCAGCGCTATGCGTCGCCGCTGCGGGCGACGACCGAACAGCTGAAAAACCTGCCGCCGACGCTGATCCAGACCGCCGAGTTCGATGTCCTGCGAGATGAAGCAGAAGCTTATGCCCGCAAGCTCGACGTTGCGGGTGTGTCTGTGACATCGATACGCTACAACGGCATGATTCACGACTTCGGGCTGTCGAACAGTTTCAGCCATCTGCCGGCGCCCCGCAGCGCGATGGCGCAGGCATCGCAAGAACTCAAGACCCGCCTGGGCTGAGCCAGCCAGTGACGGTTGACGCGGGCCGCCCCAATCAACACAATGCCGACGCCGCGCGTCATCACGCGCGGCTCTCTTGCATACCCAAACCAAGGCCTATGGACGTTTATCCCAGTAGCGTCGTCGGTTTTCGCACCTTGCGGGCATCGGCGGCTCACCACAATCCGCATGCTCCCGGCGATCGCGCCCGGTCGGCTGGCGTTTTCCGCTACTAGGAAACCCGGCCCCTCCGTGCGGCCGCCGCGAGCGCCGTTACCAGGAGATGGGCTGTGAAGCTCCTTACTCGTGTTCCACGCCGGGGTATGCCATGAACGGCATGCTCGGCCTTCTCGATCTTTTCGGCTACGTGGCGCTGCTCCTGTGGGGCACGCACATGGTAACCAGCGGCGTGCTGCGCGGTTACGGCAGCGCGCTGCGCCGCTGGCTGGGTCGCTACCTGGCCTATCGCCCCGCGGCCTTCGCCTTCGGTGTGTGCATCACCGCGCTGCTGCAGAGCAGTACGGCAACCGGCCTGATGGCAACGTCCTTCGCCGCCAGCGGTTTCCTCGGCCTGGCCCCGGGCCTGGCCGTGATGCTCGGCGCCAACGTCGGTACGACGCTGATCGTGCAGGTGATGTCGTTCGACATCTCGGTGGTGGCACCCGTGCTGATCCTGCTGGGCTTCGTCATTCACCGGCGCACCGACGACGCGCGCTACGAGAACCTGGGCCGCGTGGCCATCGGGCTAGGCCTGATGCTGCTGTCGCTGCACCTGTTGGTGGGCGCGCTGGCGCCGGTGGAAAACGCCGCGTTCCTGCGGGCGATCGCGCAGAGCCTCGCCTCGGAGCCGGTGCTGGCCGTGCTGGTGGCGGCGCTGCTGACCTGGCTGTTCCACTCCAGCGTCGCCATGGTGTTGCTGGTCGCGTCGCTGGCCGGGACGGGCGTGGTCGATGCGACCGGTGCCCTGGCGCTGGTGCTCGGCGCCAACCTCGGCGGCACCCTGCCGGCCCTGCTGGAAGCGGACACACCGGTGGCCCGGCGCCTGCCGCTGGGCAACCTGATCGTGCGCGGGATCGGCTGCGTGGTCTGCCTGCCGCTGCTGCATCCGATCGCCCTTGCACTGGCTCCGCTGGGTGGTTCCCCGGCGCGCATGGCGGTGAACTTCCATACCGCGTTCAACCTCGCGCTGGCTGCGGTTTTCCTGCTGCCGGTGGAACGCATGGCGGGCCTGCTCGTGCGCCTGCTGCCGGACCCACCGCGTCCCGACGATCCCGGCGTGCCGCAGTTCCTGGACACCGGTGCGCTGGATTCGGCCAACGTGGCGCTGGCCAATGCCACGCGCGAAGCCATGCGCATGGCCGACATGGTCGAGGGCATGCTGAAGTGGGTGGTCGAGGTGTTCGGCAAGGACGATCGCGTGCGTGCCACCACCATCGGGCAGATGGACCCGTGGCTGGACCGCCTGGGCGTGGCCATTCGCGATTACCTGACCGACCTGGGCAGCGAGGCCCTTAACGAAGAGGACGCCCGCCGCAGCCAGGACATCCTGGCCTTCGTCATCAACGTGGAGCACATCGGCGATATCACCGCCAACAACCTGATGGAGTTCGCCGCCAAGAAGGCGCAGCGGGGACAGGACTTCAGCGCGGACGATATCCAGGACCTGGCGCTCATGCACGGCCAGCTGATGGAGAGCCTGCGCCTGGGCTTCGCCGTCTTCATGCATGGCGACCTGCGGGCGGCGCAGGGTCTGCTGGGACGGAAGGAGACGCTCTGGCGACTGGAGAACGATGCCGCCGACCGGCACCTGCGAGCGTTGCGCGAGCGCCGCGACGCCACTGCCGGTGGGGATGTGTACCTGCGCATCCTGCGCGACCTCAAGCGCATCCACTCGCACGTGGTCGCCTTCGCCTACCTCCCGCTGGAGCGGGCCGGCATGCTTCAGGATCGCCTGGTGCGCTGAAGGGCGGCCACCCGCCGCAGTGTGTCCAGCACCACGCCGATGTCGCACGGTGCCGGCGCACGCGGGCAGGCTGCGGGTACCAGCGGCAGGCTGGCCGGAGGATGCGCGATCGACAACGCCTGGCCCTCGCGCAACTGCGTCGGGGTCTGCGCGTGATAGGTCACGGTGACATAGCGATGGCGTGTGGCGGTCGAGCGCCATACCGCCAGCTCCAGCGCACCGCCCACGGGCGGGTCGTCCTCGGCATAGCCCGGCATCCGGAAGTGGATACCCAGCACGCCGGCAAGGGCGAGGATGTTGTTGTCGCTGCCGACGAACAGGCTGAGCCGTGGCGCATCGGGATGCTCCAGCCGCGTCACGATGCGCCCCGCGAGCACCGCGGCCACGCGGTCGGCCACGTAGGTCGGTCGCGCGTGCACGGCGAAGAGCAAGGCGTGCAGCTGGGACAAGGCGCGGAAGCCCGTTGCATCCACGCGCCCCCAACCCACGCTGGGCATCGGCATGCCTTCGAGGTAGGCCATGATGATGGCCTCGGCGGTGCCGGAGGTCTGCGCGATCGGGCCGTCCAGCGCGATGCCGCGACCGTCGTTTGCCAGTGCGAGCGAGCCCTTCCATGTCGCAGGATGGCAGACGGCCTGGTCGTCACCCGGCATGCATCCCATCACATGGGCGAAGACGTCCATGGCCTCGCGGTATCCGGCGGTGAGCACGTCAGGACCCCCGGTGGCCTGCCGTATCGCATCCAGCGCGGCGCGGCCTTCCCACGACACGGCGTCGGCCGCCACGGGGTTGAAGACCGGGTCGACGCTGCCTTCGGGCAGGTGGCCCACGACCAGCGGGCAGGCCGGCGCGAAACCGTCCGCGAAGGCCTGCGCGCTGGCGATCGTCCGCTGGTCCGTGTTCGCCCACAGGTCGACGCTGCCGGCGACGGGGCAACCCGTCGGCGGAAACAGGCCCTGCGCGGCCAGCCGCTCGCGGTCGAAGCGCGCCATCGCCACGACGCCCTCACGGCCGTGAGGGGTCAGGATCGATGGCGCGACCGGCCAGGCCGGCCACGGTTTGCCGTGCACTTCGTCTATCCGTATCTCGCCCGGCAGCGGCGAGCGTACGCCGTGCCGGTAGACCATGACGACCTGCTCGAGACGCAGGTCGTCGTGCGCCTGGCCGGGCAGGGCGACGAGCAGGGCGGCCAGCACCGCGATGGCACGGCCCGCCCGACGGTACGTACGTGGTGGCATGTGCTTATCCGGGCTCAGAAGGTGTAGCTGAGGTTGACCATGTAGATCCGCCCGGTCTGGACATACGCACCGTCGGCACCCGGATCGTACGCCAGATAGCGGCGCGACTTGCCGGAGGTTTCGTAGAACGTGGCATGGTCGAGCAGGTTCTTCACCGACACGCCGACACCCAGACCATAGGGCAGGTCGTAGTTGGCCGAGAGGTCCAGCGTCTTGACGGGCTGCAGGTAGTAGTCCAGCCCGTTACCGTTGAGGCCGATCAGCTGAAGACCCGTGTAGTTGTAGATCAGGTCCGCATGGAAACGGTCGTCGCGGTAGAACAGGTCGGCGTTGTACATGCGCTCGGGTGCACGCGGCAGCCAGGTTGTTCCGGGGTGATCCTCACGTCCGCTGTGCGCGGTGCTGTGCTGCACGGTCAGGTTGCCGCCCACGCCGAAGTGGCTCCACAGGCCGGGCAGGGTGACGAACTGCTTGCGCAGGGCCATCTCGATGCCGTAGATCTTCGCCGCGCCACCGTTCTCCGGCATGCTGACCGGCACGCCGCCCGTCAGCACCGTACCGGTGGGCACGTTGCCGCCCAGCGTGCTGTCGTTGCCGGTGGACGATTGCGAGGTGAAGATGAAATCGTTCAGGCGCTTGTAATACGCCGAGGCGGTGACCATGCCGCCGGTGGTGTCATAGAACTCCGCCGACAGGTCCAGGTTGTCGGCCGTGGTCGGGCGCAGGTCCGGGTTGGGCTTGGAGATGCCGACCACCTGGCCGCTGATGTCATCGATCGAATAGGTGGTCTGTCCCGAGATGAGGCCGAACGCCGGGCGGCTGAAGCTGCGTCGCAGCGAGGCGCGGTAGACGGTCAGCTCGTCGGGGCGGTAGTTCAGTGCGATACCCGGCAGGATCTCGCCATAGCGCTTGCTCTGGTCGACGAACGCGCCGGTCTTGTCGTCGCCATTGGAGCGCCACGATGTCGCGGAATAATCCGTCAGTTCGTAACGGACCCCGGGCGTGATCGTCAGGTCCTGCACGCGGAAGGTGGCCATGAGGTAGCCAGCCACGATGTTCTCCCGGCTCGAGGTGGTGTTGGCGTTGTAGTCGTTGGCCGTGTACACCCCGCTGCCCTTGGGATCGTCGAGGTACTTGTACGGTACCGCCTGGTCGAGCACCCAGCGTCGGTCGATGAGCTTGAACGGACCGGCGTAGCGCCCCCCGAACGGGTTCGTCACCAGGTCTCCGGGGAGAGCTGCGAGCGAGGGGCCGCCCGGTGCCGCGGATGAATAATTCGGGCCGCCGAAGAAAGGCCCGCCGTAGACGAAATTGTTATCGTCGTGGGTGAAGGGATGATCGTAGGCGTTGCGCCGGGAGGTGTCGCCCGAAAGGCCGAAGGCGACGTTTTCGATCGCGCGGTCGCTGAAGGTGTAGGTGCCATCGACATGCGCGTTGACGCGGTTGTCCCGGCTGCCCGCATCCCCGCCCTGGGTCTTCCAGAAGCTGTCGGTCGCCAGGTTGTAGACGTAGTTGCGCACGGCCGGCGAGTTGCCGGCCAGGTTGGGGAAGGTCGGGTTGCTCAGGTCGAAGGCGAACTGACCGTTGGCGCGCGGGCCATACAGGCTTGCCTCGACGTAGTCGGGCACATTGCGCGAGCCGACGCCGTAGGACGTGCCATAGCCCAGGGTAAGCGCATCGATCGTGCTGCTACCGCCCAGCTGCAGGGTAGCGGTCTTTTCCTTGATGTCGCGCGTGTCGAAGTAACCGCCACGCAGCACCTGCGTGCTGCCCTGGTTACGGGCAGACATCTGATTCTGCTGGCCCTGCACGTCGTACACGCCGTAGAGCGCACGGGCGAACAACGACGTGGTCTCGCCGTTCCAGTCCAGCGACACGTTGCCGCCGTAACGCTTGATCTGGTTGGTGTAGACGCTGTACTTGTACTGCGAGCTCTGCAGCGGACCGGCCGTCGACAGGTCGGGCGCCGAGGCGTTGGCTGTGTTCACCGGCGTGTACTGGGCGTTGGGCGCGACCGCTTCGGCGGCGTTGTCGTATTTGCCGTAGTAGCCGGCCGCGTACAGGCCCAGCTGCTTCGACGGCCCGAATTTGTGTGCGAACTCCTGCTGGAACACGCCGCCCTTGTCCGGCAGCCCGCGGTGGTCGGCCAGGTCGTTCAGTCGTCCCTGCACGGTGGTCTTCGCATAGGTGTCGCGGGCGAAGTCGAAGGCCGTCGGCGTGCGCATGTCGATCGTTCCGCCGATGGCATCGCCGGGCATGTCGCTGGTGGGGGTCTTGGATACCTTCACCGACTGGATGCCGAACGGGGCCAGCATGTCCAGCGAGATGGCGCGCGTCGAGGCATCGGTTTCCGGCAGCGCGAAGCCGTTGAGGGTGTAGGCGTTGTAACTGGAATCCAGGCCGCGGATCGTCACGTACTCGCTTTCGCCGGTGGCCGCCTGACCCAGGTGCATATCGCTGTAGGACGACAGGCCCGGCAGGTGCGACAGCACATCGGCGATGTTGGCTGACGGCACGGCCTCGATCTGCTGCTTGCTCATCACCGTGGTCACACCGGTGCCCAGGCGCTGTTCGTCGACGGTGCCGGCAGCGGCCACCTGGGCATCCACGTTCATGCCCTTCAAGGCCGTGACCTTCGTTTCGCTGGTGTCCGTGGTGCCGTCCACGTCGTTCGCCTGTGCCGGCGCGATGTGAAAGAGGGCGGTGACGATGGCCAGCGTGAGCAGGCAGGGAGAAAGGGACGCGCGCATGGAGACCTCAGGCAGGGAAGGTAAGGGGGCAAACGGAAGGGGGCAGGTAGGAAAAGGCGGGCAGGAACGCGCTAGCGATGTGTCAGGTCCATCCGCGCGCAGCTGTCGAGAAGGCGCAGCGGATTGCAGCGGGCCACCGCGTTGCCGGGGAACGCAACGACGTAGCCGGTGGATGCTGGCTCGTGGGCCGGGAAATCCGTGCTGAGCAGCTGTGCGCCGCTGGCGAGCATCGCATCGCGGCGACGCACGTCGTCGTGGGTTGCTTCGACCAGGTCGGCATCGGTGCGTGTCCGCACGAGGTAGCCCTGGCGGACGCGCGTTGCAATCTCGTCCGCCGGTCCGTCGTTCAGTTCGAGGAAGGCGGCATCGTCTTCCCCTGGCGTGGCGTTGGTGAACATGGCGCGGCCACGCAACGCAGGGTGGCCTTGCAGGTAAGCCTTGCCGACCGAATGCTGGTCGAGGAGGAAGATGACGTGGCCCCGTGCGGCGGCCAGCGTGGGCCATCCGTCGTGACGCACCGCTTCGTCCAGTGTGGCGTGCTGACCGCGTACGTCGTCCGGGGCGATGTAGGACGACCGGGGAAAGACGCGGCGGACTTCGGCGTCGAGCCGGTTCATCGCATCGGCGTCGAACGGCTCGGGCACCACGGGTACGAAGGGCACGGGCAACGGCAACGACTCTTCTTCCGTTTCCAGCAGGATGAACAGAGGAAGATGGCCGGGGTGCGCGAGCGACCAGGCACGCAGTTCGCGGAGGCAGGCCTGCAAGGGCTGGCAGGTGCTGCGTTGGTCGAGGTCCTGCACATGCATGACCTTGAACCCCGGCGCCGCCATGACCTGCGCATCGGCGAACGGCGCATCGGCAGGAAGCCCCGCCGCGGCCACGCGGCCGACGATACCCGGGTGGGCATAGCGTCCGCCGAGGCGGTCGCCATAGACATCCAGTTCCACCTGGCGCACGCCGTCGTCCAGTTGCTTCGACAAGGCGGGGTGAGCGTAGTCGAGCTTCGCGAACAGTGAAGGATCGAGTTGCTTCCAGACGGCAGCCTCGCCCGGGGCGAGGCCGGCATGGTAGCTGTTGTGGCTGCCGATGTACTGCACGTCGTTGACGCGGGTCGGCGCTTCCGCGCTCGCCGCGCAGGGGAGCAGGGCCAGCAGGACGCCGACGAGCGAAAGCATCCGCACGGGGTGGTGATACGGAACGTTCATGACGGAGCTGCCCCAGGGCCAAGGAGAGTCGCTGTCGGAACCTGTCGGCGGGGATCGACGGTTCGCAGCAGTCAGTCATGCACGTTATCGGCGCATTGTTACTCCAGCACGAAGGTATCGTGACAATGGACATCCATACGGCCGTGTATGCCGGCGGTGCATGTCAGAAATCACGACTGACCGTCGCTACCCACGGCGCCACACGATAATCGTGCAGCGGACGATGGAAGTTGCTGGCGATGCGCTGCACCGCTACATGCCAGGCCATCCGGTTCCAGTCGAGACCGACGTGACCATAGGCGAACCACCGCGGTCTCTGGTTGTTCGCATACCAGTGGCGAGGAGCAAGATATTGCGCCTCGCCCACCGCCGTATCCAGCGAAAGATACGCCGTCAGCGGCCAGTGGAACGCCGCATCGACTTCCGCATGCGGGCGCGGCGAGCCGTGTGCCAGCGACACGCTCCACAGGCTCAGGCTGAACACGTCGCGATAGATCGCTGTCGCACCCATTTGTGTCTGGTCGAGCGTGCGTGACATGCGATCGCTGGTGGGATAGCGGTAATGCGCGACGGCGGCCTGCATATCCCAACGTTCTGACAGCGTCCATGTCTTGCCGGCCTGGAGGATGGCTTCGAGTGCGTGGCGGGGGCGTCCGGCCTGGTAGCTGCCAGAGGCGCCGACGGACCATCCCGACGTGCTGACGCGCGTTTCGTTCGCCTGGATGACCGGGCCTCGCCCGGCCATGGCAACGCCGAGCCCGACCAGTTGGGAACTGACGCCGACCGTCCCGTGCCACGCATCGGCCGAGGCGCGGGTCGAGTCGAAAGCGAATGGCGTACAGGCGACGAGCAGGGCCGCGCGAACTCGTTTCTTCAAACCGTGAGGACCGCCGGGGCACGCACACGCCAGGCCAGAACAGCCGCGATACACAGCGCCACGCCCGCCAGCAGCAGTATGTGCCGTGGATCGTTGCCGAGAAGGCGATAGAAGACCCGCACGGTGAGCACCTGGATGAGCATCGGTACGACGATGAAGGTGTTGAATATCCCCATATAGACGCCTGCGCGCTCGCGGGGAATGGACGACGCCAGCATCGCGTAGGGGTTGCCCATCATGCTGGCCCAGGCGATGCCCAGGCCGATCATGGGCACGATAAGCAGCCACGGTGTGGTGATGCCGGGCACTGCCACGATACCCAGCCCGCCGAGCAGGAGCGACGCGGCATGCAGGCGTGCAGGGCCTACACGGCGAAGCAGTGGCAGCACGGCGAACGCCATGACGAAGGCGACGAAGTTATAGGCGCCGCCGATACGTCCGCTCAGCAGCGTGGCATCGGTGAAGTGCGGATCGTGCGCATTCGTGGTGCCGTACAACGTGCGTGCGAGGGACAGGGCGATGTACTGCCAATAGCAGAACATTGCATACCACTGGAACAGCATCATCGCGGCGAGTTGGCGCATGGTGGCGGGCATGTCGCGCACAGCGCTCCATACGTCCAGAGCGGCCGTACGCAGCGATAGCGACGTCGCCTCGTCGGGCACCACGGGTGACTCGCGTGTGGTGTAGACCGACCAGGCGATGGAGGCCACCGATACCACGCCGCCGATGATGAAGGCTGCTTCCACCGCGGCCGGCACGCCATGTGCGTTGGTCCGGTCCGCATGCATGCCGAGCATCACCAGCACGGAGGGCATCAGGTAGGCCAGCGTCTGCGACAGGCCAGTAAAGGCGCTCTGCACCATGAACCCGGCGGCGTGCTGCGCGGGTGGCAGCATGTCGTTGACGAAGGCGCGGTAGGGCTCCATCGTCACGTTAGCGGCCGCATCCAGTACCCAGAGCAGACCGGCGGCCATCCACAGGGTGCCGCTGCCGGGCAGGGCGAACAGGCAGGCGCTGCACAGGATCGCGCCAACCACGAAATACGGCGTACGGCGACCGAAACGTGACGTCGTGCGATCGCTGAGCGCACCGATCAGGGGCTGGATCAGCAGGCCTGTGACGGGACCGGCCAGCCACAGGAGCGGCAGGGAGGCGTCGTCGGCGCCAAGGTATTTGTAGATCGGGCTCATGAAGCCCTGCTGCAGGCCGAACCCGAACTGGATACCGAAGAAGCCGACATTCATGTTGAGGATCTGCCATAGCCGCATCGTCCGCGGGCCGGCGACAAGGGGGCGAAACGGGATGGCAGTACGCGCACGCATGGTGGAGACACCGAAAGGACAGGGTAGCGCCAGTGACGGTCCAGCGTGCGCTCGCTGTCGATGACAGGTTTGCGGCTGAGCGGGGCCGTCGTGCCGCGCGAAGGCTCGCTTAAAGAGCAATCGATTGCAATACGTGTCGCAGCAGCTATCCGACTGTGCGGAAGTCCGCAGCGGTAATGCCTATTTCCGGCGAGCAATCGCTGCCGAATGTCGCTAGCTTAGCGGCGCGGAGTCCCGCTTATTGCAGCAGGCCAGATCGTGATGAATCTTTCCCGATCACATCCCCCCATGCCGGAAACGTCGTCCGGCGCGGACGTATTTCCGTCCGCGCAGGTCACGGCGGACATCGACTCGATGCTGCATCTGCTGCGCATTCGTCGTGCGAACCTCGTCAGCCTGATGGAAGAACTGGGCCCCGACGGCCTGGAGCCCCGTATACGGAAATCGAAGCTGCTGGGCCTGTCGCGCGAGGCGCTGCAACGCGCGATCGGTGGTGGTGGCCTGACGGACGAGGAAGCGCGCGAGGTGGAGTGGGCGATGAACCGGCCCCGGGGCTGGCTGGACGCCGACCACCGGGGCGAGCCTGACTGAGTCTTCGTCGTTCAGTGGCAACCAGGCCCACCGAAGTAGAAACCTTCACCGGTGGTCATTTCCGGTGACGGCGCGATCGTGCTGGCCCCGGGCACGACGCCCCCGTAACGCTGTCCGGCAAACGCGATCGTGTAACACGCGGGATCGCTGACGACCACGCTCGACAGTTGCGTGACGGCGTGCGAAGCGAGGGCACTGTCGATATAGAAGTGGTTGGCCTGGAAGGCCGCCTTGCGATAGCCATTGGCCGCGAACACGCCGCTGCCCATGGGAGTGCTTGCGCCGCCACCATTGGCGTACGTCTCGCCGCCGGCGGTGAATGCGGTGTTGGTGCTTGTCGTGGCAAGGTCGCCCGAGTACAGCGCCGCCTTGTAATACCCCACCCAGGTGCCATCGACGTTGAGCCACCAGTTGCCGTCGGCATTGCGCTGGTAGGCCACCTTCACCACGCCCTGCGCACCGTTGGTGCTGCTGTAACGGCTGGAGGCGAAGGACACGCCGAACACATTCCCCGATGCCACCTGCACGAACTCGCCGCATTCCAGGTTGTGGCAGCCGGTGCTGACGTAGCCGTCCTGCGTCGAGTAGACGAACAGGATGGATTGGTTACCCCAGGTGCCGTAGCTGGGCCGACGTTGCCAGCCCACTTCCAGGGTCTGCGTCTGGTTGCTGCTGCTCGCCCCGTCGAGCCATATCTGGCTGATCGACATGTAGTCGTTCGAGGTGACAAAGGCCGGGTTCCAGATATTCAGGTCGGCACCGGCACCGGCGATTTCCGCGCCACCCATGCTGGCGAACATCGAGGCGTAGTGATGCGTCGACGAGGCATCGGCGGTGGCGAACCGCGACGCCTGTCGGTGTGCTTCCGACGTGGGGCTCCTGGCGAAGAACGCTTTCAGGCTGGGAAAGCGGGTGAGCTGGTCCAGGCCCACGCGTTCCAGCGGGATGCTGCCTGCCGGGCATGTCGACGCCGCCGTCGATGCCGTGCTCGGTGCATGCGTAGCGATCGGACTCGACGCCGGTGGTGCGGCGATACCGCTGCCATCGCGCAAGGCCGGCTGCTGCCCCGTGGGAATACAGTCGTAGAAGGTCCCCTGTTCAGCGAACGAACGGACCACGGTCACACCGTCGTAGCGGTTACGCAGGTAGTGGCGCATGTCATCGAAAGCGGACTCGGAAAGGCCGGCCGCATGGGAAACGTTGGCGTATCGGGCGTTGGAGACCTCGTCCAGGAAGGCGACGAATGCCGCAGGTGCCGCGGCGGCGACAATCGCGTCCTGGCGGGTGACGGACAGCGACGACGTCCGTGGCGACGTCAGTGGCGGCATCATCGTATCGACGAAGTCGGCGTGAACGGTGGCGACGGCGGATGAGGCACGTGCCGCGGCAGGCAAGCCGACGGCCAGCGCGAGGGCGAGCGCCGCGGTGAGATGGACGAACGGGAAGTTCACGCCGGAACTGTATCGGGAAGGCATGGTCAGGCATCCTTTGACGCATAGCGAAGGGACCGGCCGCCTGTCGTCAGGCCGGGTGGGGGTTCGTGGCGGTGATCGTGGGTACCCTGGGTGATGCCCCGCACGTCGGCTTCGACGTGTAAGGCGCGCCGAGCTTAGTGCCGCCATCCGGTAGGAAAGTGTGACCGGGATCTCGCATGGCGCGTGGATACACGGTGATCCGTATGCGTTTTCGTGCCGTGGAAAGCCGCGGGAAAGCCTTCGTTTGCGGTCATGCACGGATCGTCGTCGGATGTGCCGAACGCCCCGGGCGACGACGGTTTTTCCGTGCTTGCCTTGTCCGGCCGGAAAAGCACGTTTTCGGCAATGGATGCCGGTTTTCAGCAACCCGTAGGCAGGGGGCGGTTCGTCGGCGATACCCCGTGCTAGCTTCGTCGAGCCGCGCTACCGCGGCCTCACCCAGTGGAGCATTTTCATGGACCAGCGTGATCTCGCCATGCAAGACACAGGAATGATGAATCCGTTCGGGATACCGATGGACGGCCCGCTGCAACGTACGATGGCGGCGTTCAAGCACGAACCGAAGATCGACGACACCGGCGATATCGGTCGCATCGGATCGCGCGGTGGTGGCGACTGGGGCTGATCGCCAGCCGATGATCCGCGCGACAGCGCGGTATCGTGACCATCGGGCCGCTCCCTCCTGGGGAGCGGCTTTCTCATGAAGGGGGCCATGGTTTGATCAAGGCGGACATCGCACTGCACGACCTCTCGCTGTCGCCATCCTGGCACGATGGATCGGTGGTCGTCGGACCCAGCCGGATCACGCCCTACGCGCACCGCATGCTGGAATCCTGCCTGGTCGTCACGACGGATCGCTGGTTCCTCGTCGTGCGGGAACGACAGGCGGGCACCGATGGCCTTGCTGCGTTCGCCGGTGAGCCCTGCGCAACGAGGCACGTGGATGAGGACGCGTTCCATCACCTTTACCAGGCGTGCGTGCTCTGGCCGCTCGATTACGTGATGGTGGAGGTGGCACGTGTCGGCTGCCGCCTGCGGATACGGGCGGGCATGCTCGGATCGGCCCCCGTGTATGCACGGGCGACGAAGGACCGGATTACGGTGTCGTGGGATTCCGCCGACTTCGCCGCGCTCCCCATGGCCCTGGATACGGAAGTCGTCAGTCATCGTCTGGCGATGCATACCATGTATGCCGCGCGGCAGCCGTACAGCGGCGTCACGATGCTCACCGAGCGCGCGTCGCTTTACGTCGAGCCGGGCAGGGCCAACCTGCGGTATCCCGACCCGGTGGCACCCAGCGTCCCGCGCGAGGATCGGGAGGGGCAGGACGACCTGCCCGCCTTCGAGGCCGCCTTGCGCCGTAGCGCCGCGGCACGACCCGTCGGGGAGCATGCGACGGTGGAACTCAGTGGCGGGATGGATTCCGCGACCGTGGCCACGGTCCTGCGATCGCTGGGCCCGACCCTCGCCAGCCGGGGCATCCTGCTGGATGGCGAGGTACGCGACGCGCAGGTGCCGCGTCGCTCCCTCATCGTCGAGCGCCTTGGGCTGGCGGATGCTACCGTCGATATCGCCGCCTGGCCTCCCGATCTCGACATGGCGCCCATGGACGCGCAAGGGTTCTATCGCGAGTTCTATCTCGAAGCCTGCATGGCGCTGTGGTCGTCGGCGCGATCGGAAGGGCGCGATACCCTTTTCACCGGCGTCGGCGGCGACGAACTGTTTCCCGCGTACGCCGGCGAAGCGTCATCCGGCATGGCGACAGACCCGGGCTGGGTCGGCGAGGCCGCGATCTGTGCCGCAGGGTTGCTTACGCCGCGGGCGCTCGAATCGGCACGCAGCCTGCGCACGTTCGACGCGCCAGCGGGCCCCGTACCGATGACATCGCTGCTCGCCAACGCCTGTCGTGCGCCGGATATGTTGCGCCATGGCCAATGGCCCGTCGCACCGCTGGGGGATCCGCAGCTGGTGGCGTTCTGCCACCGGTTGCCACGGGCCAGCCGACGGGGCAGGGAGGTGATGCGACGCTACCTCGCCTCGCAATTGGGCGCTGACGTGTTTCCGCCGGGATACAGCAAGGAAACCTTCGCCCACGTCCTGCCGCCATTGATCGCCCGGCATGCCCCTTCGCTGACCGCGCAACTCGCCCAGTGCGCGCTGGCCGATATCGGGCTGGTCGAACCGCGAGCGGTCGTCGCGTTATTGGAAACCGTGGTGCGTACCCGATCCCATGGGGCGACCTCCGCCCTGGCGAACTTCCTCTGGCTGGAGCGCCTTGCGCGGCAGACGGCGTGAGACGTACCGGGTCCGGTCATGCGCCGGCACGACATGCGGCGTCGGCGGCCGCTTCGACGCGCGTCATGAAGGCCCTGACGATCGATGGCACGTGGCGGCGCGTCGGCAGCACCAGGTGCATGTCCAGCGGCGGATAGGCGAACCCGTCGAGCACGCGTACCAACGTGCCGCACGCCAGTTCGTCGCGCACGAGCGGCAGCTGCACGCCACCGATGCCGCGACCTGCGACCAGCGCGGCAATCAGCACGAAACTGTTGTTGGCCACGAAGCCCGGCGACACGGCGAGGGTGACCGGTCCGTCCGGTCCGGTGAGCATGAGCGGGTGGTCGACGCTGCCGCTGAAGCGGATGTGCGGGTGGAGCCGGAGCTGGTCCGGCGTACGCGGGGTACCGTGCCGGGCAAGGTAGTCGGGTGATGCCACGAGGGCGCGTTCGACCTGGCCGATGTGTCGTGCGACCAGCCCATTCGGCGGCAAGGGGCCCAGCCTGATCGCCAGGTCCACACCCTCCGCCACGACGTCGGCGATGCGGTCGTCGAGCGCCAGTTCCACCCGGACATCGGGATGTTCCGCCTGGAAGGCCATCAGTAACGGTGCCACCAGCTGCTGCCCGATGCCGCTCGGCGCCTGGATGCGCAAGCGACCGTGCAGCTGCTTCGGGTCGTCTTTCACGGCGGCGTCGGCGGCGGCCAGGGCATCGAGCACGACCGTCGCCTGTTCGAGGTAGCGCGACCCTGCGTCGGTAAGGGTCAGGCGCCGGGTGGTGCGATGAATGAGTCGCGCGCCCAGTTCGGCCTCCAGGGCGGCGACCTGCTGGCTTGCCGATGGCTGGCTGATACCCATGGCCCGGGCGGCCGCGGAGAAGCTGCCCCGCTCGGCGACGCGGACGAAGACCTGCATGGCGAGAAGGCGATCCATCGGTGTTCCATTGCAATGTCTTATAAGTGTAAGCCCGGATGGGCCACTAATCCTTGCCAGGTCCACTGAATACGCTGGCGGTTCCTTCCCGTGGAACCAAGCACATGCCTTCCCACACCGCCCTCATCGTCGGCGCCCATGGCGTCATCGGCAGCCAGCTGACACGCCATCTCGCCGCGCAACCGGAGTGGGCGATCCTCACCGCGTCACGGCGCGGCGGCGAGGCCAACAGCCCCCACCATGCCCTGGCCGTCGACCTGCTGGACCGCTCTGCCAGCCGGCTCGCACTACGCGAGGCGCGTGAGGTGACCCACGTCTTCTACAGTGCCTACCAGGACAGCCCGACCTGGCCGGGCCTGCTCGGACCGAACATGACGATGCTGGAAAACCTGCTCGACGGGTTGCTGCCGGTGGCGGACGGCCTGCGCCACGTATCGATCATGCAGGGCTACAAGGTCTACGGTGCCCACCTGGGGCCGTTCCGGACACCGGCGCGCGAGGACGATCCGCCGATCCTGCCGACGGAGTTCATGACCGCGCAGCAACGCCTGCTGGAACGCGTCGGCGCCGCCGGCGCATGGACCTGGTCGGCGTTGCGTCCGGCCGTGGTCGGCGGCGATGCGGTGGGCAGCCCGCTCAACCTCGCGCTGGCCATCGCCGTCTACGCGTCCGTGTCGAAGGCATTGGACGTGCCGTTGCGTTTCCCCGGCAATGCCCAGGCCTATACCCGCCTGATCGAATTCACCGACGCCGGCCTGCTGGCGAATGCGGCATGCTGGGCCGCCACCGACGCGCCGGGTAACCAGGCATGGAACATCGGTAACGGCGATGTGGTGCGCTGGTGCGATCTGTGGCCTCGCCTGGCCGCATGGTTCGGCATGGAGGCCGCGCCGCCGATGGCGATGTCGCTGGCCGAGGTGATGCCGGACAGGGCCGGCACCTGGGATGCGCTGCGGGAGCGGCATGGCCTGCCGCCGCTGCCCATGGATCACGTGGCGGCCTGGCCCTTCGCGGACTTCGTGTTCTCGTGGACATGGGACATGTTCGGCGACGGTTCGAAGGCGCGGCGTGCGGGCTTCGACGCCTACGAGGACACCGCCGCGATGTTCTTCCGCCTGTTCTCGCGGTTCCGGGAGCGTGGGATCATCCCCTGATGGCGGCACGGGAGGCGCGCTACCATGAGCGTATGACAGCGATCCGCCTGACCTTCGACGACGGCCCCGGCCCGTCGACCACCGCCTTGCTGGATGTGCTTCGCGACGCCGGTCGGCAGGCGACCTTCTTCGTCCTCGGTCGGCATGCGGCCGAGCGGTGCGACGTGCTCGTGCGCATGCTCGACGAGGGCCATGCGATAGGCAATCACACCTGGTCGCATGCACGCGATGGCGAACTGACCGACGCGTCACTGGCCGAGGAGATCGCGGCCACCGATGCATTGATTCACGGTGTCTACGCCGCGACAGGCAGGAAGCCGCCGGCCGTCGTTCCCCTGCGGTTGCCGTATGGGGCGCAGGACGGCGATACACGGTTGCGTGTGCTGGCACGACTGGGTCGAGAGCACGTCGGGTGGACGGCCCTGTTCGAAGACTGGCTACAGCCCGCGCCTTGCCCGGCGCAGCTTGCCGGCCGGCTGCGTGCGCATGTGGCGGATCAGTCGGCGGCCGGCGAGGATGCAGTCGTTTGCCTGCACGATGGGTCGCCCGTCGCCGAGGCGAGGGATGCCACGGTCGAAGCGGTGCGACGCTGGCTGGCGTCGCCGGCGGCACTGGCCGACGAGGCCTCAGCCAGCAGCGTTTGCCAGCCGCCAAGGAAACCCATGCCGGGGCCGGGTGTCCACAGGTCGCGTTGTGCGGCTTCCAGGTGGATCAGTACCTGATCGATACAGAACAGCGTGGCCAGAACATCACGGCGGGCGATCCATGTAGCCACATCGCCCCTGCTTCCGGACCACGCGTAGCTGCCCATCGATCGTTCCCAGGCGATCGCATCGAAGCGGAAGGCGTCCTCGCAGGTCGCGTCGCGGCTGAGTGCAAACGCCGCGAAGGCCGCTTCCAGCCACGCGGAACCTTGCCCCACCTCGTCGAAATCGACGATCCCGCGTAGCCGACCTCCGTCGAAGAGCAGGTTTCCCGCATGGACGTCGCCATGCAGCCACTGTATCCGCTGCGCGGCCCATGCCGATGTGGATGCCCGGGCCAGGCAGTCGCCTGCGTGCGTCAGCACATCGTCGTACTCGCGCCCCGGCACAAGGCCGTCCATGCAGGGCGGCATGCCGCGCGAGCGCACCCGTCGGTAGCGGGTGAGCAGCCATGCAACAGGGTTGCCGGTATCGATGTCGGCGCGTGCCAGCACCTCATGCAACGACGCCAGGGCACGCATGGCCTGCACGCAGGCGTCCGGCACGCCGGACGGCAAGCCGCTGGTTCCTTCGATGCGTTCGAAGACGTGCAGCCACTGACCTGCCGCCGTCGTGACATGGCCGGCGCCGTGCAGCGTGGGAACGGTGGTGGGCACGGCGATCGCGTGCAGGCCCTGGGCGACCAGCGCGAGCATCCGCGCTTCCCGATCCACCTGGGCCGCCGCTTTCCCCGCCCACGCCAGGCGCGCGACACAGGGCGGGGCGTCGCCGTGGACGAGGAACGACCTGTTAGTATGACCGCCCGTCAGAGGGACCAGACGCACCTCGCCCCATCCCCAGGCGCGTTGCAGCATCTGGCGCAATGCGCCCTCCGTCACGCCGTCCATGGAAGCCCCTTGCCATGTCCGAACGCATCGCCGCGCGCATGCGCGATCTCACCCTCGCCTGGCTGACCCGCGCGGGCGAAACCGATCACCTGTTCCAGACCCGCTGGCTGGGCGAGCGGTTCTTCCATCTTCCGGGCGACATGCTGGCCATCCAGGAACTGGTCTGGCGCATCAGGCCACGCTGCATCGTGCAGACCGGCGTCGCGGCCGGTGGCGGTGCGGTGTTCACCGCCTCGATGCTGGAACTGGTGGGCGAGGACGGTATCGTCGTGGCGATCGAGCCGCGGCTTCGCCCGGACGTACGCGAGCGTCTCGCGGCGCATCGCCTGGCCGAGCGGATACACCTGGTGGAAGGCCACCCGCTGGAGGACGCCACGGTGGCCGCGGTGAAGACGTTGGTCGGTGAGCGGTCGCCGGTCATGCTGGTGCTGGACCTCACGCACACCCACGAGCACGTACTGGGCGAATTGCGCACCTATGCGCCCTGGGTCACATCGGGCAGTTATGTCGTGGTGATGGATACGATCATGGAACACCTGCCGCCGGAGACCTTTGCCGGCAAGCCGTACGGCAGGGGCAACAACCCGGCGACGGCCACGCGGGCGTTCCTGGCGGAAGACCCGCGCTTCGTCGTGGATCACGAGATCGAGGACCGGGTGATCATGACCCTGTCGCCCGACGGGTTTCTTCGGCGAGCCGACTGATCAGGCGCGCCGCCTCGTCGGCACCGGAGCGGCGATAGCCGTGCGCGACCCTTGCAGCGTTCTCCCGTAGCCCGGGCAAGCCGAGCATCGCTTCGATGGTCTGTGCGGTCTGTCCGACCGACGCATGGCGCAGGTCGAGATGCCGTCCCACCGCCGCCTGTTCGATGAAGTGCACCTGGTGGAACTGGTCGTTGCACAGCGGGGAGACGATCATCGGCACGCCGAAGGACAACGCTTCCATGACCGAATTGGCGCCCCCGTGGGTGATGAAAAGGGAGGCGCGTTCCAGCATCGCCAGCTGGGGCGCGTAGCGCACGGCCCGCACGTTGCCGGGCAACGGTGGCAAGACATCCGTGTCGATCAGGTCGCCCACGGACAGCAGCAGTTGCAGCGGCCGGTCGCGCACGGCGTCGATCACCGTCGCGAACATCCCTGGCTGGTAGTAGATCTGGCTGCCCAGCGACATATAGACCAGCGGCAGGCTGCTATCGAGGCTGTCGCCGTCGAACGCGGGCTCGTCGCCGCGTGCGCCCGGCGGAAGCGACGGGCCCACCAGCGTGACACCCGCCGGTGCAACGCCGACGAAGTGCTCCGTCGCGAAGGCCAGCGTCAGCCACGGCGAGAGCACGTCGCAGCCGCGGAACCGGGGCGCCATGCCGTGCGCGGCGAACAACGCCGCGCGCCGTGGTGCCAGCGACGCCACGGTACGCAGCAGCTCGGAATCCAGCGACGCCGGAAGCACGGGGTTGAGCGAGTTGGACATCGCGACCCATGGCAGGCCCTCCGCCCCGGCGGCGATCGCGGCGGCGTAGAGCAACGGATCGATGACGACGACGTCCGGGCGCCATGCCCGGATGCTGTCGCGGATGCGCGCCACCTCGGCCTCCACGCCATCGAGCAACAACGAGGTCACCCATGCCCTCAGCCAGGCCGGATCGCGTACCTGCCGGGCGAAGCCGGCGCCACGTCGCCAATCGGCCGGGCGGGGCGATTCGATGGGTCCGAAACAGGCGAAGCCGCCCGCACGCGCCAGCTGTGGACGAATGTCGCCCGGCGCGTGGAACGCCACGGCGTGGCCGCCGTGTTTCAGCGCCAGCGCGGGCCCGATGCAGGGATTGACGTGGCCGCGCTCGGGCACCACGCAGAACAGGATGCGACTCATGCGATGTCCACGTCGTGCAGGGTCGCCCAGTGCGACAGCGAGGCGGCGCGGAACATCACGGCGCGCTCGTGTTCGTCCAGCGGCCGGGCATCCGCACAGCGGCGCAACAGGCGCGGCACGTCCATGACGGCGGCGACCGGCTCGCCGTGGGTGGCCAGCGTGTCGCGCGCGTGCCGCCGGATCGCTTCGCCCGTGCCCTGGTCTTTCGGCAGCGCGGACTTGCGCCGACAACGGATGGCTTCGGGCACCAGGCCGCGCGCCGCCTCGCGCAGCAGCGCCTTTTCCACGCCGTGGCGCAGCGCGTCGTCGGGCGAGACCGATGCGGCGACCGCCAGCAGGTCCGTATCGCCAAACGGCACGCGGGCTTCCAGGCCATGGGCCATGCCGTGGATATCGCCGTTGTGCAGCAGCCGCTGCAGCCAGCGGTGCCGGACCAGCCACTGCGTGGCGCGCAGGCCATCCCCCGGTGTCGACCACGCATGGCCGGCGTCCACGGCCAGCTGGCGATACAGCCCGGCGAAATGGACCAGCGGTGCGTCCAGCAGGCCCGGGCGCAGGTACGGATCGCCGGTGAGCCGCTGCAACACGTGAAGCGGATCGGCGACGGCGTGCGGATCGAGCAGGAAGTGGTAGCCCAGGTGCGTTTCGTCGGCCGCATCCCCGACCATCACCGCCTTCACCCGGCGGCTGGCGGCGCGGGCCAGGTGGTGCTGTGCCACCTCCTGCTCCCAGGCGGGCAGGGCGTCGTTCTGGGTGGCTACATCACGCACGCTGTCGGCGAAGGTGGCGCGCAGGGGTACGACGTCCGTGCGTGGCAGGCCCAGATGCGTCGATGCCAGTTCCGCGTAGGGCTGGTCGTCCGAACCGACGATCAACGAGGCCGCGTAGTCGTACGTGGCATGCCCCTCGAAGGCGAGGGTAAAGCTTTGCGGTGTCGCGCCTGCCTGCTTCGCCAACGCACCGATGAGCGTGGAATCCAGCCCGCCGCTGAGGAACAGGCCCACCGGCGCGTCGGCGACCAGGGTACGCCGCACCGCCTGGTCGAGGTGGAGGCGCAGCGTATGCGCGGTGTCGGCCCACGAGGCCCCCGTGCGCGGCGGGTCGCGTTCGTCGCACCAGGGCCGGGTGCGCATGCCGTCTGCAGTCAGGTGCAGCACGTGGCCCGGCGCGAGGTAGGCCATGCCGTCGAACATCGGTCGCGCCACGCCGCTGAAGAACGGCGCCACCAGGTATTCGGTCACTGCTTCCCGATGGGCTCGTGGACGGGTACGCATGGCGGGCAGGAGCGCCTTGGCTTCCGATGCGAAGACGAACTCGTCGTGGTCCTGCATGAAGACGAACGGCTTGATGCCCAGGCGATCGCGCGCGGCGAATGCCCGCCGTTGCCACGTGTCCCAGACCAGGAAGGCGAACATGCCGTTGAAGCGCGGCACGCACGCTTCGCCCCAGGTGGCGTAGGCAGCCAGCACCACTTCGCTGTCGCTGGACGAGCGGAACGACCAGTGCGCCGCCAGCTCGCGGCGCAGGGCGTCATGGTTGTAGACCTCGCCGTTGTAGACGAGCACGTAGCGACCATCCGGGCTCGCCATGGGCTGGGCGCCATGTGGCGCATCCAGCAGGGCGAGCCGGGTATGGCCAAGCACGGCATGCTCGTCGTGCCAAAGGCCTTCGCCATCCGGTCCGCGGTGACGCTGGCGGTCACGCACGGCCAGCACGCGCGCGATCTGCCCCCGCGCGCCGCCATCGAAACGGATCAGCCCCGCCAGGCCGCACATCAGGCGGTAACGCCCAGGTCGCGCAGCAGCAGGAGCAGCGTGGCCCACTGCACCCGTTCCGCATCCGTCGCCAGTGTCGGTAACGGCAGGCCGAGCACGGAGGCCAGCGCGAGGATGGGTGCCGCTGGCAGCAGGTGCCCGAGGTCCATCGGCGGTGCCAGTCGTGCACGCTTGGGGCCCTCGGTCAGGGCGCGCGATACACCGTGATGCCGGGCGAGACGCCGGATGCAGCGCTTGTCCGGATCGGCGGGCGACGAGCACAGGTGCGCCACCACGGGCGTAGCGAGGAACGGCGCGGACAGTTGCACGCCGGCCGCCTCGAACAGGGTCCGGCACAAAGGCAGGTAGTCGGCGGAGCGATCACGCCTCAGCACCTGGTCCACGCCGTCGCCGGTGATGGCCCGCACGATGCCGTCGCGCGCCATGGCCCGGGCCAGTAGCAGCTTCGCCACCGGATGCAGGTTGTACAGCGGTTCCTCCAGATGACGCATGGCCTCGGGCAGGGCGTCGACGAAGGCCTGCGCACCGGCCTCGACCACGATCACCTCGACGCCCCTGCGGCGTGCGGTGTCGCAGGCCGCCTCGCGCTCGTCGTAGCCGGGCAGGCCGGTGGCGAGGACGTAGACCGGCAGGTGACGGATGCCGTGGGCATGCAGCAGGCCCAGGATCAGGGCGGAGTCCAGGCCGCCACTGAGTGCGACGGCGGTAGGGCGCCCATCGGCCAGGACGTCGCGCAGGGCGTCGAGCAGCAGCGTTTCCAGGTCGCCCGCGGTGCGGCGTAGCGGGCGCTCGATCACTGCCAGCCCCTCGCTCGCCTCGACGAGGGCGTGGCCGGGAGGCACGGCCCGGACGTCGGCCAGGATCGTGCGATCGGCATACCGTGCGCCGGTGAGATAACCGCCGATCGCCTGGCTGTCCAGCGGCCCCGTTGGCAGCTGCGCTTGGCGCAACAGCTCGCGGATGCCGCCGCCGAACGTCGCGCTGCGGGAATGGTAGACGACCTGCCTGATCCCGAAAGGATCGCGCTCGCGAAGGATCATGCGAAGCGCGCCCTTGCGGCGTCGAGTTCGGCCCGCCCCATCATGCGGTGCGGCTCCATGACGGCACTGCCGCCGTGGCAGTGGAAGCATGCGCGCAGCGGCGCCTCGCGCGACAGGTACGCGTGGATCTCGTCGGCGAGCGAGGGGCCATCGTGCAGCGGCAGGCCATCCTGCGTGAAGTCGTCGTGCCCGCGGTGAAGGGTGTGGAAATGCGCGGGGCGGGTACAGGTGTAGAAGATGCCGTCGCGCAGCAGGTGGCACCGTTCCCGCAGCCAGCAGTCGTGGTAGATCGCCTGCGTTTCCGCGACATCGGTGGAGGCGGGGTCGCGCGTCATCCGGACGAACTGCGCCTGCGGCTTCCAATTGAGGCGCACGTCGAAGCGCGCGGCCATGGCTTCCACGTGCCGTATGCGTTCGTCTGACAGGCGGGGCCGCGGATACAGCGAGATGGTCAGGGCGTCCACACCGGCCCAGAACGCGTCCGCCATCCTGTCCAGCAGCAACCCGTTGGTGGTGACCGAGATCGTGGGCGCGATGCCGGTGCCGCGCACCGCTTGCAGGATATCGACGAGCGCGGGATGCAGGGTCGGCTCGCCGCCCACCAGCTTGAACACACGGGGTTGCAGCACGCGCGCGGCGCGGCGCAGGTCGGCGCAGAGCGTCTCCGGATCGGCTGTCCACGCCGGCAGCAAGGGCGACAGCGAACAACACTCCACGCAGGTCAGGTTGCAGTGGTCGACGATGTGCGCCTCGAGCGACCGTGTGCGGATGCGTCCGTCCACGATGGGGTAATGCCGCTCCATGGGAGGCGGAAACACGTGTTGCCGTTCGCTGGACATCAGTGCGATCCCTCTATGGTGTCGACGAAGAACGCGCCGAGGCGCTCGCGCCCGCGCGCCAGCAGCGTCACCATCTCCATCGCACCCAGCAGCCGCTGGTCGAAGCCCGGCAGGCCGTCCAGCCAGCCCTGCAACACCCAGTGCTTGGTGGCGTGCATCAGGCAGGCCACGTCCACCGCCCAGCGCATGTGCCCGGCGCGCAGCGGACGGCGTTCCCGATAGGCATGGACGAAGGCCCGCGCCAGCGCAGGAGCCTGCAGCGGAAGATGGTTGAGACAGCGCACCACCTCGAATTCGCGCGGTGCGCCGATGGATGCCTCCCAGTCGATGACGAGCGGCGGCAGCACGTCGCCGAACAGGTAATTGAACTGGTTGTAGTCGTTGTGGATGGGCCGCTGGGTATCGTCGGTGGGGAAGCCTTCGATGGCCCCGGGATAACACGCCGCCAGCATCTCGCGGCACAGGGCCAGATAGCGCGCCACCCAGGCGGCGTCGATCCGGGGATGGGAAGGAAGCGGGCGCTCCGCCAGCTCCAGCTTCGCGCGCTCCACCGCGGGATCGATATGGGCCAATCGCGCGGAGAGCGTCTGCGGAGCCTGCCCCGGCATCGCGTCCAGGCGCGCGTGCAGGGCGCCCAGGCCACGGCCCAGCGCGGCCCACTCGTGCGCGGCGTAGGTGTCGTAAGCACGGTAATGGCCCGTCTCCCACTGCGTGACCAGAACACAACCACCGTCCGGCTGCCCGGCCCATGCTGCACCGTCACGGGTGGGTACAAGGGTCTGGACACGGATGTCCGGGCTCGCCGGGCCCTCGCCGAGAAAGGCCAGGACGCAGGCTTCCCATTCGCCGCGTGCCCGATCGGCGGCCGCGAACGTCTTCACCGCGACCTCGCCGATGTCGCTCCGCCAGCGCGCCACGCGTGTGGTGACCGGCTGGCCGTCGCCGCGCAGGCGCAGGTCGTAGGCGGCGGGAAGGGTGGGCAACGACGTCACTCAGATCGCCTCGCCCGGGCCGTAACGGTAGGGATGGCCGGTGAGGAAGCGGTTGTGGCCCACGTAGCGCAGGTTGTACATCGCGGGGCGGAACAGCATGCGCGGCTCGTTGTTCGCGATGCCCAGCAGGGGGTAGAGCGCGCGATCGACGAAGAACGCGTTGTTGCCCATGTCGTCGCAACACACCAGCTCGTAACCCCGCGTGGCGCCCAGGGCCACCAGCGATGCCAGGCTGGCTCCGTAGTGAGTCGATCCATCCCAGTGGTGTTCGGGGTCGTAGGCCATCACCCAGCGCTCCGGCGGTGGGTAATACGGGTTGTACTCGACGACCACCAGGCGTGCGCGATGGCGCTGCATGCCTTGCCATACCCAGTAATCGTTGCCGTCGATATCCAGCGAGAGCAGGTCGAACACCGCCGGCACGCCGGCGGCGTCGAGCAGGTCGTCCACCGTATCGGGCTGGACGCGCTCGCCGACCAGGCGCACGTTGCCCGCGTCGCCGTAGGTCTCCTTCAGGCGCCCGAAGCGGTATGCCGAGCCTTCCACGAGGGTGCCCAGCCAGCCCTGCTCGCGTAGCAACAGCGCCGTGTTGCTGTTGCGCAGGCCGTCGCTCGCGCCGATATCGACGCAGTAACGACTGGCTGGCGCGACACGGTCCAGGATGCCTGTGAGGATGGCTTCCTCGGTGCCCTGCGCGTAGAGGCTGGGAGCCAGACGCGACAGGTCGAGTGGTGGAATCCCTGCGGACATGGCCTGCCGACGGCTGCGTGACGTGGCCGGCATGATATCGAAGATAACGGCGCGGCGTGTACGATCGTGTCATCGACGAACAGGTGACGACATGTCAAAACCCATGAAGATCGACTTCGTATCGGATATCGCGTGCCCCTGGTGCGCCATCGGCCTGGGTGGGCTGGAGCGCGCGCTGGAGCGGCTGGCCGGCGAGGTCGACGCACAGATCACCTTCCATCCCTTCGAGCTCAACCCGCAGATGCCGCCCGGCGGGGAAAACACGCTGGAACACATCGTCGCCAAGTACGGCATGTCGGTGGACGACGTACGGATGAACCGGGAACGCATCACGGCGCGCGCCGCCGACGTTGGGTTCGCCATGAACACCTCCGACGACAGCCGCATCTACAACACCTTCGATGCGCATCGCCTGCTCGCCTGGGCCGCAGAACAGGGCATGCAGCACGCGTTGAAGCGGCGGCTGCTCGCAGTGAACTTCACCGAACAGGCCGATCCGGGCAACCGCGACGTGCTGGTCGCGGCAGCGGCGGAGGTCGGGCTGGATGCCGCGGCGGCGCGGGAAGTGCTCGACACGGGGCGCTACGCCGAGGACGTGCGTCGCGACGAAGCGTTGTGGCAGAGCCGTGGCATTACCGGTGTGCCGGCCGTGGTGGTGAATGACCGTTACCTCATCTCCGGCGGGCAGCCGCCGGAGGAATTCGAGCGACAGCTGCGCAAGATCGCGCAGGAGTCGCCCTGACTAACCGACCGCGTGGGCCGGCAGCAGCTGCCATCGGTGAAGCTGGTCGATGGTTCGCGCCACGCTGTCTTCCGCCCGGATGGCCTGCCCGAGCGTCGTGGCCGCCGTTTGCATGGTGGGCTGTTGCGCCGTGCGGAGGGCGTGCGCAAGGTCGTCGCCGGTGAACCGGCGCCGGTCTAGCGGGGGCGGCGCCACGCCCAGGCCGTGCAATCGCCTGGCCCAGAACGGCTGGTCGCCGAAGAAGGGAATCACCACCGACGGAATGCCCGCGCGCGCGGCCGCCGCCGACGTGCCCGCCCCGCCATGGTGAACCGCCGCAGACATCAGCGGCAGCAGTCGGTCGTGCGGCGCATGGTCCAGTACGAAGACCCGTTCGCGGTCGATGTCCTCCGGTGGCGACAGGCCGCCCCAGCCGGTCACGAGGACGGCGCGTTGCCCACTCTTGCGCAGGCCGTCCAGCAGCGTGTCGGTGAATTCGCGGGATCGCGCACCGACCATGCTGCCGAAACCGATGTAGACCGGACGCGGCCCCGCATCGAGGAACGCCTGCAACGCGGACGGCGGTGCCCAGGACGGATCGTCATGAAACCAGTAGCCGACCACCTGGCTGCGATCTTCCCAGTCGTCCGGACGGGGCAGCACCTGCTCGCTGAAGCCGTAGAGCACCTTGTCGTGCCCATGCACGCCGTCCTGCGGCGGCCCACGCCAGGGAAAGCGGGGCAGACCGAGCGCCGGGCGCACCACGCCGTTCACCGCGGGGCACATGACCCGCCACACCAGCAGGCGCAGCAGGCGGTAAAGGGCCAGGTTGACGCCGCCGGGCAGGGATAACCCGTTCCCCCCCAACGTCAGCGGCGGCAGCCGCCGCGAGGGTGCAAGCGGTTGCAACTGCACCGCCACGAAAGGCAGGTCGTGCGCCTCGGCCAGGGACCGTGCGAGCAGGGTGGCACTGCCCGAGCCGATCAGCAGCGTGGCCGAGCGACAAGCCTCCCGGCCCTGCGCGATCCAGTCACGGGCCCACTGGGCGTAGCGGGCGCGAAAGATCCTGGCCACCGTGACAAGCCGATCGGGACGCGCGGACAGGGTGGGGTCGCTCGCCAGTGTCGCCTTGAAGTCGCCGGTGAGCGGCGCGAACGCCAGCCCGGCCGCGAGGATCATCGGCGCAAAAGACTCGCTGGTCACGATGCGCACGGCGTGGCCCGCGCGCTGCAGGCCGACACCGAGCCCCACGTACGGCTGGATGTCGCCCCGCGTTCCCAGGGTGAACAGAACGATCACCGGACCGCCTCCTCAGGTGGTGGCGGTGACGCGCGCCGGGGAAAAGCGCGCTTCGCCCAGCCGATGGCGCAGGTGCCGCGCGATCTCCATGGCGGGGGCGGGCTCCAGCATCGCCTGGTGGTGGCAGTCGACGTCATGGACATCGAAGCTGCCGCCGACCCACGGCTGCCAGGCGTCCGGATGCTGATGAAACACCTCGGACGACGCGATCGCGGTCTTGCGTGTCGCATGGAAGAAGATGACGTCGGTATCCACGCGGGCCGGTCGATAGCGGCGGGCCATGGCCAAATGCTGGCGGGTGAGGGCGATGACACGGGCGATGAGGTCCGGATCGCGCTGGCTCAGGGCTCGCACCACCGGCAGGTTGAAGACGTCGTAGGAATCGCATAGCAGCGTGGCCAGCGCATCCATCGACACCGGTGCATCCTCGCCCGCGAACTCGTGCAGACCGAGGAAATGCAGCACGGCGCGTACCTCGTCGGCGTCGTCCACGGGCAGGTCGGATGCGGTGAAGGGATAGGCATCCAGCATCGCCAGGAACTCGACGGACTCGCCTTCCGCTTGCAGGCGCGCCGTCATGGCATGCCCGATCAGTCCGCCCATGGACCAGCCCAGCAGCCGATACGGACCCTCCGGCTGCACCTGCCGGATCTGCGCGACGTAATCGTCGGCCACGTCCTCGATCGTGTCGTGCGTGGCGGCAGCGACCAGTGCGCGGGACTGCAGGCCGAACACCGGCTGGTGGGCATCCAGGTGGCGTAGCAGCCCACCGTAGCTCCAGCTGATTCCCACGGCGGGATGGATGCAGAACAGGGGCCGGACGTCCCCGCCGGCACGCAACCGGAGCAGGGGCGCCAGCGGGCTGGCGTCGTGATGTTCGGCGCGCTCCAGGACACGGGCGAGCCCGGCGATCGTGGATGCGTCGAAGAGACTGGCCAGCGACAGTTCGGTTCCCAACTGGGACGAGCAGCGCGCGACCATCTCCGCCGCGGCGAGCGAGTCGCCGCCCAGGGCGAAGAAGTTGTCGTGGATACCGATCCGCTCCACGCCGAGGATGTCGCGCCACAGGCCGGCCAACTGCTCTTCCGTGGGGGTGCGCGGCGCCTCGTAGGTGGCCTGGCGCAGCAGCGTCGGCGCCGGCAGTGCCGCGCGGTCGAGCTTGCCGCTGGCCGTCAACGGCATGCTGTCCAGGCGGAGGATATAGGCGGGCAAGACCGGTTCGGGCAGGTGGCGCGCCAGTCCCATGCGCAACCGGGCCTCGTCGAAGGGGCGATCCGCGGACGGCACGACATAAGCCACCAGCACGGTCTTGCCGGACTCGTCCGGACGCGCGACCACCGCGGCCATGTGCACACCCGGCAGGGCCAGCAGGCGGTGCTCGATCTCGCCCGGCTCGATCCGGTAGCCGTTGATCTTGACCTGCTGGTCGACACGACCGACGAATTCGAGCTGGCCGTCGTGACGCCAGCGCACCAGGTCGCCGGTGCGGTACATCCGTCTTTCCGTTGCCGCGAAGGGATCGGCGACGAACCGCTCGGCGGTGAGCGGGGCGCGGCGCAGGTAACCCGCCGCCACGCCGGCACCGGCGATGTACAGCTCGCCGGTGGCACCGGGTACCACCGGCTGGCGCTGGCGGTCGAGGACATACACCTGGGTGTTGCTGATGGGACGACCGATCGGCGGCGGCGAGATATCGCCGGCATCCAGGTCGGCCACCGTGGACCAGATCGTGGTTTCCGTGGGGCCGTAGAGCTGGGTGACCCTGCGCGCGCGCTGCAAGAGTCGGGCGGCAAGGTCCTCGGTCAGGGCCTCGCCGCCGACCAGTGCGTGCACGGTGTCGAGCCGCAACGCCGCGTGGGCCAGCAGGATCCGCCACAACGACGGGGTGGCCTGCACCAGGGTGACGCCTTCCTCGTCGATCAGCCGTGCCACGGCGGCCGGCTGCCGGAGCGTGGCCGTATCGGCCACCACCACCTGCGCACCCACCACCAGCGGCAGGTAGAACTCCAATCCGGCGATATCGAAGGTCACCCCCGTGAGTGCGACGAAGCACTCACGCTGTTCCGGCGCCAGCGCATGGACCATCGCCTGCAGGAAATGCGACAGGTTCGAGTGGGTCACCTGCACGCCCTTCGGCTTGCCGGTCGAGCCGGAGGTGTAAAGCACGTAGGCGATGCCGCTGGCCTGGCACCGGTCGGGATGCCGCGATACCGGCAGGGGTTCGTCCTCGACGTGGACGAGCAGCATGCCGCCATGCGGCAGCCGCTCGCCGATGTCCCGCGTGGTCACCAGGGCCAGCGGCTTCGCATCGTTGAGCATGTCGTTCACGCGCTCGACCGGTCCCTCCGGATCGAGCAACAGGTAAGTCGCTCCCGCACGCATGACGGCCAGCAGCAGCACCAGCAGGCGTTCGTCCCTTGGTAGCGCCAGTGCCACGATGTCGCCCGGCTCGATGCCGTCGTCGATGAGCTGCTGGGCATACGCGGCGCTGCGGTCGTGCCACTGGCGATAGGTCAGTTGTCTTCGTTCCGAGCGTATGGCCACGGCATCCGGCGTGCGCGCCGACCACGCCGCCAGCAGCTGCGGCAGGGGGCGCGCATCGACAGGGCATGTCGTCGCATTCCAGTCGTGCATCAGTCGCCGACGCTCGGTGGGCTCGAGCAGGTCGATCGCGGCGAGCGGCTGCGAAGGTGTGTCGAGCACCGCATCGATCATCCGGACCAGTCGATGCCGGTGCTCGTCCAGCTCGGCCATGTCGTACAGCGCGGGACTGGCGTCGAAATCGAAACGAAGGTCGGCGCCGTTGCCCCGGTCATAAACGAACACGGTCAGATCCTCGGCGGACCCGTTCGATGCGTTGTGCGCCTTGGCCGATCCACCGGCGAAATCCAGTGCGTAATCGAAGGGCTCGATATTGATGCCCAGCCGGGCCAGGTGTTGGCCCTGGCCGACCAGACCCAGGTCGCGCCGCACGTCCTCGTAGCGGTACTGCTGGTGACGCAGCGCGCTGCGCACCGTGGTGGCCACCTGGGCGAAGAGCTGGCCCGCCGTCATCTCGGGCGACAGCGCCAGGCGGATGGTGACCGCATTGGCCACCATGCCGGGCGTGCGCCGCCACACATCGCCCATCCGGCTGGACACCGGCATGCCGAACACCAGATCTTCGGCGCCGGTCAGTCGGTAGTAGTAGGCGGCGACCAGGGCGATCAGCACCTGGGGCAGGCTGGTCGCATGCTGCTGACCCAGCAGGCGCAGGCGATCCACCGTGGCGCTGGACAGATGGCCCACACTCCGGAGCAAGCCGCCCGCACTGCCTTGCGGTCGCCTGCGGGCGAGGGTCACGGCATCGGGCAGTCCTGCCAGTTGCGCCGTCCAGTAGTCGCGGTCGCGTCCGAAGCGGGACGACGATCGGTATGCGGCCTCCGCATCGACCAGTTCCGCCAGCGCACCGAAGTGGCAGGGACCCGGAGCCTCATTCCGCACGAACGCCGTGTATAGCTCCGCCACGCGCTGCGCTACCTTGCCGCCGCTGTAGCCGTCGTACACGGCATGGTGGGCACGCTGGTACCAGTAGAAGCGATCGCCGTCGAGAAGGAAAATCGCGCTGACCCACAACGGATCGCGTGCAAGGTCGACGGGCTGGCTCAGCTCGTCGAGCATCCACGCCTCAGCCGCCGTGCGTGGGTCGGTCACGCCGCGAAGATCGATGCATGGAAACGTACCGTTATAGACATCGCGAACGAACTGGAACGGACGTCCATTGTCTTCGTCGATACCCACGCGCAGCGTCTGTGCTTCGTCGGTCACCTGGAGCAGCGCTCGTCTGAAATGCTCCAGGTGCAGCGTGCCATCGATCTCCACGAACTCCGCGATATTCATGGTGGAGCCGGGTGCACCGACCTTGTGTCCCACCCACAGTCCCCGTTGTGCCGTGGTCAGCGGCAGCTTGCCTTGTCGTTCGGTATGCATGGTGTTCCCCGCGTTAACGACAGGCAGGACGATATCCGCCGATCTCGTTTGGCCGTCTGAAAGAAAAAAGATTTCTTAAGTAGTGTTGAGAGTGAATATGACACTGCGTGGTCGGACGCTGTGTCGCGCATCACAGTCACGGCATGCCGCCATGCAGACGGCGAATCGGGTAGTCGTGGCGTATAAGCGTTTTCCGGCGTGCTGCCGAAACGGCTTGATCGCGCGGTTACCACCCTGGGTGGCATTACAGGCAAAATAGCGGGTTGGACGCGCTCCACGGCTGTGTGGCGCATCGCTCCGGTTTTCCTCTTTCTCTTTACGGATCATGCTTTTGGACACTACCGCCCCCCTGGCCGACGTCACCGCCGATACCGCGCTGCTGGAGCGTCTGCGTGCGGCGACGCAGCTGCTCGAGTCCGTCGCGGCCGACAGGCTGCTGCTTGACGGTTTGCCAGCCGACGATCGTCAACGCCTGTACCAGGCGGTGGCGCAGGTCTATCACCCCGACCCGGGTGAGCGCCGCATCAAGCTGAAAGTTGCCCAAAAAGCGCGTCATGCCGAAAAGATCAAGGCCGAGGACGATGTGCTCAACCAGACCGGCATCCGTGCGCTGCGGCGCAAGCCGGTGTTCACCACGCCCAACGTCTTCGCACCCGAAGGGTTCGAGGCCAACGATATCGGGCCTGACGCCGATGCCGCGCAACCGCGCGAGTCGATCGAGCCGAAGCATTGCTATGTGTGCAAGCAGAAATACTCGGCCATCCATTTCTTCTACGACCAGTTGTGCCCCACGTGCGCGGCATTCAACTACGCCAAGCGCACCGAGCTGGTGGACCTTCGCGGTCGCGTGGCGCTGCTGACCGGCGGTCGCGTGAAAATCGGCTACCAGGCCGGCCTGAAGTTGCTGCGTGCCGGCGCCGAGCTGATCGTCACCACGCGCTTCCCGAGGGATTCCGCGGCGCGTTACGCCGAAGAGCCGGATTTCGGCGAATGGGGCCACCGCCTCCAGGTCTACGGGCTGGACCTGCGGCACACGCCCAGTGTGGAAGCGTTCTGCCAGGAACTGGTCGCCACGCGGCCACGCCTGGATTTCATCATCAACAATGCGTGCCAGACCGTGCGTCGTCCGCCGGACTTCTATGCGCACATGATGGAGGGTGAGACGGCCGCCCTGCACGACATGCCCGAGCACATGCGCAAGCTGGTCGGCCATTACGAGGGCCTGCGCGGCTCACACATCCTGCCCGATGCCGCCGCCTCGTCCGGCGGGCTCGCCGGCCAGCGGGCACCGTTGCCGGGACTGACCCGGGCCGCCGAGCTCTCGCAGCTACCGCTGCTGCCTGAGGAACTGCTGGCGCAGAGCCACCTGTTCCCGGAGGGCCGGCTGGACCAGGACCTGCAGCAGGTGGACCTGCGCGAGCGCAACTCATGGCGCCTGCTGATGGCCGAGGTGCCGTCGGTGGAACTGCTGGAGGTGCAGCTGGTCAACGCCATCGCGCCGTTCATCATCAACGCGCGGCTGAAGCCGCTGATGCTGCGCACGCCCGAGCGCGACAAGCACATCGTCAACGTCTCGGCGATGGAGGGGCAGTTCTATCGCAACTTCAAGACCACCCGCCATCCGCACACCAACATGGCCAAGGCGGCGCTCAACATGATGACGCGTACCTCGGCTACGGATTACCAGAACGACGGTATCCACATGAACAGCGTCGACACCGGCTGGGTGACCGATGAAGATCCGGCCGACCTGGCGGCGAAGAAGGTGCGGGAAGAACGGTTCCACCCGCCGCTGGACATCGTCGACGGGGCCGCGCGTATCGTCGATCCGATCATCAGCGGGATCAACACGGGCGAGCATGTATGGGGGCAGTTCCTCAAGGACTATCGGCCGACGGACTGGTAAGCGCGCAGGGGACGTCGCCTGGGACCACCATGCATTTTCGGCAGGCTTTCACGCATGGCTTCGGGGGATCGCTTAGGGTGAATCGCGGCCCTTCCGCCGCTCCCAGGAGACGTTTTGCCATGACATGCCATGCCTCGTCGTCCCACGATCTTTCCGCTCCCCGCGCCTTCGCCCGCCTTCGTGCCACGGAAGTCACCCCCACGCTGAAGGAAGAGAACCGCGGCAACGTATTCCTCACCGTCTATACCGATCCGGATCGACCCGAGCCGGAAGTCGGCATCATCGGCGGCTGATTCACCTGTCCGCACCTTGCGCCCCGCCTTTCGCGGGGCGCATTCGTTTAGGGAGAGACAGCATGACCGGGACACGTCCGCTCATCCTCGCGCCGCACAGCGATCCGCACGCCAGCGCGCTGGCGTGGGCGATCGAGCAGCAGGGTGTGGAGCCGCTGTGGTTCGCGGCCCTGCCCACGGCGCCTGGTTCGCATTACCGCTTCCACATCGACGCGGACGGCGAGTCGATGGATGCGCCGTTCGACCTGGCCGGCGGCATCACGGCCGTGTGGAACCGACGGTTCCAGGAGCCGAAGCCGCATTGCGCGGAGGCGGACCGCACTTTCGCCGCCTGGGAATGGAAAATGTTCCAGCGCAGCGTGTTCAGCCTGGACAGCACGTTTGCGCGCCCCCTCTGGGTCAACCCGATGGACGCGGCGCGCCACGCGGAGAACAAGCTGGTGCAGCTAAGCGTGTGCCGGCGCCTGGGCATTCCCTTCCCCGACACCGTGGTGACCACCGACGCGGCCGAGGTACACGCCATGCGCGCGCGCTGGGGCCGGATCGTCTTCAAGAGTTTCCTGGTCCACCAGTGGGAAGAGCGAGACAGCGGGAAGATGCACGCGGTCGGCGTCACCTTGCTGGACGGCGACAGCGACCTGCCGGCGGAGGCGATCGCCGTGTGCCCGGGTATCTACCAGCGCTATATCGAGAAGACCTGCGACGTGCGCGTCACCGTGATCGGCGACCGTATGTTCGCGCTGGCCATCCGCAAGGACCAGGGCGGCGGCTTCGTGGACTGGCGCACGCATGCGGGCGATCCCGAGCTGCGCGCGGAGGGTATCGTGTTGCCCGAGGCGCTGGAGGCGCGACTGCGGGCGTTCATGCGGGAGCTGGGGCTCGTTTTCGGTTGCATCGACCTGGTGATGGACGCCGAGGGCGGCTTCCATTTCCTTGAAGTGAACCAGGCGGGGCAGTTCCTCTTCGTCGAGGACATGCTGCCGGGTTGCCCGATCCTGCGGGCCATGACGGCGATGCTGGTCACCGGGCGGGTGGACTATGCGCTGGATGACGTCGGCGATGTTTCGATGAAGGGCTTCTGGGCGTCGGATCGGTTCGACCGGTTGCGCGAGGCGGTCGATGAGGCGCCGCCGGAGCGGGTGTTGTTTACGGTGGAGTAGGTTGGCAGCGCTGACCCGTATAATGGCGGGCTCGACCTTTTTTGTAAGCGAGCCGCCTCGTGCCAAACTCCGATATCCCCGCATGCCCGGTCTGCGGCATGGAAAACACCTACCCCGATGGCGAGATGTACATCTGCCCGGACTGCGCTCATGAGTGGCCGCAGCAGTCGGCTGCTGCCGACGAAGGCGTAGCTGTCGTGCGCGACGTCCACGGCAACGTGCTCAACGAAGGCGACTCCGTCGTCGTCATCAAGGACCTGAAAGTCAAGGGATCCTCCATCCCGTTGAAGCAGGGTACCGTGATACGCAACATCCATCTGGTGGACGGCGATGCGGAGCACATCGAAGGGAGCTCGGACAAGATCAAGGGGCTGGTGCTCAAGGTGTGCTTCTTGAAGAAAGCCTGATCGCTCAATACTGGTACTGCATCGTCACGCCGATGGTGCGCGGCTGGTTCAACGCCACGCGGCGCGTCGTCGGCAGGTCGGCCGAGATGGCCACCGGCAGGTCGGTCTCGCCGCGCTTGTCGAACAGGTTGGTGGCGTACAGCGAGATATCGAAACCGTTGCGGCCTTCCATACCCACGCGGATGTTGGTGGTGGCAAAGCCCTTGCGACGGTAGAACGGGCTTTCGCGGTCGTACAGGAAGTTGGAGTCGCCCACGTAGCTGATGTCAGCACGCATGAAGCCGTCGTACTGCGCGTTGACCCGGTGGCGATACTCGCCGGCCAGCGAGCCGGTGAAGCGGGGCACATTGACCAGGCGGTCGCCGTCCTTCGCCGAGGTGCCGGGCACATCGTTCTTCAGGTAGGCATCGTTGTAGCTGAAGCCGGCGCTCAGGGTCACGGCATTGACGGGCAGGAATTTCAGTTCCAGTTCCGCGCCCTGGCTGACCGCGCTACCAAAGTTGGCGGTGATGTTGTAGCCACAGCCGAGCACGATCTGCTGCTGCACGTGCTTCCAGTCGATGTGATACACGGACGCGTCGACCAGCAATTTGCGGTCGAGCAAGGCGCTCTTGAAGCCCAGTTCGTAGTTCCAGAGGGTGTCCGGGTTGTACTTGTTCAGCTGCGACTGGCTGAGGCCCAGCCCCGAGACCTCCGAACCGCACAGCGTGGCCGGGGCAGGGTTGTTCGGGCCGCCGGGCCGATACCCTTCGGAGGCGGTGGCGTAGACCATGTCGTCGGGCGTGACCTGGTACTGCAGCGTGAACTTGGGCGTGCTGCCGTAATCCTTCGATTTGCTCTGTACCGCGCTCGGGCCACCGTTGAGCAGGCCGTCGCCGGTCTGCGAGAAGCCCTGCTTGACCTCGAACGCGCGGATGCCCGCGCTGGCCTTCAGCTTGTCGGTAATGTTCCAGGACAACTCGCCGAACACCGCATACTCGTCGAGGGTGGCGTTGCGCCCGCCCTGGTAGATGGTGGAGTAGGCCGGGAACGGGGTGCCGAAGGTCTGGTTGAAGCCACCCGGGTAGGGAATGGACGAGTTCAGCGGCGCGCGCACGTCGTGGTAGAACGCACCCAAAATGGCCTGCACCGGGCCGTCGAACTTGCTGGTGGCGCGGACTTCCTCTGTGAACTCCTTGTTCTTGTAGCTGCCGTACATGGTGGTCGGGTAGACGCTGGGCAGGCCGAAGAAGTAGTTGATCACCTTGGAACTGTCGTCACGGATGCTGATGTCGCGGGTGAAGTACGAGCTGGACGACATCAGTTCGAAAGCGTCGAACTGCTTGTGGATGGCGATGTTGGAGATCGTCGACTTCTGGATGTTGGTCTCGTTGACGTCACGCACCTGGTACGGGTTGTCGAGCGACGCGGGAATCTTGTCGTAGGTGAACGGAGAACCCAGTCGGGAATACTGGTAGATGACGCTGGGCGTGATCGTCAGCGAATCGTCCGGCTTGATCAGCATGGCCACGCGGGCCCCATACGTCTTGTACGTATTGACGTTGTCCTTCTTCCCGCCATCCGGGTCCGCCGCCAGGTAGTTGGCGGGCGAGATCGGGTAGCGATCGATATAACCGTCGTCGTCGCGGTAGTAGGCGGACACGCGCAGCGCGACGGTGTCCTTGATCAGCGGCACGTTGAGCACGCCATTGACGTTGGCATTGGGGCCGCCATGGTACGTGCCCGAAACGTCCGTCCGGATGCGCGCCTCGACGAAGTCCAGGTCGGGTTGGTTGGTCACGTACTTGACCGTGCCACCCATCGAACTGGAGCCGTAGATCGTGCCCTGGGGCCCGCGCAGCACCTCCACCCGCTCGATATCGAACACCGAGGGATCGATGACGCCACGCGTGGACAGCAGCGCGGCATTGCTCGACGCGGCGATGGGCACGTCGTCGAGGTAATAGCCCACCGTGGCGGCGGAGCCCGCGCTCGAGGAAATGCCGCGGATGATCAGGTTGTTGGAACCCGGGCCCGAGGAGGCGACCGTGAGCGACGGCGCGATACGCGCCAGGTCGACGAGGCTGGTCACGCCCTGGCGTTCGAGCTGCTCGCCGGTCAGCGCGGTCATGCTGATAGGCACCTTCTGGATGTCCTGCTCGCGCTTGGCGGCGGTGACCGTGATGCCCTCGAGGCTCTGCGGGGTGTCGGACGCCTGGGTCTTCTTCTTGCCGTTGGCCGGATCGGTGGCGTCCTGCGCGGCGGCCGCGCCCGTGGCCAGCGCCACGGAGAGCAGGGCGGTGTAGAGCAGCGTGCGCTTGAGATCTTGGTTCATGGAAGCCCCTGCCGATCGGCTGGATGGAAGACGGTCTTGAGAAACAGGCATACCCTTCGCGCACGCGCGCCGCCATGGCGAGCGTGTTCTCGAGCAAGTGTGCGTTGCGCCCCCTGGCGCCGGACGTATAGCCGTCTGAACCGCTTTTTTGCGGCAGTGCAGCGAGCCCTGTTTCGATCAGATCAAAAAGTTTTGATGGAGTCAAGCTTTTACGTTAGTCTGCCAACGGACCGACCGCTGCCATCCGGCCATGCTTGCCGGTGTCGGCGGAAGGGCGACTTCCCACATGTTCCAGGGGTGCCATGAAAACCTTGTCCGTTCTTTTCTGCGCCCTGGGCGCCGTGGTGACGACTGCCTCCATGGCGGCTGAAGCCCCAGCCGAACCGGTCGCCCAGGCCATCAAGCAGACACTCGATGCCAGTGCCGCCTCATGGTCCGCCGGCGACCTGAAGACCTTCATGGAGTGCTACGAGCGCGCGCCAGGCACGCGCTACGTGGGTTCGAGCGGTATCGTCGAAGGGTACGAGGCGA
The DNA here is from genome assembly GCF_030209605.1 of Luteibacter sp. ME-Dv--P-043b. Taxonomy (NCBI): domain Bacteria; kingdom Pseudomonadati; phylum Pseudomonadota; class Gammaproteobacteria; order Lysobacterales; family Rhodanobacteraceae; genus Luteibacter; species Luteibacter sp. ME-Dv--P-043b. The sequence goes on from NZ_JARVRT010000018.1 coordinate 223,543, forward strand.
TCGAGGCGATGTACGCGTCACGCTTCCGGACACCCGGTGCCGGCCTGGGCAAGTTGACCGTGGACATCGTCGACGTCAAGCCCCTGGGCACCCAATACGCCTTCGTCATCGGGCGTTACCACCTCAAGCCGGATACCGGTGGCGAGGTCTCGGGCTTCACTTCGCTGCTGTTCCACAAGGTCGGCACGCGCTGGCTGATCAGCAGCGACCACAGCTCCTAATCATGGCGGGCGCGCAGGGGACGCCGGACAAAGCCGATGGCCTGAGCATAGGCTCCGCGATCCGGGATCGACGACGTGGCCTGGGCCTGACCCTGCAAGCCCTGGCCAACCGCTCCGGGCTATCCGTTCCTTTCCTGTCGCAGGTGGAGCGGAACCTCGCCCATCCCTCGCTGCTCTCGCTTGAGGCCATCGCTCATGCCCTGGAGGTGGACGTCGATTACTTCGTCGGGGTACCCACACCAGGGCAGATCGTATGTCGCGCCGATGAGCACGACCGGATCGACCTCGAGTCGCCCGTGGTCTACGAACGCCTGAGCGGGCGACATGCCGAGCGCAAGATGGAAGCGTTACGCCTGACCGTGCCGGCAGGGCTCGTGGCGCCGACGATCCACAGGGAAGGGGAGGGGTTCTGGTACCTCCTCAGTGGTTCGCTCGAAATGACGGTGGGCAGGAAGACGTTCGTGCTGCACGCGGGGGACAGCGCCCACTTCGACCAGCGGCATCCTTACAGCATGCGCAATGCAGGCAAGGACGAGGTTCGGATGATCTGGGTAGGAACGCCGGCCATCTTCAGGGACTGACCGGCGCCCTCACGAATCCCCGAAGCTTATTTCGGGGCAAGCCGGTACAGGCCGCCGGGCTGCGCGTCTTCCAGCAGCCAGAGCGAGCCGTCCGGCGCTTCCTCGACATCGCGGATGCGCTTGCCGATGCTCCAGCGCTGGACCGCGGTGGCGCCGCCCTTGTTGTCGACGGTGACGCGAATGAGTCCGCTGCTGACCAGGCCGCTGATCAGCGCGCTGCCCTTCCAGTCCGGGAACAGGTCGCCCTTGTAGAACATGATGTTGCCCGGCGCGATCACCGGCTTCCAGTAGATGACCGGCTTGACGAGATCCGGGCGCGTATCCGGGCTGGGAATAGGCACGCCGTTGTAGTTGGCGCCATAGGACACCAGCGGCCAGCCGTAATTCTTGCCACGCTGGATCAGGTTCAGCTCGTCACCGCCGAAGGGGCCGTGCTCGAGCTCCCAGAGCCGACCATCGGGAGCGAAGGCGAGGCCGTAGGGTGTGCGATGGCCGGTGCTCCAGGTCTCGGCCGGCGTGAGGTTGGCACCCGGGAACGTATAGGTACTGACGACCGGCGCCGTCTTGGCGGCTTCGGTGTCGGCCGGCGGATCGATCAGGGGAATGGTCCGGGCGCCGACCTTGCCTGCCCACGGATTGCCCGGGGCGGGTTTGCCGTCCAGCGTAAGGCGGAGGATCTTGCCTTCGGGCTGGTCGGGATCCTGTGCCGGGGTGAAACGCTGCCGGTCGCCCACGGTGAGGAACAGGTACTTGCCGTCCGGTGAAAACGCGATCTGGGCGCCGGGCTGCCCACCCTTGCCGGTGGGCATCTGCTGCCACAGCACCTGGAAGCCTTCCAGTCGCGGCTGGTCGTTATCCACGACCAGGCGGCCTCGCCCCATCACCAGGCCGCCGCCGTAATCACCGGGGGCGACATAGGTGAGGTAGACGTAGTGGTCGCTGGCGTAATGCGGCGAAAGGAACACGCCCAGCATGCCGTTCTGGCCTTCGACATAGCTGGGCGGCACACCCTTGATCTCGGTCTTGGCACCTTGTGGGGTCACCAGGTCGACCCGGCCGACCTTTTCGGTGACCAGCATCCGGCCATCGGGCAGGAAGGCGATGCGCCAGGGCAGGTCGAAGCTGGCTACCTTGGTGACGGTGAAGGGGAGTTCGGGATCGGGCTTCTGGTCGCCTGCATTGGTCTGTGCATGGGCGGCGGCGCCGGTGAGCAAGGCGCCGAGCAGGAGCGCGTTCTTCAGGTTCTTCATGGGCTTGTTTCCTCGCAGCCGGCGTCTTCGCCTGGCCTGGATGACTGCAAGGGCCAGTCTGCCATCCGTCGATCTACAATGCATCATTTCCAGATGAAGACGGACAGGACGATTGCCGATGACGATCCCGCATGCCTCGGTAACTGCCGCGCTGCCTTCGACCAAACAGCATTTCCCGGCACTCGACGGCCTGCGCGGCGTCGCGGCCATCGCCGTGGTGATTTTTCACTTCATGGAAATGGTGAACGGCGACTACAGCCATATCTTCATCGGACACGGATGGCTGGCCGTCGACTTCTTCTTCTGTCTATCCGGGTTCGTGGTCGGTTATGCCTACGACGACCGCATCGGATCGATGGGGGTCTGGGGCTTCTTCAAGATCCGCTTGATACGCCTGCATCCGATGGTCGTGTTCGGCTCGCTGCTGGGCCTCATCACGCTGTGCGCGAATCCGCTTCGCGTGGATCAGCTGCCCTACGATCCCGCTTCGCTTGGGCTCATGCTGCTTACGTCGATCTTCCTGATCCCCTATCCGACGATGCCGGAGGCCGGGTTCAGTCTCTTCGGACTGAATTCGCCCGCCTGGTCGCTGTTCTCGGAATACATGGCGAACGTTGCTTATGCGCTCGTGCTGTGTCGGCTGGGGCGCCGTTCGCTGAGCATGGCCACGGCTGCCGCAGCGATCGTCCTGTGCCTCGTGGGCTACCGGGAAGGTAATCTGTGGGGCGGCTTCAACGGCGACACGTTCTGGGTCGGCGCTGCAAGGGTGACGTTCTCCTTTCTCGCCGGTCTGCTGATATACCGCCGGAAATGGCTGCTGCGGACGCGTCTTGGATTTCCAGGCCTGGCGTTGCTTCTGATCCTGCCCCTCGTGATGCCGTATGCCGACGGCGGGTGGATCTGCGAAGTCGCTGTGATCGTCCTCTATTTTCCGCTCATCGTGATGCTGGGCGCGGGATCCGTGCTCGACCGATTGTCGGTGAGATTCTGCAAAATCGCCGGGGATATCTCGTATCCGCTGTACATGACCCACTATTCCGTCATGTATATCTTCGGCGATTACTATCGGTCGACCAAGCTGGACGCCGGGGCACTGACGCTGGTGATCGCCGTAAGCACGGTTGCCCTGATCGCTTTCGCTTACGTGGTCATGAGGTACTTCGATCTTCCGTTGAGGCGATACCTGATGAACAGGAGCCGGTGAGCGGGGGAGAGCAACAAGTTCGAAGCTTTTTCGGCACGCGCAAGTTGCCAAAAAACCGACGCGAAACGCCAGGTCGCGACGGCTAGGCATTATTCCGCGGCGTGGATCGCCAATTCAGCCGGCAGCACTTTCAAAAGTGCTGAATACGTTCGTGACATCATATTTTTACGCCTAAAACGGAACATTTTTCGTTTTTAGGCGCGTGGCGCGACGTCAATATTTCGTGGTTACATCCCGGCGCACAAGGAGGTGTACTTCAGGGCCGCATGTTATGTCGGAAACAACGGGGGGTCCGGATCATCCGGCTTTCACCGCTAAACCAACGCGTTTCCACGGGAGAACAACGTGCCAGTGAACAACCTTTCCGTTGCTGTTCGACGTATTAAGCTCGCCGTCGTCGCCAGCCTTGCCTGTGCAGCCTGCGTACCCGCCGCCTTCGCGGCACCTCTCGGCGACGACACGGCGCAAGCGCCATCGATGGTGCTTCCGCAAGCCGTACAGAGCTGGCACGAAGACATCACGCGTATGTCGACGCCCTCCAATGGTTGTTTCCAGGCCACCTTCCCCAGCATGACCTGGGAGAAGACGTCCTGTTCGCAGGTGAGTCCATCCGCTCACCCGATGCCGCGCCGTTCCCAGGCTGTAGGGGCGTTTGCGCCGGCCTCGGGTGCGGCAACCACCGGTAACGGCAACGACTACGCGATCGCCACATCCAACCTGATCAGGAGCGCCACCGGAACCTTTCCGTCGGTTACCGGGGTGACCTCCGAGAGCAGCGTCGGGGTAGCGGCGTTCGGCAATGGCGGCATTCTCGGACCCAACGAGTACACGCTCCAGGTCAACACGAATGCCGATCAGGCCACGTCGGCCTGCCAGAATCATTCGGGCTGCAGGAACTGGCAGCAATTCGTCTATGGCACCGACTACAGCACGCCGGGCCAGGCCCAGGCCTTCATCCAGTACTGGCTGATCGGCTACGGCAACACCTGTCCGAGCGGGTGGTTCGGCGGCGGCAGTGGCTCCTGCTACAAGAACAGCGCCGGCGTGACCGCACCGAACGTTCCCGCGACGCAGCTGGCCAAACTCAAGCTGACGGGAACCGCCACCGTCGGTGGCAACGATACGCTGGTCTTCACCAACGGTACCAAGGCGTACTCGCTCAGTGCTAGCGACAGCGTGCTGGGTATCGCCAGCGTGTGGGATCGGGCCGACTTCAACGTCAGCGGCGATGCGGGCGGAGCGGAAGCGGACTTTAACGCTGGCTCGTCGATCACGGTCAAGATCTCCGCCGTCGACGGCACCACGGCACGACCGACCTGCGTTTCGAACGCCGGGACGACCGGTGAGACCAACAACCTGAATCTCGGTAACTGCACGGCTACAGGCGGCTCATCGCCGTCGATACAGTTCGCCGAGTCGAACTAGGCAGCGTGATTCACACAGACGGTACGGAAAGCGCCGAAGCGTCATGCTTCGGCGCTTTTCCATTTGCTATACCCCACGATCGAAGGGCCTGCTCGCCCCCAAAACCGGACTCGACGACGTGCCATCGAGCCCGTTCGGAACTCAGTTCGATTCGGTGAACTGAATGAACGGCGTGGCGCCGCCCGACGTGGTGCAACGACCCAGGGTGAGGTTGTTGTACTCGCCCGTCGTGCCGCCGCCGTTCGGACCCAGGCAGCTCGGGACGCGGGTCGAGCCGTCGTTCACGGCCAGTTTTACGGTGATGGACGAACCACGGTTGAAGTTCGCCGCAGGCGAGTTCGACCCGTCGCCGACGACATTAAACTCCGAGGTGTTCCACGTCGAGGCGATCTGCAGCGTGCTGTCGCGCTGGCTGATGGCGTAGACCTTGGTTCCGTTCGTGAAGGTCACGGTGTCGTTGCCGTTGGCCGTGGCCGAGCCGGCGAGCTTGACGCTGCCCAGGCTGCTTGCCGGGACATTGGGCACCGCGACCGCCTGGCTATTGGTGAAGCAGCCCTGGTACTCGCTGGTATTGAAGGACTGCCAGCCTCGCGGGCACGAGTCACCCGGGCCGACGAACAGCCAGTTCTGGATGAATACCTGCGGATTGTTGCTGCCGTTATCGGTCGAGTAGATGAACTGCTCCCAGGTGGAACAGGCGGCGTAACCGTTGGCGGCGCAGTAGGGCGACGTATTGCCGAGGTTGACGACGTCATCGCTGGTGTTGGTGTTGAGCTGGAGGGTGTACTTGTTGGCACCCAGGGCACCCGACTCGGAAGTGACGCCCGTCACCGTCGGAAAGCTGCCCGTGGCCGAACGCGTTAGGCTAGCTGTTACCGCCGAATAGTCGACACCGGCGCCTGCCTTGGCGGATACCAGCGAACCGGAAAGGCTGGTCGAGCGGGTGATTCGCGAATGGCCGGTAGAGGTCGGCGACGGCGGGATCGAGCGGTAGTTGGGCGCTGCATTGCATCGCTCCGCGGTCCAGATGCGGCTCGGATAGGACACGCTCCAGCAACCTTCGGCCGGCGGGCCGTCCTCCTTGACCTGTTCATGCCAGGCCTGGACCGCCTGGGTCGTTGCGAGGGCCGCGATGTCCGTCTGCGCGGCGGTCGCCGCGGCGAACGGGGCGATGCCCAGGATAACGGTGGCGACAGCCGACGGGATGGCACGCTGGATGTTCTTGATCGTCATTGTTTTCTACCCCTTTGAGTGGAAGGAAATTCAGAGGGGCGACGAGCATCGTCCGCGGAAGGATCAGCGGGACGCACCGATGGCCACTCCTTGACTACAACGCAGCCACGACCCCATCCCCCCACCGTCGGGGATGGGAAGGAGAGCAAAACAGGATGTGCGTCACATGGGCGGCGCCGTACCGACATCCGCAAGCTACTCGACGATCTTTCCGCCCTCCAGCTTGATGACGCGATCGGCCACGTGGAAGTAGCGGTCGTCGTGGCTGATCGCGATAACCGTCTTGCCGCGCGCCTTCAGCTCCGGCAACAGCGTGCGATAGAAGTAGTCACGGAAGTGGGCGTCCTGGTCCGCCGCCCATTCGTCGAAGAAGAAGATCTCGCGATCCTCCGCATAGCATTGCAGCAAGGCCAGGCGCTTTCGCTGGCCCGTGGACAAGGTCAGCTTCGACAACTCGCCCTGGTTCACCTGCACGTGAGCACCCAGCCCGAGTACCGTCAACAGCTGCCCGATACGATGGTCCGACAGGCGTTGCCCCGTTGCATCGATGACATGGGGAAAGAGGAAGAAATCGCCGAAGACGCCCGTGAAACGCTCACGATAACGATGGATGTTGCCATCCAGGGATACGCCATCCACCGTGACCCGCCCCGAGTGGGGTGCCAGCAATGAACTGAGAACGAGCAGCAGCGTCGACTTTCCGCTCCCGTTGCCACCGACGATGAACACCATCTCGCCACGCTTTACCTCCAGGTTCACCGGCCCCAGCGCGATGCGCGACTCGGCGTCGCCGGCATAGCGGTAAGAGACATCTTCCAGCCGGATACAATCCCAGGTGTCGAGTGGCGCCGCCGCGGTATCCGGCGTCCGCGCCGTGGTTTCGCGGGCGAGATCCAGCCCCACGCGCTGCAGGTGACGAAGGCTGGCCGTGCCCACGCCCACCTGCCGTGCCGCGCTCACGATGAACGCAACGGGGCCGCTGAGGAACAGTGCACCGATGACGAACGAGACAACCGTCGCCTGCGGCAGCGCCAACGCCGCGTAACCCAGGTAGACGATCACGAAGACCGAACCGTAGACCACCGCCGACGACCACGCCTCGTTGAAGCCCAGCCCGGTGTTTACCTGCACCGACAGGACACGGGCTCGCTGGATCGCTGGCCCCAGCAGCTCGTCGGCGACATAGGTCGCCCGGGACACGTTCAGCGTCATTTCCTTCTTGCCGTCGCTGAGGTAGCGAAAGTACTCGAACACCGTGTCGCTGGCGTCACGCAGGCGATCGAAGCGCTTGCGAAGGAAACGCTCCAGCGTGAGCGAGACCAGCAGCGTCGAGCAGAGGAAAGCGAGCAGGGTGCCTAGCAGCGGTAACGACACGCTCGCGAGATAGCCGGCGTACAGGGCAGCCAGCAAGACGTTGTAGGCGAGCAGGGGCGCAACCAGTACCAGCGGGGCGATGCTCGCCACGTCCTCGATCAGGGAGCCCACGATGGAATGCTTCGTGGTTGCTAGTGCCTCGTATTCGAGGTCGATGAACCGGTTCGAAAGGTCCACGCGCAACTGCGCCACAAGCGATGCGCCCAGGCGCGCCAGGATGAACTGGGACGCACCACTGGACGCCAGTAGCGCGAGGAGCCAGCCGATACCCGTGGCCAGTGGCCTCGCACCCAATGCGAGAAGCCCTCCCGCGGCCATCCGATTGATGTGTGACAGCAAAGCCATGGTCGATATCGCGCTCATCGCGGAGAGGACGACCGCGGCGACTAATGCAGGGCGATGCCGGCGGAGGAAACGCTTGAGAATCATCGACTGGTCCGGTTGAGGGAGACCGCGAAACCCGGCTCACCCGCGCACTGTCACACCTGGGATGCCCGCGTGTCCGTCGCGTTGGGCGCAAATTCGGCATGGTCAGTCAGGCATGGCGTGGTTTTCATACAAGATGCCGCTTGACGACGCGCCTCATGGGCCTGTCGAAACGACCTTGCGTCGGCTTGTCCTGGCAACGCGGGAGACGTCACCGCTGAAGCGCCCGTGGCGGTGGGGTTGCTCCACATTCGGGCGCCTGCCTGTAACACATCGTGGAGTATCTCAATATGCAGACCGACAAGATCCTGGCTGGCTGGTTGAGTGGTGCCGATAGCGTCGATGGGTATGACAATCCGGCGGGCTCGCTTTATACCGAAGGACATGCAACCACCATCGCTGCGTTCACCAGTACCGATATCGCACTGGCTTCGAACTGCAGCTCCTGTACGGCCTCCCGGCCGGGTTTCTGCTGCTGACAGAGGGCGGTAACGATAGCCGTGGCCAACCCCCACGGCTATTTTTTTGCCAACGCGCGGATTCTTCCTATGGCCGACCCGCAGCCGAACGACACGTTCGCCACGATCATCGCGTTCCTGACGGCCGACGTCAGGCGACAACTCGCCGACGAGCTCACCGCGCAGCCGGGCCTGAGCGCGGACGAGAAAGACATCTTCATCGGCAGCGCCGATCGCGCGCTGCTGGATAACGCGGCACGAAAACTCAATCGCGTCCTCCTTCTCGAACTGCACGCGGCGAAATTGTCCGGCGAACTGACCGCCAGCGATGAAGCGGCGAAGTTCGCGCAGTTCGTCGCCAAGGCCACGGGGGCCGACTTTCCCCTCGCGCTGCGACAACGCTATCCGGTACTGGGGCCCCGCCTGGAACGCGCGCTGCGGCAGCAGGGCCGGGGCATCGTCACCCTCGCTTCCCGCCTCGCGGCCGACCGCGGCCGGCTGGCGTCGTTCCTCGGTCAGCCCATGGGCGAACTGCGCTCGCTCGACCTTGGCCAGGGCGATGTCCATGACGGCGGCCAAACGGTGGCACGCGTGGTCTTCACCGCCGGCACCGTGATGTACAAGCCGCGCTCGCTGCGCGTGGATGCCGCGCTGGAAGCCTTCCTCGAAAGCCTGCTCCCCGACGTTTCGCCACGGATCCGCGTACCAGCCGTCCTGGATCGCGGCGCCTACGGCTGGACGCGCTACGTCGAACACGTCTTCTGCGCAGACGATACGGAACTCGTCGCGTTCTACCGGAACATAGGTCACTGGCTGGCGGTCATGCGCCTGCTCGGCGGCACCGATATCCATCACGAGAACCTGATCGCCTGCGGTCCGGTGCCCTACGTGGTCGATGTCGAGAGCTTGTTCGTCACGGAGGAGACGGTGGCGCCGTCCGGGAAGGGCGAAGCTGTCGATCTGGCACAGGCCCTCATTCGCTCATCGGTCCTTCGCACCGGACTGGTGCCCTTCCGCGCCCCCGCGCTCGGCCTGGATGGCGTGGACATTTCCGCCATCGGCGCCTTGCAGGGCGAGCAACCCACCATACGCGGCCCGGAGATCGTCAACGCGGGCACCAGTGATGCGCGCGTCGGGCTCGTCGACGTGCAGATCGACGAGGCCAAGAACCATCCGTGCATCCATCCGGACATCTCGCGGTTCTGGGAGGATATCGTCGCCGGATTCCAGGACCTCACGACACGCCTGGTCGACCTGCATCACGCGGGCACGCTCGCCGGGCGAGTCGCCGCGTTCAAAGGCAGCCGTATCCGCCGCATTCGTCGTCCGACCCAGTCGTATGTCGAAGTGATGCGCATGCTCTGGCACCCGGCGTCGCTGCACGACGAGCCCGCAGCCATCGCCCGTGCGACCGATCTGCTCGAACGTAACGCGGCCGTTTCTCCCGTCGCGCCCGCCCACGCCGCGGCCATCGCGGCCGAGATCGAAGACATGCGCCATGGCGATATCCCCGTGTTCGCCAACGTGCTGGAACAACCGCAGATCGACGACGTATTCCAGGCGTGGCTCGACATGCGCCCGGAGATGGAAGAACTGACCATTCGCGGTGCGCTGGTGACCGCGCACCTCAACGTGCGCCTCAACGACGACAAGCGCTCACCCTACGACCTCTCCGCTCGCCATCCCCACGCCGACGACATCGATCGCCGGCGACGCGCGATGGCGAAGGAAACCGTCGAGCAGATGCTCCGACTGTCCGTACGCGGTCGGGACGGCACGATGACCTGGATCAGCCCGATCCTCGGTCGCAGCGGTTGGACGATGCGCACCCTGCAACCGAACCTCTACGTGGGCCTGTCGGGTATTGCGCTGGCCCTGGCCGGGTATGCGAGAGAGATGACGCTAGGGCGAGCCGACACTGTCGAAGGCGTGACGGCGGCGCTCGACGGTGTGCTGCGTGTGCTGCGCAAGGCCGAGGACACCGACGAACCGGAAGCCATTGGCGGCTTCATGGGCCTCGGCTCCCAGGTGCTTACCTGGCTTACCCTCGACGGCCTTTGTCCGGATGCCGGCTTGCTCGCCAACGCCATCAAGCAGGCGTCCGTGATGGAACGCTGGGACATCGCGAACGAGCGCGTGCTCGACATGCTCGAAGGCGTGAGCGGCGCCATCGTCCCCCTGTTGCACCTGGCCGACACCACGGGCGATGCGCGCTGGCTGGCCCTGGCGGCACGCGCAGGCCATCGACTGGAAGCCACGGCCATCGTCGACGCGCGCGGCGCACGCTGGCCCGCCTCGATCTTCAGCGAACCCATCGGCGGCTTCGCCCACGGTGCGACCGGCACCGGCTGGGCCCTGGTTCGCCTGGGCCTCAGTCCGTCGGGCACGGCGGCCGATCGACAGCGTTGGCTCGCCCTCGCAGAGCGGGCTTTCGATTTCGAGGAATCGCTCTACGACGCCGAAGGCCGCAATTGGATCGACATCCGCAAACCCGACAGCCGCGACTTCGCCAACACTTGGTGCCATGGCAGCGTCGGGATCGGCTTGGCCGCGTGTGACCTTTACGCGCGTACCGGGCAGGCCCGTCACCTGAGCACGCTGGAGCGTGCGGTGCGCGCCGCCGTCCAGGGCGGATGGGGCTACAGCCACACGCTGTGCCATGGCGACCTGAGTACATGGGAACTGTTGATGCGAGCCCGCCGGATCGATCCCGGCCTGGTACCGCCGGAGGAACTGCCGGGTATCGCGATCATCCTGTCGAGCATCGAGGAACACGGCATCGTCGGCGGCCTGGCGCGTGACGCGTTCACGCCGGGCCTGATGAGCGGCATCTCCGGGTCGATCCACCAGTTGAATCGCATGCATCCGGAGTGCGATATCCCCTCGCCGCTGCTGATGGAATGCAGGGTAGGGGAATCTTGCTGAAAAATGGTAGAAATGCCGAATATGGTCATTTCAATGCACGCTCGATTCGCGAGGCTTTAATAAAAACAATGACTTAAACTTGGCATGGCATGTGCATATCGAGTGAAAACTCGATGGATGGAAAGTCATGTCGTTGTGGTCATTCAAGGGGGTATCGGGCGTCCGGCCCGACAAGGCGCGGCTTTCCGCCGTTACCGTGAACAACGTGATTCACCGAACCTGCCAGCAGGCGATCGCCGAGGATGCGCTTGCCCTGCTGGACGCGTTTGCTGATCGTGATGTCGATGAAGTCCTGTTCCGTGCGGGACTCCTTTCGAACCTCGCCGAACAAATCCGCTGCATGTCACTTTGCGAGGCGTCCCAGGCGCTGCAGGACGCCCCCGTCAGTGCCCGACGCATGGGAGGGGACAGGACCCTCTCGCGAGCCCTTGTCGAACGTGTCATCGCTACCGCCGCCGATGCCGTGACGACGATCGATGGGCGGTGACGCGGTCATGCGTGCGCTGCGCATCGTCCTGGCGTTAGGGCTCTGCCTGGGCGAAACCCAGGTAGCGACAGCGATGACCGCCGAGACGACCTGCCTGGCGTTCGTCACATCAGGCGCGTCGCTGGTCGTCGATCGCAGGGATACCCATGCCGTCGACCATTGGGACATCGTCTCCGTGCGGGCCGGATCGCCGGGCTGTACAGCCTCCATTCGATCCGCGACCCAGGTCGGCACGCTTTCGATGGCGCCCTCGGGCATCCGACTTACCCTCGCCCATGCGGCGAAGGGTCAGGGGTGGGTATGCGCGTCTCCGCACCAGGGTACGTCGGCCCCGGCGCGCATCGCGTGTTGGCCGACCGACGGGGTCGAGTAATCCGTCTTCGCTTTTTTTTGCTTCATCACTGGGCTTAAGCCCGACATCCAGGGGACCCATCATGCGATTTTCCGTTCGTGCAAAGATCTTTTCAGCCATGGGTATTGCCTTGGGGCTAATGCTCGTTCTCGGCGGGACAGGGCTGGAAGGTGTCAAGAAGGTTCATGTTCTCGCCGATGAGATGTACACGTCCAACGTCACCTCCATGATGCAGATCGCCGAAGTAAAGCAAGCGATCCTCAATGAACGCGTCGCGTTCCTTCGAGCCATCGTCGACCCGACCCTTGGCGGCATCGGTCAGCGTATTCATGCGGAGTCCGACAAGGAAGCCAAGGCCTGGGCCCGATACTACCCGGCCAATGTCAGCTCGACGGAGGAACGACAGGCCGCGGATGCTTATCTTGCCGAGCGCACCAAATCGTTACCTGTGGTCGAAAAGGAAATTTCGCTTCTCGAAGCGGGCAAGCTCGACGAAGTGCGGCAGCTGCAGATTCAGGTCGCCGGGCCGGCGCTGGGACGTCTGGCGGAAAAGATGGATGCCCTGGCAGGCATAAACGCCCGCCAGGCCGGCGACGCTGCCACCTTCGCCAACGGCAGCTATGTTCAAACGCGCAACCTGTCCGTCGCTGCGCTTATGGTAAGCGTGATGGCACTTCTCGCCATCGCCATGATGCTGGCCCGTAGCGTGTTGGTTCCCCTGGGCAAGGCACGGGCGCTGGCCCAGGCCATTGAAGCAGGACGCCTTAACAACGTCACGGTGGTATCGGGTAACGACGAGTTTACCGACACCTTGTTGGCCCTGGACAACATGGACAAGCGCCTGGCCAGCATCGTCACCGACGTACGGCATATCTCGCAGGAAGTGTCGTCGTCGGCAGGCGACATCGCCCAGGGCAACGACGATCTGTCGCAGCGAACGCAGGAGCAGGCCAGCTCGCTGGAAGAAACCGCCGCCTCGATGGAGGAACTGGCTTCTGCCGTGAAGCAGAACGCGGACGGGGCAGAACAGGCCAAGCAACTGACCCTGCGGGTACGAGGCGACTCCGAACTGGGCAGCAAGGTCTCGGCAGAGGCGACCGAGGCGATGGCCTCCATCACGCAGGCGAGCAAACAGATCGGCGAGATCGTTACGCTGATCGACGAGATTGCCTTCCAGACCAACCTGCTGGCCTTGAACGCTGCGGTGGAAGCGGCACGCGCGGGAGACCAGGGCAGGGGCTTCGCCGTGGTAGCCGCCGAGGTCCGGAATCTGGCCCAGCGAAGTGCGGCGGCCGCCAAGGACATCAAATCACTTGTCGTCTCCACCGTGGCCAGCGTGGATGTGGGCGCTACCCTGGTGGGCCGAACGGGGACCGTGTTGAGCGAGATATCCGCCGGCGTGCGCTCGGTCAACGCCATTGTCGAGGAGATCGCAGCGGCGTGTCAGGAGCAGGCCGCCGGTATCAGCCAGGTCAACAATGCGGTGGTCACCCTGGATGATGTCACCCAGCAGAACGCGGCCCTGGTCGAAGAGGCCAGCGCAGCAAGCAAGAACGCCTCGGACCTATCGCAGGAATTGCTTCGTAAGGTCTCGTTCTTCTCCGTGACTGGCGCTGCTCCATCGGTGCAGGCCAGGACGGAACCGCAAGTACCTGAAGCGCCCGTACGCCGATCCATGTCGGTCGTCATGTCTGCCATGGCGCCGCGCAGCCTTGCCGTCGCCGGCGGCGATCAGGGTATGTGGCGCGAGTTCTGAGGAGGTGGGCTGAGGCGCCCATGCATCGGCCGGGACCAGCGTTCGTCTTGGTCCCGGCCGATCCGCGGAAGCGCCTTTATGCCTTCCTGACCCCGTTGCGGAAAACCGTCGATCGGCAAGAGGTACTGCTAGCGTGCAACTTCATAGCAAGCTACGTCCGCGAGCAGATGCCGCAACTTTGATGCCGAACCGAACACCCCCTGGGAGGGCCCGAGGCTGCATCCGCGATCCGCTCGCCTTGCCAGCGAAGACCCGAAGCTTCGAGTCGCAGTGGCCAACATCCGGTTCAGCGGTCAACGAACCTGACGCCTGCTCAATGAAGTCTTTTGCGTGACGCTGAGCTGCGTCCTGCGCGGACCGCCGACTCGACCAAAAACCAGGGACACAGTTCGAAGCAACCGTGACTCCATTGATGACGATGTGATAGCGACACTGGGATTTTCCGACTCTGACTTCGTCAAACGTATACTGAAGAACATAAGCAACCATGTACTAAATCCGATTGGTGAAAGAATTCCTGGCTTCTCGGCCGCTGTGATCAAGCCTTTGTGCGAACCGCGTCGGGTCGCGCGTAAATCGACAGAAAATTCAGTTTTAAACTTAGATCAAGCTTCGAGTGTTACGAAGGTCGGCGAATCAAACGCGGTCGCCGTCGTCGCTAACGCTCTTATTATAGCGAGGCCATCTTTACCGACTCGCTACGTGCAGACTCAATACATCATTCTCGTCCATTCATCCTCGCGGTGAGAGGAGGGCACAACTGGTGGTCGGATAGTCACTGTCCTGTCGGACGAGAAGCCATATCGGCGTGGAGGCCACGCTTCGTGAAGTAGTCGAGCGCAAGGGCAGGTTCGTCGGTCTGAATGATGTCGACGCCATGATCGAACAGCCAGCCCCACGCGGCATCCGGATTCTTCTGTGCTGCTACATCGTCATGGCCGGCGGACATGTTCATGGGGCGATGACTGGCGACATCGGTGGCCAGGGTGTTCACCCAAACGTGGATCGAAAGGGAGCGCGCGGCGCTGGCCACGCCGTCGAGTCCGGTACCCGGTCCAAGCAACAATTCCACGGCGACCACGGGCAGGTCGTTGCAGCGTCGTATCAGCTCACTGGCACCCGGGCCATGCGCGGTGACCGGGAGGACAACCGAGAAGGGCAGCTGCCTGCCCCAGCGCTGTACGTCATCCCGATCGGTGTCGAGTGATCGCTTGACCAGTACCTGGGGGCCCATCTTTCTGGCCAGCACCCGGGCAATGACCGCGTCGTAGATGTCATCGTCCTTGATGTCCAGATTGACCAGGATGCGGCCTTTGACCCGGTCGAGTGCTTCATCGAGGGTCGGCACGTGCCGGTCGGTAAGCGGCTCGTTGCCGCCGCCATGGGCGCGCTGGCGAAGGGAACGGACCTCTCTGGCGGTGAGATCGCGCACCTTGCCGTGGCCGTTGGTCGTGCGGTCGACGGTGTCATCGTGCATCAGCACCATGTCACCGTCGCGCGTACGACGGACGTCGATCTCCACCATGTCGACGCCCAATGCCACGCACTTATCGATGCCCGACAGGGAGTTCTCGGCCGTGTATTTCCAGCATCCGCGATGCGAGACCACCATCACCTTTCCGTCGGGATGAGCCAGTCGGGCTTCGTTGGCTGCGAACGATGCGCTGGATGCGTTGGCATCCAGCGCGAACCCTGTCAGCAGGAATAGGCCTGCTGTACAGGCATACCGGGCGGTGCGCCGGAAGGTCATCGAATCACCAGTTGTACGTGACGGAGGCTTGCCACAAGCGTCCGAAGATAGCCCGCGCGTAGATCGGCTCTACCGTGCCCTGTCCGGCAAGCGTGTCGGTGCGGGGATTGCCTTCGGTGAGGCCGTGGGAGTTGGTCAGGTTGCTGCCCGAGAGCTGCACGGTGAGATTCGGCTGTAGCTTTGCCAGGAGACTGGAGTCGTAGGTGGTATAGCCGGGGAGTGACGTCTGGTTGGCGAAGTCCACATATCGCGATGCGGTGTGGAAAACGGTGACCGACCACTCCATCGGTACGCCGCCGAGCGAGAAGTAGGCGGTGGGGGTGAGACTGCCCATCCACTTCGGAATGCGCGGCAGCTGCTTGCCCTGGTAAGCGGCGGCATCGACTCCGCCTGGCGCGGAAAGGCTCAGTGTTTCCGGGTCCTGCGCGGTCAGGCTGGCAGCCAGGCCGAACACGAGGGAAGGCCGCCAGTTGACCGAGTTCTCCAGGCCGTACGTGCGGGTCTTGCCGACCAGGGGCAGCGAGACGATCGTCTGCGTGCTCGGGTCGAGCACGAGGCCGCTGAAGGACACCCGGTTGTAGGAACTCCAGTAGGCGATGGACGAGAACGAGAGCGTGTCCTCACCGAAGCGGATGCCGGCTTCGCCCTGCTTGATGTTCGTCACGGGCAGGTTCTGCAGCAGGTAGATGTTCTGCAGTCGCGGCAAGCGTTGCGAGCGCGTGAAGCGGGCAAACAGCTCGGTATCGTCCAGAACCTTGTAGGACGCGCCCAGGGTCCAGGTCAATGCATCGCGTGTTTCGGACTTGGTCGTACTGGCACCGGTGAAGCCCATCACGGCGTCATCGGCCAGCGTGGTGGAGTCGCCCAGGTTGCGCGTGGACGTGGTGTCGTTGCTGCCGCTGTCGAGCAAACGCGTCTTGCGCACGCCCACGTCCAGCGAGAAAGCCGGCGTGATGTGCCACGTATCGGCGGCGTAGGCGGTGAGGTAGCGACCGGTGACATCGCCGGCGACAGCACTGCTGCCGTAGCGGGAAAATCCGTGAGAGGTCACCGAACCGATCGGAGCGCCGTTCGCATTGTAGGCCAGCACGTCGAGTGCGTTGGCCTGGTTCTGTACCGTTGTGAGCAGGGTGCTGGAAAGGCGGCTCTGGCGGAAGCTGAAATCATCCCCATACAGGCCGACGGCCACATCGTGATCGCCCCAGCCCGTGTTGAGGGTGCGGCTAAGGCGCAGGTCGTCGATCACGGTGCGCACGCGTGTCCGCACGGCCCACCAGGGGCTTTCCATGACCAGTCCGTTGACCGGTGCCACGTCCGTGCCGCTGGCGTCGTCCACATAGCCGAGGCGGGTCGTGCCCGGGAACGCCCGGGACGCTGCTGCGAGCCGCGAGTCGAGGTAGCCCTGGCTGTCCGAGGGGTTGGCGCCGGAGAAGATCGTGTCGTAATCGACTTCCGCGTTGGTGTAGCGCAGCTTGTTACTGAGGGTCCATCCGCTGTCGCCCAGATCCAGGTCCAGATAGGTGCCGGTCTGGAACATCTTGGTGTGGATGCCGTTGGCCAGGTCGCTGTCACGTCCCATACGGCCGTTGCCGTCGAAGCTTTCGAGCGTGCGTTGCCTATAGCTGTTCGACAGGATGGTTCCATCGCCCGGGTCGAGAGCCGGGGATAGGGACTGCGATACATGCCGCGGATCGCGCAGCGGCGTCGCGGTATAAAAGGCCGTACGGTCATTCAGGTATCTGGCGTCCCAGTCCAGTCGACCGCTGTCGAACAGGAAAGAAAGCGCTGTACGCAACTGGCTGCCGCTGTCGCCCTTGTAGCCGGCGTTGCGAAAACCGCTGTCGTCGCGGGCAAAGCCACCCACGCTATACAGGATCTTGTCGGTGATGGGGCCGGAGGCATAACCCTCGAGACGGCGAAGGTCGTCCGAACCTCCAGTCACACGTAGCGCCCCGGTGGGCTGGGTGGTGCCCCAGCGCGAGATCAGGTTCACCGTGCCACCCGCGGCATTGTTCGCGTAGATGGGCGAGGTACCGCCGGTGACAACCTCCAGACCTGCGGTCGTCAGGTCCGTGCGGTTGAGCGTATCGATGTTGAGGAACGACTCTTGGGGCTCGTCGAAGATAGGCAGGCCATCTTGCTGTAGCTGGACGTTGTACCAGCCGCCATCAGGCAGGCCGCGCACATAGATGTTCTGGCCACCGCCCTGACCGCCAGACGCCTCCGTCCAGTACCCCGGTACCGCCCGGATGGCCTGGACCAGACTGGTCGGCGCGGCGCGATCGTACTGCTGGCGATCTATGGTGGTGATGGCGAACGGCGCGTCCAGCTGGCTGACTTGGGTAGCCGCACCAGTGACGACGACGTTGGACAAGCCGACTGCCTTGTCCTGGGCGGTGGTGTCTTTCGTCGCGGCATCCTTCGGTGGGGGTACCGGTTGGGCATCCTGAGCCACGGCAGGCGCGGAAAGTGCGATGAGCAGGGCCACGGTCAGTGTCTTGAGCGGAGTGGCAACAGTACGAGCGGTGCGGATGGTCACGGATTCCCCCTGAGGATGATGACGAATCGATAGTGAATGCAATCGATTGCAAAGAACGATAATAAGAATATGTGACAGGAACGCGTAAGTACTGAGGTAGTGACGGCCGGCGCGACGCGACGCGCCATCAGGCAGGCACGGACGGAACGCGTACCCGGAGGGCGAGCAGCCCGGCGACACAAAGGGCGACACCGGCCAGCACGAGGATATGCCGCGGGTCGTTACCCAACACGCGGTAAAGCGCGCGCACGCTGAACACTTCGACCAGCATGGGTATCACGATGAACGTATTGAATATGCCCATGTAGACGCCCGTACGCGCTTGGGGTATCGCCGCGGACAGCATGGCGTAGGGGTTGCCCATCATGCTCGCCCACGCGAGGCCGAGGCCGACCATCGGCACCAGCAGCAGCCAGGGGTTGGAGATCATGGGAACCACCGCGATACCCAGTCCGCCCAGCAGAAGCGCCCCCGTGTGCAGCCGTGCGGGGCCAAACTTCGGCAACAGGGGAAGCAGGGCGAACCCCGCCACAAACGCGATGAAGTTGTAGAAACCGCCGATGCGTCCGCTCAGCAACACGGCATCGAGGAAGTGCGGATCGTGCGCGTCGGTCGTCCCATAAAGCGTTCGCGAGAGTGACAGGGCGACGTACTGCCAGTAGCAAAACATGGCGTACCACTGGAACAGCATCATCGCACCGAGTTGCCGCATGGCAGCGGGCATGTCCCGCACAGCGTCGTAGACGTCCACCAACGCGGCACGCATGGACATAGGGGCGTTCGCCAAGGACGCTACGGGCGCTTCGCGTGTCGTGTAGACCGACCACGCGACAGATGCGACAGACACCACGCCGCCTACGGTAAAGGCGATTTCCACGATAGACGGCAAGCCGTGCGCATTCATCCGGTCGGCGCGCATGCCCATCAGGATCAGGAACGACGGTATCAGGTAGGCCGCGGTCTGGGACAAACCCGTAAAGGCACTTTGCACCATATAGCCTGCTGCGCGCTGGGCGGGATTGAGCATGTCGTTGACAAAGGCCCGGTAGGGTTCCATGGCGACGTTTGCCGCGGCGTCCAGCATCCACAGCAGGCCCGCAGCCATCCACAGCGTGCCGCTGTTGGGCATGACGAACAGGCAGACGCTGCAGAGCAGCGCCCCGATGACGAAGTACGGGGTACGTCGGCCGAAGCGCGAGGTGGTGCGATCACTCAGGGCACCGATCAACGGCTGGATAAGCAGGCCGGTTACAGGGCCGGCCAACCACAGTACGGGGAGCGCCGCATCGTCGGCTCCCAGGTATTTGTAGATCGGGCTCATGTTGCCCTGCTGCAATCCAAATCCGAACTGGATGCCGAAGAAACCGACATTCATGTTGAGGATCTGCCCGAGGCGCAAAGTACGCCTGGGCACCTCTCGCGTTATGCGATGGTCGGTCGTCATCGTGTCTCCATCGATCAGTCTGCATCCGCTCATTCGTGCAACGTCCCCACTTCCGGGGTCGCAGCGTGCCTATCTATGCAATCGATTGCAAACCGCAGTGCAACAAAAGCGGGCGGGTGCGGACTTATGCGACAGGCCAGCGCCCCGGCTCGGGAACACGCAGGGTGCAAAGGCCGGCAATGAGAAGGCTGACGCCGCCCAGGCCAAGCGCCCAGATGGGTTGGTTGTGGAAGCACAGGCGCAGCAGCAATCCCAGGATGCTCGCCGCAAGCACCTGGGGAATCACGATGAAGAAGTTGAAGATGCCCATGTAGACGCCCATCTTCGCGGTCGGCAGATGGTCCGACAGCAGGGCATAGGGCAGCGACAGAATGGAAGCCCACGCAAAGCCGACTCCCACCATCGAGGCGAGCAGCCAGCGTGGATCGTGGATGTAGAGGAACGACAGCAAGCCCGCACCACCCAGGCACAGGTTCACCACGTGGCTGATGCGCAGGCCCCAACGGCGCACCATCAACGGGATGACCACCGCGGCCAGGGCGCCGAATCCGTTATAGGCCGCGAACAGTACGCCGACCCAGTTGGCCCCCTCGTTGTACGCGGCTGAGGTGGTATCGGTGGTGGCGTAGATCGTCTGGGTGACGCCCGCCGTGGTGTAGATCCACATCGCAAACAGCGCGAACCACGAGAACAACTGCACCCCGGCCAGTCGCCGCATCGACACGGGCATGCCATAGAGGTCGCCCATCACCTCACGCAGCATGCCGTGACTGCGCGTACGGCTCAGCCAGGTGAATAGCGCGCCGAAGGCGATCAGGCCGCCGGCCAGCAGGTAAACCTCCTTTTCAAGCGCGAAGTACCTGATCGCGATCAGGACCACGGCACCGGCCGATAGCAGAAGCAGACCGGGGCGGCGAGCCGGCGATACGTCCACCGAGGGACCTTCGGGTACGTTGTCGGTGAACGAACGCAACTGCGCGGGTGAATATTCGCGCGTAGTCAGCATGGTCCAGAGCACCGCACCCAGCAGCACCGCGCCCCCGGCATAGAACGCGTACTTGACCGTGTCGGGGATGGCTCCGTCCGTCGCTACGTTGGCGATGCCGAACCGTGCCAGGACCCAGGGCAACAGGGAGGCGACCACGGCACCGGCGCCGATGAAGAAGCTCTGCATCGCAAAACCCGTGGGTGCCTGCCGCGTGGGCAACTGGTCGCCCACCAACGCGCGGAACGGCTCCATCGATACGTTGATCGACGCATCCAGGATCCACAGCAGACCGGCCGCCATCCATAGCGCCGGCGCGTTCGGCAACCACAGGAGGGCCAGCGAGGCGAACACGGCCCCGACCAAGAAGTAGGGCCGGCGTCGACCCAGGCGGTTCCAGGTGCGGTCGGAGTAGTGACCGACGATGGGTTGCACGATCAGCCCCGTCAGTGGCGCGGCGATCCATAGGGCAGGGATGTCGTTCACGTTCGCGCCCAGCGTCTGGAATATCCGGCTGACATTGGCGTTCTGCAGCGCGAGCCCGAACTGGAGGCCGAGGAAACCGAAGCACATGTTCCATATCTGCCAGAACGACAGGGCGGCTCGCTCCGTCCGCGGCGTCTCGCCCTTGCGCAACCGACCACGTCCTGCGCGGCCGCGCCCGTCGGCGGACGGCTCGGCGTGCGCGCCACCGGTCCGCGCTGTGGTTGAAACGGTCATGGGTATCTCCTCCAGGCACCGTTATGTCACGGCCTCGGGCTTACCGCATGTTGCGGACGCAGCATCATGGCCGCGTGTCGCCCTTGTAAAGGCGAGGGGCTGGCGGCATAGTCAGCCGCCAGTGCGGTGACAGCGGAGATTCCATGCGGGTACGCCTCGAAGATGTGGCGCGCGCGGCGGGCGTATCGCCCAAGACCGTGTCGCGTGTTCTCAACGACGAGGCCAACGTGACCGATGCCACGCGCGAGCGCGTGCGCGCGGCCATGGAAGCGATGGATTATCGCCCGCACCCATCGGCACGCAGCCTGGCGGGTAACCGCTCGTTCCTGGTGGCGATGCTCTACGACAACAACGACAACCCGTCCTCGACCTATCTGGCCGAAATCCAGGACGGCGTGCTCGAGGCCTGTGACGCGCATCGCTACAGCATGATGGTGCGACCGCTGCGCATGCGCGATGGCGATTTCATCCGTCGCTTCGACGCGCTGATTTCGGACCACCATCCTGACGGCGTCGTGCTGACGCCTCCGATCACCGACCACGCGCCCTTGCTGAAACGACTGCGCGAACGCGACGTGCCCTATGCGAGCGTGTCGCCGCAGAAGCGCGGCAAGGCCCTGGGCGTAACGATGGACGAACAGCAGGCCGCGCGCGCGATCGTCGAGCATCTGCTGGAGCTGGGACACCGACGTATCGCTCATGTGGTCGGTATCGCCGACCACGGCGCCAGCCGTTGGCGACTTGCGGGCTATCGCGAGGCGATGGACGCCGCGGGCCTGCCGGAGGATCCGGCGCTGGTGGTGCAGGGCGCCTTTACGTTCGGCTCCGGCGTAGAGGCGGCGCGGCAACTGTTCTCGCTGGCCAACCGGCCGACGGCGGTATTCGCGGCCAATGACGACATGGCCACTGGCGTCATGTGGGCGGCGGGCGAGTACGGCCTGAAGGTGCCGCACGACCTGTCGGTCTGCGGCTTCGACGACACGCCGCTGTCGCGGCAGTTGTGGCCCGCGCTCACCACCGTCCAGCAACCCAGTCGCGAGATGGGGAAGATCGCGGCCGAGCAACTGCTGAACTCATTGCGCAGTCAAGGCACGGGCAAGCTGGTGCAGATTCCCTTCTCCCTGCAGATCCGCGGCTCCACTGCCGCCGTGCCCTGAAGCATTCACCCGGCCGCCCGGCCAGGAAAGTCATGCTGCATAGCAAATTGACAGCGCTGTCATTTATGCCAGGATGCGCTTCGACGAGCGTGCCGCCGGTGCGCCAGCCTGGAGCCTTGACGTGCCATTGCTGCAGCGATCGAGCCTGTTTTTGCGACGTCTTTCCTCCGCGCTGCCGTTGGCAGGCGCCTTGCTGACCACCGTTCCGGCCGTCGCTGGCGATGCCGCGACCGTGCATCCCGACCAGTGGCCCAAAGCGCAGTCATCGCTCCCGCCCAACCCCGCGATCGAAGCCCGGGTGAAGGCGTTACTGGCGACCATGTCGGTCGAAGACAAAGTCGGCCAGATGATCCAGGCCGACATCAAATACGTAACGCCGGACGACGTACGCATGTACCGCCTGGGCTCGGTGCTGGCCGGTGGCAACTCCAAGCCCGAAGGACAGCCGTATCCCGATGGCAAGCAGTGGCAGGCGCTGGCCGATGCGTTCTACCACGCGTCCATGGACACATCGAGCGGAAGGCCGGCAATCCCGGTGCTGTTCGGTATCGACGCCGTGCATGGCCACAACAACCTGGTCGGCAGCACGCTGTTTCCGCAAAACTCGGCGCTGGGTGCCACGCGCGACCCGCAGCTGATCCACGACATCGGCGCCGTTACCGCGCAGGAACTGCGTGCCAGCGGCATCAGCTGGACATTCGCCCCGACGCTGACCGTGCCGCAGGATGTGCGCTGGGGCCGCTCGTACGAGGGTTATTCCCAGAATCCGGCACTGGTGGCGCAATACGCCTCGGCGATGGTCGGCGGCCTGGAAGGCAAGGCGGGTACGACTGAATTCCTCGACTCGGGACACGTGATCGCCACCGCCAAGCATTTCCTCGGCGATGGGGGCACCCAGGATGGCAAGGACCAGGGCGACGCACGGATCAGCGAATCGACGCTGCGCGACATCCACGCGGCAGGCTATGCACCTGCGATCGACGCCGGTGTGCAGGTGGTCATGGTCTCGTTCTCCAGCTGGAACGGCGTCAAGATGGCCGGCAACAAGCCGCTGATCACCGACGTGCTGAAGGGGCGCATGGGATTTGACGGCATCGTGCTGGGCGACTGGAACGCGCACGGTCAGGTGCCCGGTTGCACCAACGAAGATTGCCCCGTGGCGTACAACGCCGGGCTGGACATGCTGGAGGCGCCCGACTCGTGGAAGGGGCTCTACAAAAACACGCTGGCCGAGGTGAAATCCGGGGTGATCCCGATGCGCCGCGTCGATGACGCGGTGACGCGCATCCTTCGGGTCAAGATGCGCCTGGGCCTGTTCGAGGCCGGTGCGCCATCGACCAACCCATGGGCCGTCAGGTCCACGGAGGTGATCGGGAACCCTGCGCATCGAGCGTTGGCGCGGCGGGCCGTTCGCGAATCGCTGGTGCTGCTAAAGAACGACCGTGCGGTGCTGCCGATCGACCCGCGCAAGCATGTCCTGGTCGCCGGCGACGGCGCCGATAATATATCCAAACAGAATGGCGGCTGGACGTTGACCTGGCAGGGAACGGGCCAGACCAACGCGAATTTCCCGGGAGCCACGTCCATCTGGGCAGGCATCAAGGCCCAGGTAAGCGCCGCGGGTGGCAGCGCCGAGCTGTCGGTGGATGGCGACTTCACGCAACAGCCCGACGTCGCCATCGTGGTGTTCGGCGAAGACCCCTACGCCGAGTTCCAGGGCGACCGGCCGAACCTGGCCTATCGCCCGGGTAACGATCGCGACCTCGATCTGCTGCGCAAGCTGCGCGGACAGGGTGTGCCGGTCGTCGCCGTGTTCCTGACCGGACGCCCCCTGTGGATGAATCGCGAGATCAACGCCGCCGACGCTTTCGTGGTGGCATGGCTGCCGGGCAGTGAAGGGGAAGGTATCGCCGATGTGCTGCTGCGTAGTCGTGATGGCCGTATCGCGCACGACTTCCACGGCAAGCTGTCCTATACGTGGCCACGCCGCGCGATACAGGGCCCGTCGGCAGCCGGGGCGCGAGGCGAGCAGCCTCAGTTTCCCTATGGATTTGGCCTGACTTATGCCGCCCCCGGGAAGACGGGCACGTTGTCCGAAGAGCCGGGGATCACCCTGAGCAGCCAACAGGCCGGCGTTTACTTCACCCGCGGCAAGCCGTCACAGGATGTCGTCGTGCGCCTGACCGGAGCGAACGGCGTGGCCATGGATGTCGCCGCCACGCCGGCCGCCACGGCAGACGGCAGCCTGCGTATCGGTGCGCTCGACTACAAGGCACAGGAAGACGCGCGCAGCCTCAGCTGGTCCGGCAGCGGCACCGGTGCCGCAAGCATCGCATTGGTGGCACCCGCGCCCATGGACGTGGAGCGCGAGACCAACGGCGATGTCCTGCTGGTGACCACCTTGCGCGTCGAGGCCCTCTCACCTGGGGACAACTCGACCATCGGCATCGGCTGTGGCGCCGGGTGTGGCGGCCAGGTGGTCGTCGGTAGCCAGCTCGCCGCGCTGCCTAGGGGTCAGTGGCTACGCGTCGGCATCCCGTTGAAATGCTTCCGAGACGCCGGCGCCAACATGGGCAGGATCGATCGTCCGTTCGAGTGGTCCAGCCACTCGGGTGGAAAGGTCGCCATCACCGACGTGTCGCTAGGCACGGTGGCGGACCGGACCTTGTCATGCCCCGCCCACGGGAGCGGCACACCCTGATGTTCTATCCGCTTTGCACCAATATCCGCCGATGGAAAGGCTCCGCGAGCATCGCGCGAGTCTGCGTAGCCTGAGTTTGTCGTTGCCTGGATGACGTGCTGCCTTGCGGCAAGCATTCATCGCCACGGCACTCTATTATCTCTCGATGACAGCGCTGTCATTACGGATCGATGGCGTGCCGGAGGGAGTAGGGGACCTTCGTGACTTATCCGAACGATTGATGGGGAGAGCCAGATGAATCTGCACCGCACTTTGTTGTACGTCGCCATATCGCTCGTCATTGCGCCGGGCACGGCATTTGCCGTGGGCCAGGATACGACCGCGCAAACGCCGCCGCCGTCCAACGCGCCCGGCGCCGCCGAAAAGAAAGTACAGAACCTCGACGCTGTCTCGGTCACGGCGACCAAGCGCGAGACGCCGCTGCAGAAAACGCCGGTGGCCGTCACCGCGATCACCGTCGACACGCTTGATCGGGAGCGCGTCATGACGGTGCAGGACCTCACCAAGCTGGTACCGGGCCTGCAGGGCACATCCCAGGGTGACCACGGCGTCGTGACGCTGACCCTGCGCGGTATCGGCAACGACAGCGCCAAGACCGAGTACGCCGATCCGGAGGTCGCCACCTTCGTCGACGGCATCTACGCGCCACGCGCCGAAGCGGCATCGGGCCTGCTGCTGGACATGGAAGGCGTCGAAACGCTACGCGGTCCCCAGGGCACCCTCTGGGGCCGCAACTCCACCGCCGGTGCCATCAGTTTCCAGACGGCCAAGCCGGACATCGGCGCGGGCTTCTACGGCAATGCGCAGGTCGGCGCAGGCAATTACAACCAGGCCGGCGCGCGCGCCGCGTTCAACCTGCCCATCAGCGACACCTTCGCCATGCGCGTGGCCGTGGTGCACGAGCAGCACGACGGCTACGTCGATTACCAGAAACCGTCGGGCCAGCTGCCCAGCGTGGCGCAACAGCAACAGGCATACCTGGCGTCACCGATCTCTGGCGGCACGCTGGCCAACTTCCGGCCGATCGACCCGGGCCAGTACGTGCAGGGCGGCGACAAGTACAGCTCGCAGGACCAGTCCGCCGCCCGCGTCAGTGCCTTGTGGCAGCCCAGCGACGCGTTCAAGTGGAACCTGTCGTACGAGTACTTCGCCGATCGCGGCACGCCCAGCATGAGCCTCATGCAGACGCCGCGTCAGGGGCAGGACTTCTGGTCGGCGCTGATCGACACCGCGCCCTACCTGGACCGTACGTCCAAGACACTGCGCAGCCGCATGGACTGGAATATCAGCGACGGCATGCAGCTGAGCTACATCGCCGGCTATAACCGCTACTCCGGCAAGAGCGACTTCGACCAGGACGTCGGCGTGAGCGTGCCCACCAGCTTCACCACCAACGGCGTGTACCAGGACGACCGGACCAACGACTCGAAGTACAAGAGCTGGAGCCAGGAGATCAACCTGAAGTCCGTCGGGCCGCAGACGGTGGACTGGATCCTCGGTGCTTACTACGGCTACGAAGACAACGACATCCGCTTCGACATCCCCATCATGAACGGTACGCGCTACGGTACGGTCAGCTGGCAGGGCTCCTTCATCCAGCCGAAGGAAACGGTGGAGTCGTATGCGCTGTTCGGTCAGGCCACCTGGCACTTGAGTGACCACTGGCGCCTCACCGGTGGTGCGCGCTGGTCGCACGATGAGAAGGAGAACAAGGGCGGTATCAGCTGGGGTTGGGCCGCTGACCCGACCGTACCGCAGGTGCCGATCTCGCCGGACGTGTATCCGGACCCGTCGAACGGATTCAGTGTCTCGCAGCGGAACACGGCCAAGTACAGCAAGAGCAAGCCGACCTGGCTGGTGCGCCTGGATACCGACGTCAGCGAGAACGGCCTGCTCTACGCCAGCGTCTCCACCGGCTATAAATCGGGTGGCACGCAGGACGCGGGCACGCTGTACAAGCCCGAATCGCTGACCAACTACGAAGTCGGCACCAAGTTCACCTTCCTCGAGGGCCACATGACGTGGAACTCGGCGATCTACTACGAAGACTTCAAGAACTTCCAGTTGTCCGCGCCCATCATCTACCCCGATGGAAACCACGGCCTGGGCTTCTCCAACGTGGGCGGCAGCACCAAGGTGTTCGGCATCGAATCGGAGTTGGCCTATCAGCAAAAGGACGACCGTTTCAACCTGATCTTCTCGGCCATCCCGAAGAAGGAGCTGGGCAAACTGGTCTACGCCGGTTCCAACGACTACCAGGGCCTGCCGGCATGCCCGACGGCATCCAACCTGGCCAGCTGCCTGGACGTCACCGGCAACGACCTGCCGCACGCACCGAACGTGTCGCTCACCGGCATCTATGAGCACACCTTCCACCTTGCCAACGGTGGCAAGCTCACGCCCCGTGTCAGCGCGCAGTACCAGAGCGCGCAGTGGCTGAGCTATTTCAACCTGGGTTCCGGGGACCAGCAGAAGGCCTACGTGCGCGGCGACCTGTCACTGCGTTACAGCGAACCGGGCGACAAGTGGTGGGTCAACGGGTACGTGCAGAACGTATCCGACAAGAAGACCCGCACCAGCGCCGGCCGCTTCCAGATGGCCGACGGCTCGCTGCAGTACGTATCGCAGTACCTCGCGCCGCGGACCTACGGTGTGCAGCTGGGCGTCTGGTTCTGAGTTAGCTGGCTTTGCCGTTCTCAGTCTCCCCTGAGTGGCCTTTTTGCCGGGCCCGCCTGTGGTGGCCCGGCCTTTCTTTATCTCCATTCGGCCGTATCGGCAGGGAAACCCCATGGCGCGCCTGAAGAAAGTGCTGATCGTCGGCGGAGGTACCGCCGGCTGGCTGACGGCCTGCTACCTGGCTAAGGCGGTCAACGCGGTCGATCCGCGGAGCGTGCAGGTGCATCTGGTGGAGTCGCCCGACATCGGCTTGCTGGGGGTAGGGGAGGCCACCTTTCCCTCGATTCGCGGGACGTTGTCGGCGATCGGTCTGGACGAGCGCCGCTTCCTGGTCGGTGCCACGGCGACGTACAAGCAGGGTATCCACTATCGCCACTGGGTACGGCCGCCGGGCGCGCCCGGCGCGGACCACTTCTTTCATCCGTTCAACGCACCCAGCCAGCGTCCCGGTGGGCCTGAGTTATTGCCGTACTGGCTGCTCGGTGCTGCGCCGGAGGGCATGTCGTTTGCCGAAGCCGTCTCCATGCAAACCACACTGGTCGACCACTCGCGTGCGCCCAGGCGGGCAAGGGATCCGGACTACCAGGGGCCGATGAACCACGCCTTCCACTTCGATGCCGCCTGCTTTGCGCGTGTGCTTGCCGAGCATGGCCAGCAGACCCTCGGCGTGGTTCGGCACATGGCCACGGTGGAGCGCGCGGAGCTGGACGGCCAGGGCGCCATCGCCCGGGTGGTGACGAAGGAGCAGGGCGATCTCACCGCCGATCTCTACGTGGACTGCACCGGACTGCGTGGCATGCTGATCGGCGACACGATGCAGTCACCCTTTCGCAGCCGCGCGAATGTCCTGTTCGCCGATCGCGCTGTCGCCATGCAGGTGCCGTACGAGACGCCGGATGCGCCGATCCCTTCGTACACCATCTCCACGGCGCAGGAGGCCGGCTGGATCTGGGATATCGGGTTGCAGAAGCGGCGTGGCACCGGCTATGTCTATTCGTCGCGGCACACCACCGACGACCGTGCCGAAGATGTCTTCCGGCGCTACGTGGGCACGGCGGGAGAGGGACTGAAGGCGCTGCACATCCGATTCGAGACGGGATACCGTCCCGAGCACTGGCGCAAGAACTGCGTGGCCGTGGGTCTGGCCGGCGGGTTCGTCGAGCCGCTCGAATCCACCGGCATCGCACTGGTCGAACTGGCGACCTACCTGCTCACGCACCTTTTGCCGGTCGACACGGACGACATGGAAGGCGCCGCAAGGCATTTCAACGAAATGATGGTGGCCCGCTACGATCGCATCATCGACTTCATCAAGATGCACTACTGCCTGAGCCAGCGGCGTGACTCTTCGTTCTGGATCGACAACGGCGACGCCGCCAGCATCCCGCGGACCCTGCAGGAAAAGCTCGCGATGTGGAAGCACCGACCGCCGCACCGACTGGATTTTGTCAGCGACCTGGAAATGTTCATGCCGTCCAGCTGGCAGTACATCCTGTACGGCATGGAGTTCCAGACCGACCTGGAGCCCATGCTCAGCGCCTATCCGCACATGGACGCAGCGCGACGGGACTTCGCGATGATCCAGCAGGCGGCCACGCGCGCACTGGACGATCTACCGGACCATCGTGCGCTGGTTGAACAGCTGTGTCGTGAGCATCACCAGCGGTAGCCAATCCGGCACGAGCTGTACCCCTTCAAGGGCACCCCATGTGACGGTATCAGGCAGCCCCGTTGATACTCCGGGCCACCGCTTCCGCCACGCGAATCCCATCCACCCCCGCGGAGAGAATGCCGCCTGCATAACCCGCGCCTTCGCCGGCGGGAAACAGCCCGCGCGTATTGAGGCTCTGGTAGTCCTCGCCGCGACGGATACGCACCGGTGACGAGGTCCGGGTCTCTACCCCCGTGAGCAGCGCATCGTTCATGGCGAAGCCCCTGATCTGGCGATCGAACGCCGGTAGCGCCTCGCGGATGGCTTCAATGGCGTACGAGGGCAAGGCAGACGCGAGATCGGTCAGGTGCACGCCAGGTTTGTACGAAGGCTGCACCGTGCCGAATTCGATCGACGGCGTGCCCTTGATGAAGTCGCCGACCAACTGCGCCGGCGCGCTGTAATCGCGACCACCCAGCTCGTACGCGCGCGATTCGAGCGCACGCTGCAAGGCGATACCGGCCAACGGACTGCCACTGTCGTCGAAGGCGGCGAAGTCCTTGGGGTCGATACCCACGACGATGGCAGCGTTCGCGTTACGTTCGTTGCGCGAATACTGGCTCATGCCGTTGGTCACCACGCGTTCCGGCTCGGACGCGGCAGCCACCACCGTGCCGCCCGGGCACATACAGAAGCTGTAGACCGAGCGACCGTTCTTGCAGTGGTGCACCAGCTTGTAGTCTGCAGCGCCGAGAAGGTCGTGACCCGCCTGCGGCCCGAAGCGCGCCTTGTCGATGATCGATTGCGGATGCTCCACGCGAAAGCCGACAGAGAACGGCTTGGCTTCCATGTACACGCCGCGGTCGTGCAGCATGAAGAACGTATCGCGCGCACTGTGCCCCACCGCGAGTACGACATGATCGCTCAGCAACTGTTCGCCGTCGGCCAGGACCACACCCCGGATCTGCCGGGATCCATCGGCGGCGCTATCGACCAGCAGGTCGTCGACACGCTGGTTGAAGCGAATCTCGCCGCCCAGCGCCTCGATGGTCCCGCGCATGGCTTCTACCATCGTCACCAGCCGAAAGGTGCCGATATGCGGCTTGCTGACGTACATGATTTCTTCCGGCGCGCCGGCCTTCACGAACTCCGTGAGCACCTTGCGGCCGTGGTGGAGCGGGTCGGAAATCTGGCTGTACAGCTTGCCGTCGGAGAACGTGCCCGCGCCACCCTCGCCGAACTGCACGTTCGATTCCGGCTCCAGCTTGCGCTTGCGCCACAGGGCCCAGGTGTCGACCGTACGCTCCCGCACCGCCTTGCCCCGGTCGAGGATGATCGGCCGGTAGCCCATCTGGGCCAGCAGCAGCCCCGCGAACAGGCCGCACGGCCCAAGCCCGATCACGACAGGGCGTTGCTCGAGACCGGCCGGCGCCTGCGCCACAAACTTATAGCTGGTGTCGGGGGAGGGCTGCACGTGCTTGTCCTCGGCAAACCGCGCGAGCAGGGCAGCCTCGTCAGCCACCTCGACGTCCAGCGTATAGATCAGCTGGATGTTGCCGCGCTTGCGTGCGTCATGGCCCCGGCGGAAGACCGTGAAGCCGAGCAGCCCCGCCTGGCCGAGCGCCAGCCTGGCGCGGATGGCCGCCTCGAGGGCGCCTTCGGCGTGGTCGAGCGGGAGCTTTATGTCGGTGAGTCGAATCATGGGGGCGAGGGGGGTAGGGGGGGGCGGTCGGCTATTTTCGCATTAAGGGGCGCCGAGCGACGCATTTTAAGTGCGGTGGAGGGTCTGGCCGATAGGGAAGGGCGCGGACGGGACGCGTGGCGGCCAGCAGGCATGTCGTTTTTTCCATGGCGTATTGAAAGGCTACCGACGCCCGGAGGACTCCGTATCGGTCATCTTGTCCAGGTTGACGATCAGGCGGCCCAGCAACGCGACCAGCTGCGCTTGTTCGGCTTCGCTGAAGCCGTCCAGCGCTTCGCGGTTTCCCGCGAAGAGCGTCTCGCAAGCGTCCGGCAGGTTTGCTTCGGCGTGGGCCGTGAGCACGACGTGCCTACTGCGACCATCCACCGGGTCGGGCGTGCGTCGGATCAAACCGTCGCGCTCCATCCGCGTGAGCATCTGCGCCATGGGCGGCTGTTCGACGCGCGCGAAGCGGGCGAGGTCGCGCTGCGTCCTTGCCTTTCCGGTTGCCAGCGCGATCAGTACGGGGATGTGACCAACGCCGAAGCCCATGGGTTTCAGCCGCGCCTCGCTCAGGCGGGCAAAGCCCCGCGCCGCCAGTGAGATCAGGTGTCCCGGCGTGGAAAGTACGTCTTTATGCATCATGTTTGCCTTGCGGAACGCCGTGCCAGGGTGCAGAGTAGCTCAATACATATGCCCATATGTAAATTCACCAGGAGCATACCCGATGAGCGATCCGATCCAGACACTGCGTGACATCTATACCCTTTTCAACGCGCGTGACATCGACGGCCTATTCGCCAAGCTGACCGATGATGTGGCGTGGGCCAACGGCATGCACGGCGGTCACGAGCACGGCAAGGACGCGGTGCGCGCGTATTGGACGGGCCAATGGCAGATGGTCCGCGCGCACGTCGAGCCGGTTTCGTTCGAAGAATCGGCCGACGGCGCGATCGTGGTGCGGGTCATCCAGACCATCCGCGATCTGCAAGGCAATCCTCTCGAAGGCCAGACCCACGGGCTGAAAGACAAGACCGTGGGTCACGTGTTCCACTTCACGCAAGGCAAGGTCAGCCGCTTCGATATCGCCGACGCGGCATGAGGATCAGGTGCGCGTGCCTGCCAGAACCGGTGGAAACGAGCCTGGGGTAACGACGGGCCGCCAGCCTCCCATCCACGCCGGGCTCCATACCAGGTCCAGAGCCCCATGCGACGGCGTATCCAGTGAGTGATGTCCCTCGGATAGCTGCCAGCGTGACGCGGCCGGCCGGCCGTCGATGACGACGGCGACCTCAGACGCGCCGTCGGTCACGGTGTAGGTGCCCGCCAACGTCACATCGAAATCGCGACCCACCAGCTGTTTCCCGGCCATGAAGACGTTCGCCGTGCCGGACAGGTAATTCTGCGCAATGAAAGCGCGGGTCGCTGGCGGCAGCCGGTCGACGATCACCGTCATCGTGCGGTGCGCGACCAGCGCGGGCACGATGTCCTCCGCCTTGAGCCCGCGTTCGAAGCGCTGCAGGGCGATGCTTTCCAGCACCGTGTGATACGGCCGCGGGCGGAAGATGGCACCGCTTTTGGCATCCATGACGGTGTCGTCGGGCGATGTACAGGCAAGCACGGTGCGCAGTTGCCCTTCCTTGTAGGCGAGGGTGTCGCGCCAGGGCGGCGCCTGCTCGATCAGCAAGACGAGTTCCACCGCGGCCAGAACGACCACGAGGGCTACCGCGCGCGATCGCGGCCATGCGGCCGATCGCCCAAACCGGCTGACCAGGCCGATCAGGGATACGAAGATCGTAGGTATCACCGGCAGAAAGTCCTGTGCCGTAGGCAGCGGCCATACCAACCAGATAAAGGAAGCGAACAAAAGCCCATGGATGCCGAGGAAGAGGCGCCAGTGTGTCGGCGCATCACCGGGATCGACGCGCCGCACCCACGTCGTGGTCGCCATGGCGACCGCGACGACCAGCATCCCGTAGACCAGACGGTGATCGGCGTGTGCCGCGCGCCCGGTAGCAGACAGGTTGTACGCCACGAGGTCGTACCACGCCGGCCCGAGGTCATGCTGTATGGCGAGATAGAGAGCGAACGCACCGGGCACGACGAGGCAACCCGCCAGCAGGGCGCCGCCACCCTTCAGCAGGCCTCGCCTGTCCTTACGCCATGGGATGGCCCAGACGCAGGCCGCGGCGAGCAGGGCGACACACGAAAGAGGCAGCGTCTTCTGCGATACCGACAACGCCGCACCCAGCAGCAAGCCGGCCAGTGCCCATCGGGAGGCCCGCCGCTTCGCGTGCACCGCTGTCGCCAGCGCGCAAAGCCAGAGCGCCGTCCAAAGATCGTCCGTGCGGAACTCGCCCATCTTGATGAAAAAGGCGTGTGTCAGGCCAACCAGCACCACGGAGGCATCGGCGATGCCACGGGAATAAAGCCGACGGGCCAGACACCAGGTAGCCACCAGCGCCAGGAGGTACCAGGGCACCACCGCGAGTCGCAACCACTCGAGGATGTCCGACCGCGGACCCATGGCATGCATCAGCGGGGCGTAGATCGCGCTGAAGAGCGGCCCGTGGTTATCGAAGACGTCGCGATAGGGCAGGTCGCCCTGGCCAATGCTCCAGGCCACGTGCGCGTGCTGTGGCTCGTCGGAATTGAGCGGGTACGCCCTGAGCCAAAGCACGCGCAGGACGAGCAGGGCCAGTAGGCCCAGACAACGTCCGACAGTTCCATACCAGGGGCGAATGCGCGAAAACATGCGTGCATCCTAGGTACCCAGGTTTTCTGCATGCTTTCTTCGGGGTCGCCGCTGGACCTCGCCTTATCGCAGGCAGCGGCCTGCACGGGCCGCTGCCGTACATCCGTCTACTTCCTCGCCGCAATGATCTCGCTGAGGTAGTCCGGCGTGCCCTGCACCCGCACCAGGTGCGGATACTGCAGTCCACCGTGGTAACCCACGGACACCGTGCGGAAGCGCCCCTGATACTTCAGTGTCAGTGCGATCTCGCGACTGCTGTCCTTCGCCAGGGTTATCGCGTCTTTGAGGACATCCTTCGAATACGCCACACCGTTCACCGCGACGATGGTCGCGCCCGTACTGACCCCTGCCTTGAAAGCCGGGCCGTCCCAGCGCACGTCGTTGATCTTGCCGCTGCCTGTTATCGTCAGGCCGATCGACCACGTGAAGTTCAACAGATGGCGCGAAATTTCCGGGCGGCCGTCATAGGCCTTCTCGAACTCGCTTTCCTTGTCGTCGTACACCAGCTTCCAGCCGGTGCCTGCAAGGCCATCCTGTAGCGGCGGATTGAGGCTGTATGCACGAGCCTTGAGGAAGCTCGCCCAATCGTACTTTGCCGTGTCGTTCAGCGCAGCGACCACGTCGTCGAAGGTGTAGGTCTTCGGTACGTGGCTGCCATTGTCGACGCCGAAGAACGCGCGTGCGAAATCATCCAGCGAGCGCTTGTCGCCCGTCAGACTGCGCAACTTCGCATCGACGGCAAGCCACATCATCTGCCCACCGCTGTAGTAGTCCTCGCTCATCTGCCAGCTACGGTAGGGCAGGGGAGCCCGATGGGCGACGATGGGATCGTTGGTGGTGTCCTCCAGCGAGCGCCACTGGAAACCCTCGCGGTTGCGATCGTAGTTGGCGGCGACCATCGCCAGGCCGTCCCGGAACTCCTGCGGCGTCCACATGCCTGCGCGCGCGGTCAGGACGAAGCCCCAGTATTGCGTTTGACCCTCATAGACCCAGAGCAGCGAGTTGCCCATGGGAACGTTGAAGTTTGGCGTCCACAAATCGGCAGGGCGGCGGAACTTGCCGTTCCACGAATGAACATATTCGTGGGCGAGCAGGTCGCGCTCGGAGGCGTTGTCGCTCCAGGCGGTGAAATAATCCGCGCCAAGGCCGTCTTCGCTGGATTGATGGTGCTCGGTGCCATTGCCGGCCAGCTGGTCGGACAGCGAGAACAGGAAGTCGTAGTGGTCGTAGTGGTGTGAACCGAACAGCTTCGTGGCCTGTGTCACCAGGTTGCGATGCACTGCCACTTGTTCGGCTGACATCTCCAGATATTTGGGCTCATCGGCAAAGACGTCCATATACACCGGCGCTTTATCACCGGGGTTCAGGGCCACGCGCTTCACGTACTGGCCGGCGTACACAGGCGAGTCGACGAGGTTGTCGAAGGTCACCGGCTTGAAGGTGGTGGTGTCTCCCGATGTCGCGGCTGTCTCGAGCGCAGTGCCCGCCTGCCAGCCATGCGGTAGTTTCACGCTGGGCGCGAAAGTGATGCCGCGCGTGTAGTAGCCCGCCGGATAGAGCGCCACCTTGCTCCACTCCATGTACATCATGCGGTCGGTGATCTCGAAGTCCGCGTCGTCCGCGCGTTCCGACAGGTACTGGAAATCGACATCGAGCGTCGATACGCCGGCAGGAACGTCGACATGGAAAGCGTAGACGTTGTACTTGTCGCGCACCCAGGGAAGCGGCTTGCCGTCGGCACTGAGCCTGAGGCCGGCGAGCATCGCGACAGGGCCCGTCGGCGAGTGATCGCCGGGAATCCACTGCGGGTACAGCAGGGTCAGCGCGCCCGCCTGTACCGGTATGGATTCGTGGACCCGGAAGATACCCTGCGCCGTGTCGCTGACATCGACGTTGAGCGTTACCGTGCCGACATACGGCACGTCTTGCAGTGCGGGCACCTGGTCCATAGCAGCCTGCTGAGCATGCGCATTGCCCACACTGAGCGCGACCGCGAGCGCCGTGGAGAGGCGCGAGAACTTACGACTGACGATGGGCATGGAGGGCTCTGGGCGGGGGCGGGTTTGCCCGCATTATCACCGGGCGCAAGGCGATAGCGCCACGGCATGTCCTACCGAAGCTTACGACGAGGACCTCCACCGGACCCGCTTTCGCCGTCGCCGTCGCTTCTATGTCGCGTCCCTATCGCCCGACTAGGGAACGTCGTCTCGGATGGCTTCGGCACCGCCCATCAGAGCGCACGCCCCAGAAATTCGACAAAAGCCCGCAAGGCGGCCGACTGATGACGGCGACTTGGGAAGTAGAGGTAAAGCTCTGCCATTTGGCTGGACCATTCGGGCAGAACTCGTGCCAACTGTCCCTCTGCGAGGAGGTCGGCCACCATGGCGACGGGCGCATTGACTATACCTAGCCCCCTGACGGCCAGATCGATCTGCGAAGTAAGGTCGTGGACGATAGTTGCCAGAGGCGGAGCAACCTGTACGGTCTTGCCAGCGGATTGAAGTGTCCACGGTATGACGACGCCAGTCCCTTGGCTGCGGCATGCTATGACACGGTGGTCGAGAAGATCGGCCGGCGTGGCTGGCACGGGTCGTGCGCGCAGATACGCCGGCGACGCAACGAGGATCGCGTCTGACGTGGGCGCGACCTGTTTGGCAACCATGTCCTGATCGATGCAGTTCCCATAACGCAGTCCTGCGTCGTAGCCGTCCTTGACGATATCGACCAGGCGCGCTTCGACGGCTATCTCGAGGCTCACGCCAGGATAGTTGTCCTGGAACGCCGCTAATAGGGGAGCAATAACCAGATCGAACGGCGCACGCGGCATCGTAAGGCGCAGTGGACCCGTCGGATGTCCACCTCGGCCGGAGGCCACTTCTGCGGCTTGTTTGATTTGCGCGAGCGCTGGCGCCACCGTGCGCAGGTAGTCGTCGCCGACATCCGTCAGGCTCAAACTGCGGGTGGATCGGCGGAAGAGTGGGGCGCCGAGCCGCTCTTCGAGCGCACTGATGGCCTGGCTCACGGCGGAAGGCGAGATGCCCAGGCGCCTGGCCGCCTCGGAAAAGCTACACGCATCCGCAGCCGCTACGAACACGGCGACGCCCTCCAGTGAATCCCTCAATCGCATCGATCGATCTGTAAGTTCTAGTTACAGCCCCATGAGTGATTAGGCGGATAGTGGCAAAGGGCCTCCGTTTATACAATCCCTAAGCGTTCCGACCTGGGTCCAGGCCCTAAACAGACGGGGAACAGCTTTGTCTACATTGGCTTCGCGCACGTTCAGCACGGCTCGACATACGACGCACTATCTCGAGAAGGGTCCCGCGAACGGGCCCCTCATGATCTTCCTTCATGGATGGCCAGAGCTCAGCCTGGTCTGGCGAGCTCAGCTTGACGAATTCGCTGAAAGCGGGTGGCGCTGTATCGCCCCGGACATGCGAGGCTATGGAGGTTCTTCCATGCCTGCGGAGAGCGGTGCCTATGCCCTCGAGCATGTGGTGGCGGACATGAGGGAGCTTCACGACCATCTTGGCGGTGAGCCTGCCATCTGGATCGGCCATGACTGGGGTAGCGTAGCTGTCGGATCGCTGGTTTCGCACGAGCCCGCGCGCAGCCGCGGCGCCGTACTGGTCTCGGTGCCTTATTTCCCTGCGGGGCACGCATTGCAGACGCTGATCCCGTTGGTCGACCGCACCATCTATCCAGCCGACCGGTATCCGGACGGCCAGTGGGACTATTACCGCTACTACACGACAAACTTTGCATCAGCCATAGCCGATCTGGATGCGGACAAGGCCGCATCCCTCGCGTCGATCTATCGATCGGGCGACCCGGAAAAGATCGCCAAGCCTGCCGCGAACGCGACGGTCACGCGCAACGGAGGTCGCTTTGGTGGCGCGCACCGGGCCCCTCCCACCGACCTTGATCGAGCTCTCTGGCCGCTGGCCGATTTCGAAACCCTGGTGCGCGCGTTCGATGCGCACGGTTTCCGAGCGCCGTGTGCATGGTATTTGAATGACGAGGCCAACATCGCCTATGCCGCCAAGGCATCTGACGGCGGTCGCTTGTCGCTGCCCGTACTGTTCGTCAATGGGGACTATGACCAAATGAACAGTATCAACGGCAACCACATGGGCGACCCGATGCGTAGCTCTTGCGCCGACCTTACCGTTGCCCATTTGCACGGCGCCCATTGGCTATCGCTTGAGTGCAAGACCGAACTCACGTTCGCCCTACGTGCCTGGCTCGAGAGCAAAAAGCTCACGGCGGTATGAGCGTGCACGCCGGTTGGGCACGGAGTCGGGTGCTCGTCGCGTCTGCGGTCGGCTACCAATGGTTTTACAACGGCGCCAACTTTGTCGCTTTCAAGGTAGGCGGCGACGCGATACCTCCGATCGTCCTAGCCGCGATGCGCTTCGGTCTTGCTGCGGCGCTGATTCTTCCGCTGGCGTTGTGGCGTTGGCGGCTACGTCCAGCGCACGCTTCGGAACTGGCGTCTGCAGCGGGGCTCGGCCTGGTGATGCTGCTCGGCAGCCAGACGCTTGCGCTTATGGGAACGCATCTGCTGCCGGCTGGCGTGGCGTCCGTGTTCGGCTCGAGCGCACCGATCTTTCTGGCGCTGTTCTCGTGGGCGATCCTGCGCAAACCCCTGGGCAGACGCGAGGTCTGCGGCATTGCACTTGGTTTCACCGGGCTCGCCCTGATGGCTTATTTCACTTATACCGGCGGCGGTTTCCACCCGTTGGGCGCCGCGCTCACACTCGCCGCGTCGGCGAGTTGGGCTGCGGGGTCACTGTGGGCGAGGCGACTGCGCCTACCTGCGGATCCCGTCGTCGCGTTGGCAACCCAATTAGTTACTACCGCGTTGGTTCTCGCGATCGCGGGGGGTACGACTGGGATGTTCAGTCGGATCGACATGAGTGAGGTACCGGCCTCTGCCTGGTCGGCGCTGGCCTTCCTTGTCATTGCAAGCACGCTAGTGGGCTACACGGTTTTCCTCGCCGTGAATGCCCAGGTTTCCCCGACAATAGCCAATACCTTCAACTATGCCGCACCCGTCGTCGCGCTGCTGCTTTCGGCCTTGTTGCTCGACGAGCGGCTGACCTTGCCAAAGCTTCTTTCGGCCGGTGTCGCGCTGGCGGGCGTGACGCTCATGGTGCGCGTTTCGAGGAAAGAGGAATGAAGCGTCGGTTGCTTAATCTTATGGTGGCGGCGGTGATCATGTTGGTATGGCTGTCGCCTCGGGCATATGCGGCGCCGGCAAGCAAGAACACGTTAGTGCTCGATCTCACTCCGCGCGTGGAACCAGCGGGCGCCACTGGGATGGGCGTGTCGTACGTGCTTGAGCGAGCCGTGGGATCTGACCAGTCCTCGACGCTACGTTTCGATACATTGGAACCATCCCTCGTCCGCGACACCGACCAGGTCACAAAGCTTGAGGTGGCCGATGCGGCCGGTGCGCTGGCCATGGCGGCCCCCGAGCGCATACAGATCCGACATCGCACGTGGCAGGTCTGGGAACCGTCGCGTCCCGTCAAGGGCAGTTTGCACGTCCGTTACTTCGTGCCAGTGGCCCTGCCATTACCTGTGAAGCGCGGACCTCATCACGACCTCCAGGCTGCCGGCGGCGGCATATCGGGAGCATTTGTCAGCCTGCTTTTGTTACCCGAGCTACGAGGCCCCATCGAGCTGAAACTACGCTGGCATCTGCCGCGCGGCCAGCAAGCCGTCTCCACGCTGTCGGTCGGCAATGCTCAGTTGAGCACCGACATGAACCATCTGGAGCAGGCGTCATTTCTGGCAGGCCCCTTGCAAACCTATCCGACGCCTGCTCGCGCCGAGGGCTTCAGCATGTTCGCCCTTGGCGAATCCCGTGAGGCGCTGCTCAGGGCGGCCGTCTGGAGTGAAGAAGCCTATGAAGCCGAACGCCGTGCATTCCTGGCGCCCTCTAACGCACCTTTTCGATTCATGATCCGCTCGTACGATGGCGGCCCTATCGCCAGCGGCTCAGCTGATGTCGGATCCTTCCTTCTCTACCTGCCGCCGGCGATACCACCCGATTCACAGCAGATCCACCACCTGATCGCTCACGAGATGGTCCACGCTTTTGCAGGAGGACTGAGCGATACGGACGATTCCCAGGGTGACTGGTATACCGAAGGCTTGGCTGACTATATGTCGACAGTGCTTCCATTCCATGCGCGTCTCTACTCGTTGCAGCAATACCAGGACGAGGTGAACGCCCGGGCCGCTCAGTACTACACCAACGCACATCGCGATGTTTCGTTGAAGGACGCTGCGGCCATCAAGTGGGCGGGCAACGGGGCGTGGATGCTCCCCTACGCACGCGGTGCACTCTACTTCGCCAATCTGGATGCCCAGTTGAAGTCCCGCGGCTTGCAGGTCGATGTCCTGCACCTCGTCAATGCAATGTCCGCTCGTATAGAAAAGGGCGCGCCCGCCACTGACAGCACGTGGTTGGACCTCTTGAACCACGAGGTGGGCGCCTGGGCCGTCCAGGACTGGAGCGCCATGCGGGACGGTAAGCTACTGCAGCCCGTCTCGGGTTCCTTTGGCGATTGCCTGCAACCCGAACCCATCCAGACGGGTATCTACGATCTCGGTTTTTCGTGGCGGGACACGGGGCAGGGGTCCTTTGTACGGGACGTTGAGCCGGGCTCGCACGCCGCGAAGCAGCAGGCCTGCAGCCAGGCGATGAGGTCATGACAGCGGTCGACCTCATTGCCCAACAGAGTCGTTTCGATAAGCCTGTGCAGCTGGACGTCAGTCGAAAGGGCAAGCGCTTTCAGATTGCTTACGACCCACACAGCGACAGGAAGGTCGAGGCATTCCGGTGGGGGGTGCGCGGAGGTTTAACTTCGGCCGATTGCAAATGATTCCCGACATGGGTCAGCGGCCAGCAATGCCACCGCGGCGGGACAATGTTCTGCTGGCACCCGGATTTCGGCCAGTCGTACCTCGCGGCTTTGACGATCTGTCGGTGGTGGCGACCCTAGGGGCTTCAACGTCGAACTGGGATGTCGGTAACCCTCTAATTCTGTCGCAAAGGCTGAATTTAGATGTAACCCTTGGATGCATATCTAATTATTAAACGGTCGCAGCTGATGCGCTAAGCCAGACTTGGATGTTTGCGACACGATTTAGGGGCAGAACGTCGCTTCGCGACATAATTAAGCGACACATCGCATTGCTGAGCTCTGACCGTCCTTCAACGAGCACTAGACGAGGCTAGCGTTGGCGGATTGACACGGCGTCAGCCGCCAAGGCGGTGCACCAATCATTCGCGTAGAGGACTATCATTCAAGGTGCGGGTTCGAGGTAGTGGTTGCCGTCCATGAGATGAACTGGGTGGATGCGTGCAAGGGCAGAGGGGAGACGACGTCGCCGTTTGACTACGCTGCGCGGCTGACCGAGGTGATGTTGCTGGGTGTCGTGTCGCTGCGGGCGGGTGGGCGCATTGAATACGATGCGCGGAATATGCGTGTGACTAACATGGTGGAGGCGAATCAGTTCCTGCGGCGAGACCATCGGGCAGGGTGGTCGTTGTAACGGCGGTCGAAGACAGGGACACATGTGCGCATGGGAATTTGGTGGATTCCTGCCCGATGTAGTAAAAGAGGCAGCTTTTTAATGCTTCTCTTCTAAGGAAAGCCGTGTTTTCAATTCTCAAAAAGAAGCACCATCCACTTCTATCCGTGCAAGTGAAGGGTAAGGAAATCGCCAGGTTCGACGAGCCGGAGCTGCCTTGCGAAAAGTCGCCCTCGATGGAGATCGAGGCCGGCGGCATGATTCAATTCATCGACCGCCAGGGCGTGGTTCACGAGCACCCGTTGGGCCCGAACGCCGGGTGGTATCACTTTTCGGTTCGGGTCCATGGTGGTCTTGGATGCCAAGTGGACTGCGTGGTGACCGATTCACCCGCGTTCGATCCGCACGCCTTCGATCGAGGGGAAGCCACGGGTATCCGTTTTCAGCCCTTTTTTCTCTCCGGCGCGGAGGTGAAAAATACGGATTTTCGGGGCAAAGGTCTCTTTGCAAGGGGACTGCACTTCAACGGGCAGATAACACGATCCGACATTGTGCTCTCGTGCGAGTGCGACGACTGTCATAAGTCGTTCCACATACGCTCCTTCCATGCCGGGTTCAGCCAGGCGGGCTACTTCTACTCGGACTCAGGCAAGCATACGCTGACGGTGAGCGATCGCGTACCCGGCTGTCCGGCGCCCTTGTCCACACCGAACCCGGCTGATCTCGCCGCGCTGGAAGCTGCGCTTCCGCTTGCACCGGATGGCACACGCTTCCGATATACCAATCCATTCCGATGCCCTTACTGCGCAGCTCCTTACATCGACTTTGAAGCACACCCGGAATATCGGTCAGCCGAGTACTACGGAAACTATTTTTACGGCGCGGAGTTGCTCCGGTACGAACCCACGCCTTGAGACTTGGCGAACCAACGCAGCCATCGGCGGACATGTCATGGCTTACAGCATCGAGCGGGGGAGCCCCTGCGTGTTCCAGGTTTTGCTGACGATTCCGCATTGCGATAAACCCCTTCACCGCTATCATGGCGTGCGGGGCAGGGCACCGCCACGCGGGGCCATTCGTCTATAGCAAGGAACCCATCGTGATGTCTGCAACCCGAACTTCGAGAAAGTCCGCGAGCCCCTTCGGAATCGCCATGTCGCTGGGGATGCTCGCCATCCCGTTCTGTTCGGCGGCCCTGGCGTCAGGCGAAGCCCGCTGGCCCGCCAGCACGGTGGCCCAGCGCGCCTTCCCCAACGGCGCCTCGATGTTCGTCGAGGACGATCACGGCAAGCTGCGTGCGTGGGTCCTGTCGGAATCCAAGGGTGGCGCGCACGTGGAGGCGATGGATTTCTTCACCGGCGAAAGTATGAAGGTCGACGTCGCGCTCGAAGCCGACGGGCACCAGTCCGCCTCGTTCACCGATGCCAAGGGCATTTCGCATGTGGCGGTCGGCAAGGGCTTCGCCTTTTCCGGTGGTGCGTCGTCAGCGTCGCTGACCGGGCTGGACCTGGGGGCGGACAGCATCTACGTGAAGAAATCGGCCGCCTACTGCGGCTCCCGCTTCATCGCCGCGACGCCGTCGCCCGGCGGCGCGGACGCCTGGCACAAGTTCCCGATCTATCACCAGGAAATGTCCGCGTCGGCCTGTTCGAAGGGGAAATACTGGTCGAACATCACCTCGGCGCTGGACCTCGACGATGGCACTTTCTTGGCCGTCGAGGGGTGTTTCGTGTTCAGGCTGAAAAAGGCGGACCTCAGTCCCGCCGGTGACGCACCGGCCTTGCGCGTGGTGGATAAAGCCAGACTCCAGGCGGCGATCGACGAAGCGAAGGCCAAAGGAGCGAGCGATACGATGGAATACGTGGCACAGGCGCTCGGCCTGCCGTCATCACCGCAGCTCTCTTGCAAGGCGGAATAAGGCATGGCGGATCTGACCGATAACGAACTTCGAGCGGTCGCGTACTTCAGTATCGGCGTCAGCTCGGAAGGTAAGGACGCGTCTTACCGATTGGCATTCGCTGGCAACCCGGTCCGCCAGCACCTCCTCCCGGAATGCCTCCAGCAGGTGCTCCTCGATTCCCTCTACGGCAGGTTTGCCCAGCTGTGAGGCCGTTTCCAGCCAGGCTACATTCTCCAGTTCGGTCAGGAACGCTCATATGCCTGACCCAGTTCGCTTTCGTAGAGCGACGCGAATTTCTCGGAAGTGTAGGCAAACATGACGGCCCTCCTTTACCGGGCAAATATGGTCGGTTATAAGGGGTGTCAATGGCGATCTGTCATCTGGACGGCGCGCGACCGGGGAGACCGAGTTGGACTTCGACGAATTTGCGACCGCGGTTCCGCCGCTGCCGAACCGTCTTTGGAGGGCGGCGGCGCGCATAGGCTCAACCTCTA
Source organism: Luteibacter sp. ME-Dv--P-043b (assembly GCF_030209605.1). Taxonomy (NCBI): domain Bacteria; kingdom Pseudomonadati; phylum Pseudomonadota; class Gammaproteobacteria; order Lysobacterales; family Rhodanobacteraceae; genus Luteibacter; species Luteibacter sp. ME-Dv--P-043b. The sequence continues at coordinate 267,236 of NZ_JARVRT010000018.1, forward strand.
TGAGGGCGCGCTTAACATGCAGGGGTGCCAGGGCACAAAGAGCACCGAAGCGGCTCCGATCATGCGAACCACAGAAACATACGCAGCGCGGGCGATCTGGCTGGACTGGACATCGCACCTGCTCTCTGCCGGGGCACCACTCGCCGAGTAGGTCGGCTGATCAGGGGGGATGAACTAGAGCTGATGGAATGTGTAAATCACAAGTTGCATCGCATCAGCGACGCGCTCGCATCCCGAGTCGTAGCGGAGCGCTACGCAATTCGGTTGGGCGGGGAAACAGGTTGTCTATGTTCGCAGGGACTCGCATGATCACCGATAGATTGACGTGCGGATTGCGCGCGGCGACCGGAGACTCGGCGGTTGGCTGAGGCGCTGCTCGCACAGGACATCATTGACGGCGCGTCGGTCCGTGATCGGCCGAACCTGTTCGTGATTGGCAGTTTCGACCGACGCATCACTTTCTATTCGCAGCAGGTACGCGCCCTCTCGCTGGTCCATGCCCTAAAGGAACTCGGTTACCTGCAGGCCAATCCGCGAATCGCGGTGATCGGCGGCGGCGCGGCGGGGCTAGCCGCTGCAGCAGCGGCTGCGTTGATTTCGGAGTCTCACGTTGTTCTCTTCGAGTCTGCCGGCGAGCTGCTGCCGCTGCAGTCGACGACGGACAGGCGACGGCTCGATCCGCATATATACGACTGGCCGGCACATGATACGCTTGATCCCATCGCCGACCTGCCCATTCTCGACTGGGAATCTGGAACTTGCAGAAGCGTCCGCGATGACGTGTTGCTAGGCTTCGAGGATATTGCCGTCAGGCTTGCACCTCGATTAGAGCGGCGCTTGCGTCATCAGGTCACGGCGCTGGTCATCGCCCCTGATGGCTATCGCCTCGACATCACCAATCTTGATGCTCCACTGCCGCTTCCTGGCGCCGAACTGCGCGAACAGTTCCATATGGTCTTTCTGGCCGTGGGATTCGGACTGGAGCAGGTTGAGCCTGTCGCAGCCATTCAGAGCGCTAGCTATTGGACCGACGCCGGCGTTCCAGTGGCAGAGTTTGCCGGAAGGCCAACGCCGCGTTTCTTTGTGAGCGGTGCCGGAGACGGGGGGCTAATCGACTTTGTGGCGGCCGGCGCCGCCGATTTCGACCATGCCGGGACGATTCGGCTTATCGCCGAACATCCAGGCATCGCAAACCTGAAGCCGGTTCTTAAAGCGATCGATGTCCGCGCCCGAGCCGCCGATGCCAACGCCGCTCGGTTCGACTTCATGGCGGCGTATGATGCGGAGTTGCTCCAGCATCTTATCGATATCGGGCTGGTTGCGGCAGTCCGGCAGAGACTTCGTCCAGGCGTGCAGCTGACCTTTCAAACGCAGCACGCCGAGGTGTTCGACGTCTCAACCGCGACGCTCAATCGGCTTGCGGCGTATCTCACGATCAAAGCTTGTGAGGGCGACCCCCTGCGCACCTTCCGCCATTTGCAATGCGGGGTCGTCACGCGCACTGACGCACCGGACCCTGCGCCGGTCGTTGCTCCCTTCTGGCTGGATTGCGCAGGCGAAGTGGTCGCGGCCGATGACGTGATCGTGCGCAGGGGTCCGCTTCGCGATGCCGTTCGGCAGCCCTTCGCCGCCCACCTGTCGACCTACGCGACGACCCATCGCGATTGGCTGGCTCGCCACGGCGAGGCAACGCTCGTGCCGAAGTTGTCGAGCGCGGCGCGTACTCTGTTCAAGGAGGCCGCCCGCATGGCCGACATTCCGCTGTCGCCGCGATTGCAACGCCTCGCCGCACACCAACTGCCAATCTCGGTGCAGCTTCTCCGCGAGGGCGATCGCGTTCGTTGGTCGGGCGAGATTCCCGCCGAGCAAATAGTGCGGTCGTGGAGCGAGCATCAGCCTTTCGAGATCATTCTGCTAGACGGTCCGGATGCGCTGGGGCCCGTCTCCAGCGCGGTACTACGGGTTGCTTGCCACAGCAGAAACTGTCGTCTACGGGCTTCGCCGGCGCTCTGGACGCGGCATGTGCGCGCCCTCAGTCTGGAGTCGCCGCATGCCGAAGGTATGGATATGCCAACGATCCTTAGCGGCAATCCGGGCGGTGCGGCGCAAAATCCGACGGAAGTTGCGCCTGGAATCCTGGCGCGGCGCATCCATCGCACGTTGGACACGTGGCTGCTCGGAGAGCTAAACGCGCATCTCCTGCCGTTCTTTGCCAGCAACGCCGACCCCGGTCGAAAGATCAATCTGCATGTTGCGGCGGATCTGCGGACGGCGATGGCTGCGACTTGGGCCGACTGGCACGCATCGTTCACCGACGACGCCGCTCTCCTGAATCATTTTCTGCGGCTGATGATCTGTGCCGTTGACGACGAACCCAACCTGGATTCCGCACAGGTACTCGTTGGACCGAGGAAATGGAGTGCGATCGTGCGCGGTACAGCAGTGGCGCTTGCGATCGCCGCCGCATGGCAAAGGACCGCGCCAAAGAGCGCCGGGCCGGGCAACCTCGTTCGCTTGCGCGACGGCGACTGCGCATGGGCCGGGCATGGCTGCGCTGCCGATATGATCAACGGTGGCGACATGTCCCTTTGTGCGGCCTCCTACATGTGGCGGACACAGTTTGTCATTCTGATCGTCAAGACAGCGATCGAAGTCAGCCGGATCGCGGAGCGGCCGTTCGCGCAGATCGATACCGACCAGCCGGCCCTCAATGACACCGACGGGTCCGGACCCGTGATCATGTCGATCAGCCGCGACTTTTTCGAGGCTGTGGAGGCTGGTTTGGAAGCCCTTCGCGCATTGTTGATCGCGGTCGAGGCCCGTCATTTCGAGACACTGGATAAGGCCATAGTGAAAGGCGACGCAGCATGAGCGACGAATCCACTCTCGCGCCAGGACTGACGGAATTCGCCGAACGGCTTCAAAAGGCTGCAGAAATTTTGGGCCTGAAGGTGGAGCGTCGGCCGCAGCTGGCAAGTTCGACGTTCAATGGCGGGTCGTCGAAATCGACGTCGCTCAGCCCGACCGATCTGCCCGCCGAATGCAGCGCGATCCGCATTGACCGCTTCAATATTGTGCTGGGCTTGCTTCCTGACGTGCCCGCGATGGAGGCCGTTCTTGAAACGCTCCGGCGCTGCCGCAATCAGTGCGTGGTGGCACGATCCTACCTTGGCGCGAATGAAACGCTGGATCTTCAGCTTATGCTTCTAGGACCGCGTTCTAGCGAGCGGCAGGAGGCTTGGCGCGCCCTCGCACTGATGGTCGAACGCGACGACCGTGTCGCCCGCAAGCTGGCATGGCTTCGACCTGAGGACCCCAAACGGGACGACGAAAGCTTTGCTGACTTCCTCAAGCGAACCTTCCTGGCAAGGCCATGGGTGCATGCCGAAGGGCAGTTCGAGGATGCCGCCCTCGACGAGTTGAGCGCCAGTGGCGCATCGGCGCCTGGCCTGCCTCGGACAACAGCCGACGAGTGGGAGCGCATTGCGCTCGACGAGAAGAAGTCGCCGGACGAGATTGTCGCTGCGCTGGTCAAATCCTGGGAGCGAAGGGGGCAAGCATGAGCGAGATCTTTCTATCCCGCATTGCGATCCGCGACTTCCGGACCTTTGGCGAGTTCGAGATATACATCCCATCTGCGCCAGGGCTCGTCCTGCTCACCGGCACTAACGGGTTGGGAAAGAGCAGCTTCTTCGATGCGATCGAGTGGGGCCTGACCAATAAAATTCGACGCTTCGAGCCTTATCTGAACAAACGCCGAAAGAAGCTGCTCGAAGAGGACTATCTCACCCGGCGCGGTGCAGAACCTGGGTCGCATCGAGTTGCGTTGACATATTCGGACGGCGATCCGATCGAGCGGAGCGCGTCCGGCGGCACAGCAATGGCGGAGATCATTGCAAAGCTGGCTCGGCCTGATCGCCGCACGATCAACGATCTCAGCACCTATCTCGCACTTACCCACTTCCTTGGGCAGGCCGCGCTTCAGCGATTCACGAGCCGCGACCCGCAAGACCAGTGGGAGGCACTCAAAGGACCAAGTGGCATCGACCGTCTCGAGCGGATACGTACGGGCTTACGTGGACGCCCGACGATCACCGCATTCACGCGACGCCTCGAAAATGAACAGGCGGCTGCGGCGTCACTCGATCGGCAGATCGCGGAGTGGCAAGGGTGGATGAGTCGGCTGGAAAGGCTGCGCGCGGCAGCCCGCGCGACGGGCTTGCTGTCCACCGAAGAGATCACGGCACGAATCGACCGGCTCGAAGCCGACCTTAAGCAGTTTTCGCCCAACCATGCGTTTGCGGTCACCGGCGAAGGCGTCGGCCAGCGCCTGGCCACATTGGGCGATAGTATTAGCGAGGCCCTGCGCACCGCCGGCGAACGCAAGACTTCCCTTGAGGCATTGTCCGCGCTGCCGGCACAGTTTGGTATCAGCCAGGTCGAAGGCCGGCTCGATCATCCAAACCTCGTTCGGCTGCGCGGCGTCGTTAGCGACGCGCAGGTGCGATTCAACCGGGTCGCACCGCTCGTCGATACGACTGCACATGCGGTCACCGCGCAACGTGCCGCGATCAGCACGGTCGACCAGAACATCGCCGTCCTTGAGGCGGCGCGGACTGATCTTATGCGGCGTGCTCAGTTGGCCGACCTTCTGAAAGCAGAGGAGCGCGATCGCGAAGGCCTGGCTGCGGCAATGGCCGCTCACCGCAAAACGATCGCGGACGCAGATGCCGTCATCGCACAGCATGGCGTGGCAGCAGCCGACGTCGCGCGGTTGAGGAGCCTCGCGGCCTCGGCGCGCCCGCTCACTGATTCGATGGGACACTATCTTCAGCTGGAAGCCGAAGCTGGAGCGGCCAACGGAGCGTTGGCGCAGGGCCGTGAGGTGGCCGCCCGCGCGGCATCCGCGTTGCCTCCGATCGAGCAGCAACTGGCCAATCTCGCTGGCCGCATTGTCGTCGCCGAGCGCGAGCGCGCCGAGGCGGACCGTCACGCGTCGGCGATCAGTGCGGCTTTGTCCCAGCTCGCCAGCCATCTTCATGACGACGACACAGAATGCCCGGTGTGCCAGACCGGGTTTGAACCCGGGGTGCTCAAGGCATTGGCCGAGGCTGCCGCTTCGGGAAGAGATCGCCGTCTCGCGCTGGCTGAGGAAGCGCTCGAAACATTGCGGAGCGCACAGCCGGCGCTTGACGACCAAGTGACCCAACTTCGCGCCGAGATTTCCGCAGCCGACGGGCTCGAACGAACGGCGTTGGCCGCCGCACGGGCGGCGGCGGATGCTAGGGCCGCCATTGCTCTAACCCTTGGAACATCGGCGGATGCCGATCTGCTCGCACTTGCGGCCGGCCGGGTGCGTCACGCGGATGCGGCCTTGGCAGCGGGTGAGAAGGCGCTGGAGCCGCTGACCGCGGCTGCGGCCGCGGCGACCGAGCAACGCTCCTCGGTCGCGAACGAGCACGACGAGCTGATCGGACGCGAAAGTCAGGTGGGTGCGCGTTTGGCGGGGTTTAAGGCCGAAGATGCTGCCTGTGCAGACCGTATCGCGGCACGAAATTTATCGGGCGCATCGATTGGTCAACTCGACGCTAATCTGACGACGGAGCGCGAGCGCGGCGAAGCGGCGCGCGGGCGTTTGGCAAGTTTGGTCGAAGTGGCGAGTACGGCGTCCGCCGAAGCGCAGCTTGAGCAGGCGGCACTCGGTGCCGCCCAGCGAGACTTGGCGGCCGCGGAGGTGATCCGCGCAAATGCTGAACAGGCGGCGCAGCAAATGCAGCAGCGCTGGATCCGGCTCGGCCTGAGCGGCAGCCCGAGCCAGGCGGAATATGATCGCGGGCTAGGTGCAATCGAGGAGGTGCTGGGAGGATTGCGATCGCTCACCGAGCGCCAGCTTGCACTCGCGCGCGCCAATGAGAATGCGCTGCTGCAGAGCGAAATCGACGAGATCGTCGCTTCAATGCGCGCAGCAGCGAACGATGATGGGGTAAAGAATCCGTCAGCTCATCTTGGCTCGCTCAAGGTGAAGCTAGAAGCCGCGCGGGCGGCCGTGAAGCTCACCACGGCGGCGCGCAGCGCCGTGAAACGCTATTCGGAGGACTTGCAGACACGGGCCAACGACTTTTCCACGCACGTGCTCGATCCGCTCAACACGGTGATCGATGACTTCAACGAGGCGATGCTGAGTACGCCGGGCGAGAGCATCCAGTTCAAGGCGGACACCCGTGTTGATGCGACCAGTTTTGGGATGGCGCTTCGCTACAGGGAGAAAATGGACAACGCCATCGAGACGAAGAAGGATCTTCCGCCACAGATCGTGCTGAGCGAAGGCCAGCTTGCCGCGAACGGCTTCAGCATACTCTGCGCTGCAAGCACCGCTTATACGTGGTCGCGCTGGCGGGCGCTTCTCCTCGACGATCCGCTCCAGCATAACGACATCATCCACACTGCAGCGTTCGTCGACGTCATGCGCAACATGGTCGAGCTCGACCGCTATCAACTGATCATGTCGAGCCATGACCGTGGCGAGAGTGATTTCATCGCGCGAAAGTTCGATGCGGCAGGCCTACCTTGCACCACCGTGCTGCTGACGGCGCCATCGGATAAGGGCGTGGTTTGGGTCGCGCCCGAGTACAATCAGGCTGCAGCAAAGATTTTGAGGAGAGATGCGCATTCGTCGAACGCCAATTCTGCGTGAGCGCGGTTCGCATGTACCGCACCGAGGCGAGTTTGCGGAAGGACGGCCAACGTTGGGATACGGTCCTCAGCGCGGTGCACTCCATCGATGCAGGCAAGCTGCAGGATCCGTATTTTCATATCAATTATCAGGTTCGAGATGAAAGCGAGGCGGTCGCGTCGCGCGATTCGGACCCTTTGCCGTACGCTTATCGTTACGATCGAAGCACCGGGCGCGACTGACCTTCTCGCGCGCATCCAGCAACAGTATCCGGTGCTTCAAACCCTGCAGGTCACGGCACCGATTCAAGCTCAGGTATGACCCCTTGATCCGACGCGACGTAGCCTGGCGTCGCGGCGAGAACGGTGACCAGGTGACCCTTGGGAGACGATCATGAGCAATAAACTGACGCCGGGCACGCCGGCACCGCAATCGGGGCAGTATCGGAATAATTCCACCCGGAACGAGGTCACGGGCGTGTGATGCAAGCCGCTCCCGCCGACGCCGGGCGCAGGACAGAACTACGCGCTCGTCGACAAGAGCAAGCACAAAAAACGGTAGGGCAGGGCCAGCGGCTGATCGCGCCTCCAGGCGCGATCAGCCGCTGAGGTCTCGCGCCAAGCGCTCGCACTGACACAGGTAAATCAAGATGAAAGACCGTTCAAAGTTGCCGCCGCCGATTCCTCTTCCCGGCACCAAATCCATCCCGACCGTCGATCACGCGCTGGACCATGCATTCCCTGGCATGCGTCGCCCGTCGGCAGGTCCCGGTGACAAGGAGCTGGCTTTTACGGTGCAGAGCCTGATGCCGCCGCCGACCAAGCCGCGCAAGAAGTGACCGATGGACGTGGTTACGGACGATGACGTGACGGACCTGCGCGAGCAACTGTTGTGGAGCGTGCAGCTATCCTCGCGTTACCACATGCGCCGCCAGGCATTCTTTGAACGCTGGTCGCGAGGCACCGCGGCCGTCGGCGTCATCTTCGGCTCGTCCGCCGTGGGTGGAATCCTTTCTACGACGACGCGGCGGTGGCTCATCGGCATCGCCGGTGCAGTGACGGCTATCATGTCCACCACAGATCTTGTCGTCGGAACAGCGTTCCTGGCCAGACGCCATGAGGATTTGAGAAAGCGCTTCATCGCTTTGGAGTCTGAGATAAGGCGCGTCGCCACGCCATCGGACGCGACTGTGGCGGACTGGCACGTGAAACGACTGGACATCGAGGTCGACGAACCACCGGTGTACTGCCGCATCATCCTGTTGTGCGAGAACGAGCTCGCCGGCGCGCATGGCTTGGCACCGCGAACCTCCGTGGCCCGATGGGTTCGCTGGACGTCCCATTTCCACCGTTGGGAAAACCTCAGCCCCAAGCCGCAGAGGGAATCCTAGCCGGCCTGTTGCCCTGGCAAGCAACGGGCGAGCTCGTCCATGGTCGCCGACTCACGCCGATCGTGCCCTCGACACAATTCACCCAGTCTGCAGCGCGTCGACTTCCTTGCGGGGCGTAGGCGGCCGCTGGCTTAAGCACATCCATTACATCAGTAGTAACGTTCATGGACTTTACGCAAACCATGCTCCAGTGGGCGAGCCAGATACCCACCGGGCTCGTCGCATTGTTTCAGTTCATCGGACTTTGCGTGCTCTTGGTGCTGTTTTATCGCAGGGCAGGGTCGGGGCATGTGTTCTGGGGCCGCGTCTGGACACTCATTCACGGCCGCCGCCTGCTGCGCGATCCTGTGATCGATAGGTGGATCATGCAGCGGAGCGCCCTGATGCAGTTTCGGGTACAAGCCGGTGTGCGTGCCCGCACGCATGGCGAAGCAATCCGCCTCATTGAATGGGCAAATACGCACGATGAGGAAATGGGCGATATCAGGCGATGTGGTAATTACTTCGACCGCGCGCTTCCTGGGCTCAAACCCACCTTGAGCCGCTGGCAGGTAATGATCCTAGGCGCTATAAGCCTGCTTTTGTTCCTCGGGGTGTTTATCGCGGTGCTATTGGCCCTGAGCCCGCGGGCCATTGTGAGTGTAAAAGGTGGCGACGGCCGCGTGCTACTTCTATCCACTGAAGACATCCGGCCGATGTTTTCGACGGCGAAGTTCACCGCTCACGACTGCCAGGTTGGAGCACCAGGTAAGCTTGCCGCGCGGGTGCGGATGCCCGTTGAGGATCTGCGGACAGCATGTGGATGGCTCGACGAACCAAAACTTGATGCGAAGATAAACCAGACGCTGGAGGAGCAATGGAATGGGGGCCACTCGTTGGCGCTGATGGGTTTGATCTATCTGAGCTTTCCGCTCAGCTGGCTTTTGACCGCAACGGCGGCACGTGAAATGCAGCGCCGCCTTGCAGTGCGAAGCGAAAAGATGACGAAGACTGAGGACGCAGGCGCTGACCCAACGCCCGGCGTTGCTATGCAACCCGCCGCTGAGGCAGCTGCCGACTAACCCCGGGACCAGCCGGAGGAGCCACATCGTAGCCAAACACTCATGGGGCTCGCTACCAGTCGAGCTAGGGGACGTACGGGGACGACATCTTTTCCTGACATGGGGATTTCGCGAATCCCCGCAATTAGCTGACGAACGCGGGGTGCGACAGGAAATGATGTCGCTGCGTTGAGTTTAAACATAGCTATTGGATTGAAGACAGATCAGTGGCTTAGCTCAACGACGAGCTAAGCCACGACCTGGTTACCTGTGATGACACGATTTGTTGGCACGGAGACAGGGAGTCCTGATATTCGACAGCCGTTGTTGGCGACGGAGCTGCAAGACGCAGGATGTCGCTAACCATGTCGCCTAACGAGGAGCGACGACGTCGTGAATGACTGTGGCGGCGGTCTGAGGGTTACGACGAGGTCAATGACCAAACTCAGGCTGGCCCTCAACGCTTCGCGAAGGCGCTTTTTTCCAATTTGACATAATATACATTATGCGAAGCCGCGAAGGCAGTTCGCAGGAGATTGACAAAGGCCCTGCGCATCCTGTACCGCCGACACGGAGCGCGGCATGACCAGCAGTGCGCGGAACTAAATTTCTATCTTTTCGGTTCATGTACAGCCACTTTTAACCTTAATTTAGCGCTTCCAAAAAACAGTCGAAGATTAGTTCATCGCATAGGCCCGATGGCAAGCCCGATAACACCAAGGACGCGAACTAAAACTTGATGGTTTTGCCGAGGCAACAGACCGGTGTCACTTAAAAGATCATTATCAGTTCCGCGTGACACGCAGCCGAACGGCTGCGACCCAGGAACTGATCTTCAACCACCTGTGGCCTGTGGCCCGCAGACTGTGCCCGTCGCAAGAAGACTGAGTTAAGGATGCCGCGACCACGATTCTTGTCAGAATATGATAGCCGTCGTACGTTGGAATCAACGGCGACATGCCGCGTTTCGCCCGATCCAAGCGCGCCTATCTTACGGAGTTGCCCATGGCCCGTCGGCCCGCCCTACCCGCATTACCGTTCCAGGCGACGCGCGATCAGCTGGCCATGCAACTGCGTCATGCTGCCGCCCGCCCGCCCGCCCCGCGCCAGTCAGGTCAAAGACAAACTGGTCAGCGTCACAGACGGCGAACTTGCTCGACTGATCGACGTGGCCGGCGCTGGATTGGTCGCGGTAACACATGCGGTGTCTGCTCAGCTCGGGGGCCGGCCGTTCCGCTTTGCGCTGTCGGAGGCCCAGTTGGCCAGTGCCGCGGCCTACATCGCCCAGCAGCAGCGCCATGCCACGCATGGCCTCGCCCCAAACAGCCGCCGGACCCGTGCCGCAGATTGGCTGACCTGGCTCGCGTTTTGTGCGCACTACGATCGGGTCGTGCTGCCCGCAACCTTCGACGACGTGCGCGAGTTCCTTGACCAACTGGTCGCCGCAGGGCGACGCAAGGCCACGCTCGAGCACATCCTCTGGTCCCTCGCGGACATCCACCGCCGCCACGGCTGCCCCAACCCCATGGACAGCGCGATCGCCCGCGACTACTGGAAGGATCTGGTGCGCGAGCGGGTCGACGGCGAACAGTGCCAAGCCGCACCGATGACCTTGGACGTCCTCGATGCCTTGGTCGTCGCCCTTCATGCCGAACCCTTGGTCGTTCGCCGCGTCGCCCCCGCTCAGCGTCGCCTCGCCGAGCAGGCCCAGCGGCGCCGACGATACCGCGACATCGCCCTGTTCCACGTTGCCTACGACCTGTTGATGCGCTCCTCCGAACTGGTCGCGATGACGTGGGAGCAGATTGAACCGCTTGCGCAAGGCGGCGGTACCTACCGCTTCGGACGGACCAAGACCGACCAGGTCGGCGCCGGCCGCACGCTATACCTTCGGCCCGAAAGCATGGCGGCCCTCAGGGTATGGCGCGAGGTGGCCGACCCCGGAAAGCACGTCTTTCACGCCGTGGCCGACGACCGCTTCCTCGACCCCGCCGGAGCGGCCAATGCCACCGAAGCCCTGCGCTGGACCGCTCGGCAGGCAAAAGCGCAGCGGCGCGAGATCGTCCCATTAAGCAGCCGAGAAGTCAGCAACGTGTTCCGTCGCGCCGCCGGGTTGGCCGGTCTCGATCCTGCCTCGCACTGGTTGTCCGGTCACTCGGCCCGGGTGGGCGCGGCGCAGGACATGGTTCGTGCGGGGTCGACCACCGCACAGGTGCAAATCGCCGGCCGCTGGGGGAGCGAACGGATGCCGATTCGCTATGCCGAACGGGTCATGGCCGAAGATGCCGGGCTGGATCGGTTCGCCCGACTCACCGCGATGCGCGATCGGTCCCGCACCTGAACTCTTGGCCGCTTGAATCGGCAATCGCTCCATTTCTGCCCCTTCGGGGCGCACCCACGCGTGCTCATAGCACCCAGCGGGGCCTGACCTGAGGCTCATGAGTGACGCCAGCAATGTTTGGTCGAGACGTTGTCTTGTTTGGCACGCGATCCCCGCGCCCACGTGTCTTCGCAACAGACAAATACTGATCTTCCCGGTCACCGATCACCTGATTTTCGAAATTGAAACCGCATAAGAATGCGGGTTCCAGACGTTTTTACCGAATTTTCTAGCCAAAAGTACAAATAGTTGTAGCCGACAAATTAGTAAGGATCGGCCTATGACATGAAACCATTCACCTATTCACAAACCCGCGCGTTCCGCTTTGCCTACCACGTACTCGACGCCATCCATCTCTGTTCGTGGATTTGGGACGTTGTCCACCGCCTGATCGAGGTACTCCATCATCATCTGGTTTGACGGCCATCTATCTACCACCGCGGGTACGTGGCCACCGCTCGCCATCGGACGACGATCAACGCTGCATCTCGCAGCGGTCAGGACCCACGATTGACGCTTCCTGGGCGCGATCACGCGCGCTTATCCACCGGCGCGCGTTGACCCGCCAGCGGCGTTGCTGCGTCATGGAGGTGCCGGAGTGCGCTTGGGTTGGGAAGTCGCACAGCGTGAGAACGCTCTGAGTGATACTTGCCATGCCCTCGTGGGCTGACGCATCAATGTCGTCCGAACGACGTCATGATGCATAACGCAATGGCGATGGAGACTGACGCGTAATGGGAGAGGAACGTTCGGAGAATGGATCGACGCCGACGCGAGTGTTTTCGTCAATGACCGAGATCGAAGCCATGCCGGGTTACCGTAAAGATAATCCGATAGATCTGTCGAACTACCGAAAACTGATTGGCTACTACGGCTTCGACGCGGAGGTCGCTTGCTGCGTGCGCCGTGAATCAGGGACCCTTTGTCGTGAGGGCCACCGCCACGGCTTCGTCGCGGAACTGACAGATGACTCCATCACGATCATCGGCAACAACTGCGCGGCGAACCGATTTGCGGCGGACAGCGCGATTTCGAAGGACCGGCGGATTCTTGAGAATCGAAAGCTTCAGGTTCGCCGGTTCGGCCGCCTAGTCGAGTTGCTCGACACCCGCGGGGCGACGGAAAGCGCCCTGAGCCGAGTCATGGAAGAGCTTCGTCCTCTTCGGCAGGCGCTCGACGAACTCCACACCGCGCTGGGCGGGAACGTTGTTTGCCGACTGAGCGACATGGCACGTCGCAGCCGTCCGGTCATCACGGTGACGGCCATCACGGTCCGTCGCTACTTGGACGAACGCGGCGAGCCTCAGACGGAGCGGCGATCCGTCGAACAGCGGATTGGTGTTGTGGCCGGCGTGGATCTGTTCCATGGCGATCCGATACGGGCCATTTCCGAAAACGTGCACCGCCTGACGGCGGGATTCAAAGAGGCGGCCACTGTCGTGGTTTCGAAGAAAAAGACCGGCTCCCTCACGATCGACCGGCTCGTCGCCCTCCTGGGCGACAGCGACCGGCCAGCGCGCGACCTGGCGCAGCTTCGGTCCACACACGCGGCCTTCCTCGGCAATGACTGCCGGGTCCTTTGCTATGTCACCGGCGAGCGTGTCGACCGCTATCGCCTCGCCCAGATCGCCCTGCGACAGCAGGCGCTGCCCGATGCCCGGGAAAAGGCAAAGGCCCTCATCGCTGAGCTCGACCGGGGTTATAAGAAAGCTTTTGGCGCGGACGATCTACGATTCTAACTGGGCTGAAACGGCGGGTGCGATCCTCCTTTGGGGGCCATAGCGATCGTCGGCGAAAAAGGCGATCCTCGGGCCTTCGGCCTGGCGAGCGGAAGCGCCTGGGCGCCAGACCCCCGGTTAATCCGGCAGACCGGCAGATGCCCTACGGAGCGCCATGGAGTACGAACGTTACAGCGAGTGGGTACGTTTCGCTGGATTCGTGATCCGGCGCGCGACGGGGGGGCTGCCGCATCACCTGCAGCTTTTGGGGATTGTCGATGCAGAGCTCCGCGGCATTCGGCGGGAGCATCTTCTGGGCCAGGATGGTCGACCGTTAGAGGATGCCTTTGGCATCCTGATGCACGAGCGCATCATCATTCAGGCTCACCTTTGGGTGCTCGGGGTGTATGAGTTCATTCGTATGCTCGATGAGCGCTTGCGCGATAACCCAGCGTTGGCGACGGACGCATCGATTGCCATGATCACGGCAACCAAGCGGCAGTTTTCTCGCCTGCGCGTGCCCTTGGCCAAGCTGGAACCCGAATCCCGGCACGCGAAGGAAGACTTGGTGGTGCCTCTGCCTGGCATGGGTCCCGCGGGCATCGCCTGGCAGCTCAATCCGGACCTGATGGTCTACCAGGAGGATCTCTCAGACGTGTTAATGGACATGCTCATCGCGTTGCGTCCACGGCAGATCGAACCATGAGTTCGGGAAAGCCGGTTCGCCGCTGTTTTGGACGCCTCGCGATGGGGGTGCTTTCTGGCGATTGCCATGGTCTGATTGAGGATCGAATATTCCTGCCGATCCGTCGACATGGGCATGTAAGCCGCAGCGGATCGTTCGGGCGAAGCCATGGTTGGCACAGCTTGATGGGACACCACACGTCTCTTCCCCCCGACGGGAGGGTATGGCGCCTGCACTCGGCGCGCCATCTGTCCTCGGTCTTAGGTAGATCTGCGTGGCTATGCGTCCGTGCCTGACGGCCCCGGAAGACGTCCGATGGCCGGAGTCGCACCCGAACCCCGGCCGCACGCCGGTGGCTGGCGCGCCCAGGCAAACAGGGACCTGACGGGCCGAGGTGGCCGTGGCGAACATCCCCAGGCATTCGCCTTTGATGCCGATCAGGTGGGCGTACATCCGCGCCGCCGCCAAGTCACCGCGCATGATGGCGTCAGTCATGTCCGTCGCGTCCAGAACAAGCCCGTCGATCGGCGCTGGCCCCTGGTCAGATGCGTCCTCCGTGTCTCTCTCCCAGGCCGCGAGCGATGTTACCTGCCGTACCGATGCGAGCCCTACCGTTGACGATGCGCCGGTTCCACAATCCCGCCTATCGAGGAGGTGAGCGCTCGATCTTACCAAAGCACAAAGTGAAGTCATGGGCTGAGCGAACCCCTTGGAGCCGATTCACATCAGGGTACGTCTCGCTGAGAATCGCCTCCACCTCACTCACGAAATCGCGTTCAGCGTTCAGCGTTGAGCCCGAAGAACACCGACTCAGGCTCCCGCGCGCCCAACGGAAAGTCTTCGTACTCCAGAGCCGCGTTTCGGCCATGCCCCGACACGATGCGGTGCTTACGTTCATAGCCCCAGGCGGCCGATTTTGTGTACATCAGCTTCGCGCTTACTCCCTCGCCCTTGAAGGTTCTATCGGATCAGCTAATGGCGGCGGGTTGCCCTTTCACCCTAGCCGGAGACGAAATCTCCCGCAGCTTCGGGGCAGCGCGCCGGCACCGCCGTACAGCGAGTCGCGACAGGACTTTTTGCCCTTAAGTTCTGTCGGCGTCGGCCGATCAGGTTCACCAGTACACGATTTCAGTTCAGGGATGGATGAGCATGGCGACGAGAGCGTTAACGGGCGAGAACGACCTCCAGGGGGCGATCGTCGGCGCACTGCAAGTGTGGGCATGGCAACGCCAGATGAGCGCTCAACTGTTCGAGCCGTATGCCAATCAACAAGGCGACGAGGCCCGGCGATTCGGCGCCGACTTGCTCGCAGTGCTGGGCGAATCGCGCGTGCTGATGTTGGAGTTGAAGGTGCTTAACACCACCACGCACACCCTGATGAGCTTTCGGCCAGAGCAGCACGCGATGTGCCTGCATCTCGAAAAGGCCGGGCTCCCGCTGGCCTACGCGTTCAACACGGTGCCCCACTTGGCATACCATGACCGCCCCCAGCCGCTCGATTTTCCGGAGCGGACGCTGGCCGATGTCGCCCGTGCCACGCCCTCACGCCTGACCGATCAGCACCCTGCCCCCGGCCACCCGACCCTGCTTAAGTGGCTGCAATCGGACGCCGAGCGCCCGGCTGACATGTCCCCCGCCCTGGGCTGGCTCATGGGGGCGGAGGCCGCCTACCCGCGGGACCTCACCAACGCAGCCCTCCTCCTCATTTACTCGGTGCCCCATCAGCGCTTGCTGGCCATGGACCCAGCGGATTCGCTCGCGTTGCGAAATGCACTGACTACCAATGCGTACCTGACAGATGCGAACCGACGGGTATTGAATCGTCTGCTTGGCGCGCAGGCCGAGGCATTCGCCATGTTCACTCGCCCCGCCGACACGGCCACGGATGAGGCGGACAATGCGTCGCCCCCGCCCCGTCCGGGATCGCGCCCCTGAGCCGCGCCGCGTCTAGTAGCGCCACCGCCGCAGGAAAGCCTAACGCGCATGACCTCGCCTTACCTGACCTCCGTGTTCGAACGCCTTGAGCAACGGGCCTCACTTCATGCCATGGGTAGCGCGTGCAGCGAGCCGATACCGCCATCGTATGCACGGGTAACGGCCGCCCTCGCACCACGTTCGCACGGCGGGCATTGGCCGCTTCATCGCCTGCCACCACCACCCTGCCCCGCCCTGCTTGCGGAGGTGGAGCGGCTCGTCACGATGAAATACGCAGCCGACCGTTTATTGCGCAGGGGTGCATCTCGCCTGCTGCAGGAATGGATGGTGTCGGGAGGTGAGCGCTCTGTATCGGGCGATAGGTTCTTGCGCCACTGCATTCCCTTTCTACTCCCCGTTGGGGAAGAGCGCTTCCCTGCCCGGGTTCCGACCCGATGGGTACTTGGGTGGAGCTGGAAGCGCAACGCGAAGTCTGTGACGGCGCAGGCGCTTCCCGGCTTGCTCGCCCATCTACTCGCGGACGAACGTGCTGACCGCTCACGAATGGACTACGCCGAACTGACATGGTGGCCCGCGCTGGGGGTCGTGCTCGCCACCGAAGGGAAAAACCGCGTCGAACTGCTCCGCCGCACACGCGCCGATACCATTCCTGGCGAAGTCGCGATCGCGCCCTATCCGACTGCCGAGTCCATTCGCCTATACAGGGTCGGTGAAAGCGAGACCAGCGAAGTCTGGGCGATTCTCGGTGACCGCCTGGTTCAAGCACTGCCTGGTTATCGGCTCAGCGCAGGCTTGTTGCGAGCCTATGGTGTAGCCGATCCCACGCCGTGGCCCCGCCGCCTCCCCTCGCCCGTGCTGGTGCGCGGCCTGCTGCTTTTGCATGAAGGCGTTATCGACCTAGATGCTCTGGCGGAGCCAGAGCCGACGACCGAGCGCATCCCGCTCGCGCTGGCCGCGCTCCCGGGCGTGCGCTGGCGAACCGGTCGCATCCTGTTGACCGCGATAACGCTCACGATTGCCAGCCTGGTGAGTTTCGCGTTGCACTGGTGGCAAGTGGGTATCGGTCTCTTCGCGCTCCTCAACGGGGGCTTTGGAGCCGCGCTCATCCCGTGGTTCACCGTGAGCAAAACGGAGTTTAAGCACGTGTAAACCGGGACGATCACGCGCGCATGGATGGTGATATCCCTACCTCGCCACTGGGCCGAACGCTCACGGCGTTTATCGCCCCCGTGACCGTCGCGTTGCCGCCAACCACGGCCCAGACGCTATCGACGGAGCCGCTCTGCTCGTCGCGGGGCCTCGCGTGCGTGCACGAGGCCTACAGGATACGCGCTATTGAGCGATCCTCGCTCATCGAAGCCTCCACAGCGAGCCGGTTTTCCACAATCACGTGCTGCGTGGCGGGGTCAGATGACACCTCGGCGGCTTGCCGGTTCAAGTGCCGGAGCGTGTAGAAGAGCATCGCTTTCCTGCATGGGTGCGCGAGCCGCTCGTCAGTCATCCCATAGTCGCACACCACGGCGGATCGTTGGTCCATCCAGCAGGACCACGTCGTTCTTTGCGATGCGTCGATCCATCGTCGAAGGTTTGCCTCGAGCGTACCGACAAGCCCGCCCATGTCAAGTCGGACCGCACTTCTGAATTCCTGGGACTCGATCGAATGATGGCATGCCGCGGCATCTACCCGGCACCTGAGCCAAGCCCGGCTCGCCCGACTTCACTGGCTAGCTTGGCCGGGCGTGACCGCGTCAGAGAAGGTGGGACACGAACCAATCCCGAGCTACCGATGTGACCTTTGCTAGCGTTTCCGGCACATCGTAGGCATCGTAGTGAAGCCCCTCGACGACAAGCATTTTCTTGGGCTCACGGGCGCGCTCGAACGCCTCGCGGGTTAGCTCTGTTACAACGGTCTTATCCGGCTCGGCGAGGATCAGCAACAGCGGTGTCGGCGATACCGACGCGATGTAACCCCCAGGAGCGGTCTGGACGGCCTGCTCGAGCGACGTCACCGTCACGTAATTATGAAACTGGGCGTGCTCCTGCTCATTGCGTGTCGCCCAGTCCAGCGATTCAGGACCGAACACGGACGGATTCTCCGCGGTGTCTGCGAGTTTCATCGTGGCCGGCTTCTCCCCGGCAAAGTGACGCGGGCGCTCCGACGCGATCGTGCTGTTGATCAGATCACGCTGCGCTGACGGCGCCTCGAACTGGATCTGTCGATACAGGTCCGTTGCCGGGACCTGCACCACAAGTGCTTTCACGCGGCGATCGAACGCTGCCACCTGGATCGACTGGCCGCCGCTGAACGAGGTTCCCCACAGCCCCAAACGCGCGGCATCCACATCCTCGCGGGTCTCAAGGTAGGACAGGGCATTGACCAAGTCCTGGCGCTGCGCGTGCGGGATGACCTGCTGTCGAGGCATGCCTCCGCTGTCGCCCAGATAGCGGTAGTCGATGGCGAGTGCGATGACACCGCTCTCTGCCAACGCGGTGCCAAGTTCAGGAATGTTGCGCATCCCTCGTACTGCACCAAACCCGTGCGAAAGCACCACGGCCGGGAACGGGCCATCCCCGATCGGCCGATACAGGGTACCCGCGCAGGAAATGCCTTCGCTGATGAATTGGATCGTTTCGGTAGTCACTGAGCTTCTCCGGTCTTTGAAAGCCACGGAAGAGAAATTATGCACACACGAGTGCAATGATCGTGAAGCACCGAGCGGTGTCGCATCCGCGGCATCACAAATAACGCAGGACCTTCAGCAACAGGATGTGGTCGCGCCGCCTGGCTGCGTGGCCGTTCCGCGTCGGCTGCGCCCATCGTGAGGACGCGTAGTCGCCGACGATCGCCTTCTAGGTGTCGCTGACGGCGGCCCACGCATCGCGGATTGCGATGCGCACATTGCGCTTGCCCGTCAGAGCGACAGCTCGGCGTGCAGAAAGTCGACCAACTGACGGACGCGACCGGGGGTATAGCTGGCAGGGGGAAGCACGGCAAAGAACTCGAAGACACCGGCGCTCTGCCAGCCATCGAAGAGCCGCACAAGCGTCCCCTGGGCCAAGTCTTCCTTACCGTAATAGCTGGGTACCTGCGCGATCCCGAGACCGGCTCGCGTAGCGGCCAGCATCGTCAGACCGCTGTCGCCGCGCACGCGGCCTGCTGGCGCAAAGGCCACCCGCGTGCCACCGCGCATGAACACCCACTCGCGGTGTCCCAAGACCAGACATTGGGACGGATCGAGTTCCTGAGGATGCGCAGGCGTGCCATGGGATGCCAGATAGGCGGGGGCCGCGAGCGTGTGCCCCTGGAAGACGGCAATCTTGCTCGCGCGCATCCGAGAGTCAGCAAGCGGACCTGCTCGGATGACGAGGTCGTACCCCTCGGCCACCAGATCCACATTGCGCGTCACCACCCCGATATCGAGTTCGATCGCGGGATGAGCAGCCGCAAACCGGGTGAGCAACGGCAATATCTGCCGTTCGGCGAAATAGCCACCGATGCTGATCCGGATCAAGCCGCTAGCGGTCGCCCCGCCGGAACGCACAGCGTCGCGCGCTTCCTCCAGACCCGCGAGCAATACCTTTCCTTGCGCATGGAACGAGCGTCCCGCGTCCGTCGGAACGCAGCCCCGAGGCGTGCGTAAAAGCAACTGCTGGCCCAAGTCTCGCTCCAGGGCCGACACCTTGCGACTGACGTGGGCGACGGAGACCCCCAGCGACTCAGCGGCTGCAGAAAGGCTTTCGGCATCGACCGCTGCGACGAATTCCAGCATGCCCTCGAACGGGGGGAGCTTTGCCATGGTGAAAAGCCGCCTTGCTGTTTTGACCATAGTAGCAACCAAGGGGCGTCCCTACGATGAAAGCTCTGCCCTTGAGGCTTTCAAAAGCGAACACGCCGTGCCTTTTGTCATCTATGCCTTTGCGCTTTCGACCTTCGCATTGGGCCTGAGCGAATTCATCGTCATCGGTCTTGCGCCGTCGATGGCTGCGTCGTTCCGCGTGACGATCCCTGAGGTGGGCACCACCGTGACGGCCTATGCGCTCGGCGTTTGCGTGGGCGGCGCACTCTTGACCGGCTGGCTCTCATCCTGGACCCGCCGACGCCGGCTCCTGGCGAGCCTTGCTCTGTTCACCATGGCCCACCTTGCCATGGCGGTCTCGCCAACGCTTTGGCTGGTGGTGCTGACCCGATTCGCCAGCGGCCTGGCGCACGGCCTCTTCCTCGCCGTCGCGTCCAGTGCTGCAGCCACGGCCGCCGGGCCTGCAAAAGGCGGCCGAGCGGTTGCACTGGTCTTCAGCGGACTGACCGTGGCGCTTGTTCTCGGCGTGCCTCTTGGCACGTTCTTGGGACGGCTGACGGGTTGGCGCCCCCTCTTGCTGGCCATCGCCGTGTTGGCTGGCGCCGGATGGGTCGCACTTCGGTCCCAGCTCGCGCACGAAAACGCGCCTGCGCATTCGGGGCCAGCCTTCGTGCCGCTGAGGCGAGCGCTCGTATCTTCCCCTATCGTGCTGACCGCAGCCGTTACCGCCGCGACCTATGCTGCCTTGTTCACGGTCTATACGTACATCGCGAGCCTGCTGAAGGCTACGGTCGACATGTCCGGCGACGAGATCAGCGCGGCACTTCTGGCATTCGGGGGCGCGGCTGTCATTGGCAATGGTACAGGCGGCGTTCTCCGCGACCGACTGGGTGCCTACCGCGCCTCCTTGGTGGTGCTCGCCATCCTCATCCTCGCGCTGCTCGGCACGGCAGCATGGACCGGTCATTCCTGGTTTGCCTATGCGGTCGTTGCCACGCTTGGGTTTGCGGCGTTCGCTGCCGTTTCCGTGTTCCAGTCGCGAATCATCGATGTGGCCGGTCGCGTCGCGGCCGACCTGGCCGAAGTGGCTTCGGGGCTCAATATTGCCGCGTTCAATCTCGGCATCGTGCTGGGCTCGTTCACTGGCGGGTCGGTCATTGCGCACGCGGGAATCGCGTGGCTGGCGCCGCTCGCCGGAGCGTGGGCCGTTCTCGCTTTAATACCCCTCATTCTGAGCAAGCGCAAGATACGCATGTTGATTCCATGATGTTCACAGCAGGAGTAGACGCATGAACGCATTATCGAAGAAGAAGGTCGTCGTGATCGGTGGTGGATCCGGCATGGGTCTCGAAGTGGCACATCAGGCCGCTTCCGCGGGGTCCGAGGTCGTGCTGTTTGGACGCAGCGAAACAAAACTGAAGCAAGCCGCGGAGACCATCCCGGGGCAAGCCTCATGGAAGTCGGTGGACATCGGCGACGAGGACTCGGTCCGGCGTGCGTTCAGCACCCTCGATGGAGTCGATCATGTGGTCAGCACCGCGGCCAGCCTGACCTTCGCGCCCATCGACAAGGTGAGCACGGCGCAAATCGAGGACATGCTTGCCTCCAAGTTCTGGGGCCCGCTGTTCGCCGCGAAACACGCCGCACCGTTGCTGCGCGCCGGGGGCAGCATCACGTTCCTTTCCGGCCTGGCCGCCTATCGCCCGGGGCCGGGCGCCACCATCGTGGCTGCGCTCAACGCGGCGTTGGAAGGCATGGCGATGGGCCTGGCACTCGAGCTGAAACCGGTGCGCGTGAACGTGGTGTCCCCCGGCGTCATCGACACGCCGACGTGGGACTTTCTGTCTGCCGGAGACCGGCAGGCGATGTTCGATTCGATTGCGAGCCAGCTTCCCGTAGGCCGAGTAGGCCAGGCCAATGACATTGCTGAAGCCGTGTTGTCCGTGATGACCAACGGGTTCATCAATGCGACGGTGATTCACGTCGACGGAGGCGGACGCGTCGCATAAAGGCGCCATCCACAGCCATGGCCCAGGTCGCCGTCGAGCGACCTGGGCCATTGTTTGGCACGGGATTTCCATTCCACGAAAACGGGAGAGCCACGACTTCCGTCGGGCTCCCCCGAAGTCGGGATTACCGCCGCGCCCAGTCCGGCATCACGATCGGCAGGCTGTCGTGCACCGACAGGGTTTGGCCCCTCGGCAGGAACACCTGATCGGCACCCTTGATGTCATCGGATGCCGCTCCGACGGAAACCGTGTAGGCGCCGCGGTCGACACGCCAGGCGGTAGCCGAGGTATTGAACCAGGCAAATGCACGACCGTTCAGCGGAACGGCCACCTCGCGACTCTCACCCGGCTTCAGGTCGACCTTGACGAAGCCTTTCAGTTCTTTCTTCGGCCGCGTCACCGAGGGCGAATTCTCGCCCACATAGACCTGCGCGACCTCCGCACCTTCACGCTTGCTGGTATTGGTGATCCGAAAACGAACGGTGCCTACGATATTGCGGTCGTCAAGGAAGGGGATGTTCCCCATCGTGACGCGCACGTTGCTGTAGTTGAAGGTCGAATATGACAGGCCGTGGCCGAATGCGAACTCCGGAACGATGCCCTTGGCTTCGAACCCGCGATACCCGGTGAGCAGGCCTTCGCTATAGTCGATATCGGTGCTTTGCAGGCTGTTCTGCGGCAACGGATAGTTGGCGAACGTCGGGTCATCCGACTCGTATTTCTCGATCGTGATCGGCAATTTTCCCGACGGGTTGACTGCGCCGAACAGGATGTTGCCAAGCGCCTTGCCACCCATTTCCCCCGGATACCACGCATAGAGCACCGAGGCCACTTTATCGACCCACGGCCGCATGCTGACGCCGCCGCCGGCGTGCATCACCACCGTCGTATGGGGATTGGCCGCTGCGACATTCGCAATGAGTTCGTCTTGTGCTTCGGGCAGCTTGAAGGGGCGGTCGAAGCCCTCCCCCTCGTATTCGGAGCCCAGGCCACCGACCACAACCACTGCGTCATAGCTTGCCAAGTCGGGCGTGGGAACAAGCTGGGCCCAGCTGAATTGCACGCCCTGGAAGCCACCGAGGGTGCTGAAGTAGTCGGGCTTGCGTTCGTACTGGATGCTGACGTCGTAGACCTGTCCCGCCTTGAGCGAGATGGTGCCGCTCACGGGCAGCGTCGGCGGAATCGTCGGGGTGATGACCGTCCCAGCTCCGTTGTTGATGATTTCCTTTCCATTGATCTGCACACGGACGGCACCGTCCGCGCGAATCTTGAACACATGGTCGCCGCTGACCGTCGGCCGAATCTGCCCGGACCATACGGCAGCGTCCGGGAAGTTGCCTCCAAACGGTGAAGCGCCCTGATTCCAGTTGAGGTTGATGAGGCTGTCGTCGCGGGTGACCGTGTTGCCCGCATACGAATACGCGCCCGTGAACCCCGAAACGCTTGGCGTCAAGCCCGGATCGAGCGACATGCGGTCGATGTAGGTGATCGTCGACCCGGAAGGCGCGGCCGCCCGGATGCCGTCGATGTCGTTGACGTATTCATACGGATCGATGTTAGCGCTGCCGAACCCTGCAGGCGGCGCACTCACCGAACGCTGCCCGATGACGCCGATGCGCAGCGGTCGGTTCGACAACGGCAGGTTACTTTCGGCGTTCTTGAGGAGCACGATACCCTCCTCTGCCACCTTCTGAGCGACCCCCTCGCTGCGCAGTCGCTCGTCTGCGGTCTGCGTGTTGTCCGTCGACGTCTTGCCTTCGGTGAACCCGAACAGCAGGAGCTGTTTGACGATGCGGTGGACCTTATCGTCGATGACGGCCTGTGGGATCGTCCCGTTCTCGACCAATGGGCGGAGGTTCGCTTCGTTCATCCCGATGCCCTGGGGCATGTCGATGTCCGTGCCTGCCAATGCCGCCTTCTTACCGTCGATGATCGCGTTGTAGTCGGACTCGATGAAGCCGCTGTAACCCCATTGCTTCTTCACGATGTCGCTCTCGACGTGGGCGCTTTCGCAGGCCTGGTCGCCATTGATGTGGTTGAACGAGCACATGATATTCGCCGGCTTGGCGATCTTGACCGCCGACTCGAACGGCACGAGGTACAGTTCCCGCAGCGTCCGTTCGTCG
The DNA here is from genome assembly GCF_030209605.1 of Luteibacter sp. ME-Dv--P-043b. Lineage (NCBI taxonomy): Bacteria > Pseudomonadati > Pseudomonadota > Gammaproteobacteria > Lysobacterales > Rhodanobacteraceae > Luteibacter > Luteibacter sp. ME-Dv--P-043b. The sequence continues at coordinate 290,989 of NZ_JARVRT010000018.1, forward strand.
ACCTTGACGTTGATCTTCAGGCGATTTTCTTCCTCGTCGTTGGCAACCAGATGCTTGAGCGTTGCCCAAACGCCTTGCTGCTGGATGCCGTCGATGATGTCGGGCGCGAGCGCGGCGCCAAGATACGGGTCCTCCCCGGACATATACTCAAACGCACGCCCCGCATACGGCGTCCGATACATATTGAACCCAGGCCCGAGGACATTCTGGAAGCCGAGTTCGCGGGTATCGCGGCCGAGTGACGCACCAAAGTCTCTCGCAAGCGCAGTGTTCCACGTCGAAGCCAGGGCCTGACCTGCGGGATAGCTCACGCCAGCGGGACTGGAAAGACGTACGCCGAGGGAGGCATCCGTGGCATAGATCTGCGGCAGGTTGAACCGGTCCAGGGGCTTGATGTCCCATGCTCCCATTCCGCCAATGTAGTTCAGTTTTTCCGAAAGCGTCATGCGCCGAACGATTTGGTCGGCTGCGTTGTCCGCAATCCACTCCCGAAGAAAATCAGGCGCATGCCCGCGCACTGCGTTTTGGCCACGGAGTGTGCGAAAGGCTGCGCCACCCCTGCCCGCCATCACACCGCCCCTGACCGCGCCCCCGACACCAGCGGCGTTGTTGGCCGCTGCAGCGGCCTGCGCATGGGTCGGCTCAGCGATGCTGCACGTAAGCGCTGCGGCAATCGCCGCAGCCATCAAATAACGATTCATGGATGATCTCCGCAACGTTTCGACGATGGGCGACTCCTGTCACCCAAATTGGTAGGATGATCCCATAAAAGGTCCTGGGGAAGGCGTCGTGGCCTTGGCCCATCTACGGGATGCGCGAATTGAGATGCCGATCCCCGTTTAAGGAGCCGAGGACTTTGGCGAGATCAACGATGTCGATCTCCGAATGCACCGACAAAAGACCCGCTATTGAACCAATCATGTTCCGCCACACGTCGACTGTAGCGATTTTTGTGCATCGCAAGGTGACATTGGCCCACCCCGGTCTATATTGGTTCATATTAACTCGCAATTGGATTACAAATGGAGCACTTATGAAACTGGCGACTTTCATTCACAACCATGAGCAACGCGTCGGGGCACTGAGCGCGGACGGCGCCTCCCTGGCCCCGCTGACGCAGGCCGGAACTCCCGTTACCGATGTGCTTGCACTGATTCGTTCAGGTGCGGCTATCGCGAACCTAGACCTGGGTGAACCGGTGGCTCTCACGGACGTGCGCCTGCTCGCGCCGATCCCCCGCCCGTCAAGAAACATCTTTTGCGTTGGAAAGAACTACATCAACCACGCACAGGAATTCACTAAGAGCGGGTTCGATGCGGGGCATGCCAACCCCGCCGACGCGATTCCTGAATCACCCATCGTGTTCACGAAGTCTCCTGAGACGGTGATTGCCACCGGCGAGCCGGTATGGGCGGCGCAGGGCGTGACGGAGGCCTTGGACTACGAGGCCGAACTGGCGGTGGTCATCGGCAAGGGGGGGCGTGGGATCTCGAAGGCGGACGCGCTCAACCACGTCTTCGGCTACACCATCCTCAACGACGTTACGGCGAGAGACTGGCAAAAGCGCCACAAGCAGTGGTTCCTCGGCAAGTCATTCGACACGTTTGCGCCCATGGGTCCGGTGCTCGTCACGGCAGACGACGTCGATGCGGCAAACCTCGATCTGCATTGCTGGATCAACGGCGAGCTCCGCCAGGAAGCCAATACCCGCGATCTCATTTTTGACATTCCCACGCTGATCGAAACGATTTCAGCGGGCATCACCTTGCATCCGGGCGACATCATTGCGACCGGCACGCCCGAGGGCGTGGGCATCGGATTCAATCCGCCACGCTTCCTGAAGGTCGGCGACCGCATGCGCATCGAGATCTCCGGGATTGGCGTGCTGGAAAACGAGGTGGCTGCATGAGCACGCAAGTGATCGACGGACTCGTGGTCGAACTCAACGGCGAAGGCGACGAAACGATTCTGTGCATCCATGGCTTGGGCGGAAGCTCGAATGTGTGGACCCCTATTCTCTCGGCGTTCGATGGCAAGCGAATCGTACGCATCGACCTGCCAGGCAGTGCACGGTCTGATCTGCTGTCGTCACCGCTGTCGATCGAGGGGTTCGTCGCGTCGGTCGTTTCCGTCCTAGATGCGCTTCATCTCCCGTCGGTGCACGTGGCCGCCCATTCCATGGGGACCATCGTGGCCCAGCACCTTGCGGTGGCTCATCCTGATCGTGTGCTGAGCCTTGCGTTGTTCGGCGCACTGGCAGCTCAGCCGGATGCGGCGAAGGTGGCGACCCGGGCACGCGCCGAGGCCGCACGTCAGGGAATCGCGGCGATGCAGGACATCGCGGACGCCATCACGAAGGCCGCTACAAGCGCTGCGACCAAGTCGCAATCACCCACGGTGATTGCTGCCATCCGCGAGATGGTGATGCGCCAGCCCCCGGAAGGCTACGCGCAAAGTTGCGAGGCCCTGGCCGAAGCCACTCCCGCCGCCATCGAGAACGTCGACGCGCCGGTGCTGTTGGTTACCGGTTCGGAAGACGGCGTCGGATCACCCGACGGCAACAAGGCCTTGGCCGCACGCTTCAGCCGTGCCCAGCTGGTCATCGTGAACGATTGCGGCCACTGGACGCCGCTTGAAAAGCCCTTTGAATGCATCGACGCGCTGCGGGGCTTCTACGCGCACTGATGCCCCGGTGGAGGTCATATGAGTAAGTTGGTTATTTCGAATGTTGTGATTTTCGATGGATCCGGTGCCGACCCTTACCCGGGGGAGGTCCTGGTCGAGGCGAACCGCATCGTGTCGGTGGCCCGTGACGGAGCGCAGGTAAACGGCGACGGCGCGCAACACATCGACGGAAATGGAGCGTTCCTCATGCCGGGCATGACGGAGGCACACACCCATTTCTCGTGGAACGACCAGCCGAGCCTGGCCGCCATTCAGTTCATGCCGCCCGAAGAGCACATCCTGTGGTGCGTGCGCGTGGCCAAGCGGTATCTGGAAATGGGGTGGACCTCAGCGCTCGGCGCCGCAGCGGCCAAGGCGCGGTTGGACGTGGTCTTGCGCAATGTCATCAACGCCGGCGCTTTTCCGGGCCCCCGCTACCTCGCCGGGAGTCAGGAGATCACCACGGCCGGCGGTCTGGGCGACAACACCCTGCCGCACCTGCCCTACCCCGAACTCAACTTCGGCCACGTGGTGTCCGGCCCGGAGGAAGTGCGCAAGGCGGCACGCATGTTCATCAAGTACGGCGTGGACCACCTGAAGATCAACCTGTCTGGCGAGTACATCGCCGGCATGGACGCGGAACTGACGCCCTTCTCCGAGGAAGAGGTGGCGATGCTCGCAGCGGAAGCGAAGCGCTTCGGTAAGCGCGTAGCGGCCCACGCCCGGTCCAGCGAATCCGTGAAGCAGTGCGTTCGACACGGTTTGGAGCTGGTGTTCCACGCCAGCTTCGCGGACTCCGAAGCGCTCGACATGCTCGAGGCCGCCAAGGATAAGCACATCGTGGCGCCCGGTATCGGCTGGCTCGTCAACACCTGCTACAACGCCGAAGAATATGGCATCACCCGCGATGTCGCCGAGAGGATGGGGTATTTCCGCGAGTTGGAAGTCGCTTCCGAGACGCTTGGCAAGATGCACAAGCGCGGCATCCGCATTCTTCCCGGTGGCGATTACGGCTTCGCGTGGATGCCGCACGGCACCAACTCGCGCGACCTCGAGTACTTCGTCAAATACATCGGCATGACCCCGAAGGAAGCGCTCATATCCGCCACCCGCGGCGGAGCCGATATCATGATGATGGAAGGAAGGATCGGCGAGGTGCGCGAAGGATGCTTCGCCGATTTGGTGCTGGTCGAATCCAGTCCATTGGAGGATCTGTCGGTGCTTCAGGATCCCGAGAAAATCCTGCTGGTGATAAAGGACGGCGAAATCCACAAGAACACCCGCACGATCCTGCCGGAGCGCGGCATCATCCGCTCCGTCAATGGCGGCGACCCACTCGTTGACGCTGGGGTAAAACGGGTCAAGCCCAAGCCTGCGATGAACTCACGCACGGCGCGCTAAGCTCGAGGCAGTCGAACCACGCGGTGGTTCGAACAGAAACATCCCATGGTAGGATCTCGCGGCATACCTAGCCGAAATCCTGCCATGCCTGCCCCGATACGCCGTACGTCGCTCGTCGATAGTGTGCTGGAAGCGCTGCGTGAGGCGATTGTCGATGGCACCTGGGCGGTCGGCGAAAAAATCCCGACCGAGTCTGAGCTTTGCGCCATTTTTGGCACGGGCCGAAATACGCTCCGAGAGGCGATCAAGGTGCTGATCCATGCTGGGATGCTGGAGGTGCGGCAAGGCCACGGCACCATCGTCCGGAGCCGCGAAGATTCCTCGGCCGTGCTTCGCCGGATTGAAATGGCGGGGTGGAGCGATCACGTGGAGCTGCTCGCGCTGCTCGAGGCCGAAGTGGCGCGGTGCGCCGCCGAGCGACGCACGAATGCGGATCTGAAGCAGCTGGATGCTTCCCTTCGCAAGCGGAACGCGGCCGCTCCCGCCCCGGGCCACGCGAAATTCACTGCAGACGACCTTGCCTTCCACCTGGCTCTGGCGCGCGCGTCGCACAATGTCGCGCTGGAGGAGCTTTACGGTCTGTTCGCGCGATCGGTGCGCACCCAACTCGCCGAGCACGTTTCCGCGGTCGAGGCCCAGGCCCCGGCCGAAGCGCTGCACCGGGTCTTGGTCGATGCGGTCCGCGCGCAGGATGCGAAGGCTGCCGTCAAGGCAGCCAAGGCCATCACCACCATGATGCTGACCACCGCCTCTGGTGAGCCCGCGCGACGGATCAGCCGGTGACCAGCGTGTCATCCTTGTAGTCAGCCTGCCCCATCTTCCAGTAGCCCGCGGCTTGAATGGTGACGCCGGATGGGCCCCATCGGTCAACTGCCGCACGCTTCAAGCGCTTGACGACCGCGGCCTCGCCGGCGATCCAGACCCTTCCCCGGCCAGCCAGCGTCGGCAGTGAGTCCAGTGCCGTCTCCAGGTAGGACGGCTCATCGTTTGCGGCACGGCTCCGGAACAGGAACTGGATCAGCGGATTCTCGTCGTAGGCATCGTCTGGGAAGGGCACTTCCACCAATGCGATCGCGCGTCCTGGAAGGCCGGCCTCTACCATGCTGGCGATCGCCGGCAGTGCGGTTTCGTCGCCGAGGAGCAGGTGCCAGTCCGCCTGCGCCATGGGGGCCACGCCTCCCCGGGGCCCGGCGACGTGCAGATGGTCGCCGACTGCAAGGCGCTCATAAATCCAATTGGACAGGGCTCCTCCTTGACGGCGGCGCACCACATCGATTTCCAGCAGCTGGCGAGCCGGATCGAAGCGTCGCACGGTGTAGGCCCGCCCAACGTCGCCCGAAGGCCCGGGTAGAAACACCTTCACCCAGGCGGCAGGGAGCGGCACCGTGAGGTCGGCGAGGGCCTTGCCCCCCAGCACCACGCGAATCAAGCCTCGGTGCTTGCGAACTGAGACTGCTTCGAGGTCCCGATAGGCATAGGGCGGGAAGCGCGGCTCTCCGGGGGCATCGAACATGTGCATGGCGTCACCTGTGGTTATTGCGAATTGCTCGCATTCGCAAATACTAATAGGTAGGATGATAGGATGTAAACCGGAGGAGCTGCTGTGCAAAAATCACTCGCCAGTCAGGTGCGGATGAGTCGAGGGCGTGAACTATGGCTGCTGGATTCCGTCCTGGAATTTCGCCAAGGCCACCACTGGCTGGTGGTGCCGCATGGCTATGTGGCCTGGATTCCTCGTCCGCTCGCGGTAATAGCCATGCACCGCACACCGCGGGCAGTGCCCGCGCGGCTGTCGATCGAAGCCGCCCGTCGGCTGCCCCCCTTCGCTTGCACCTTTCGTCCCAACGACCTGCTGCGCGCATTGTTTCGCCGCCTGAGCCGCGGGGATATCCGGGGCGAACGGCTGGCCTTGCGCGAAGCCGTCGCGGTGGACGAGCTGCTGCAATGCGAGCCCGGCCCCGGCAGCATCCTGATGACCGGCGCCCTGGACCAACTCGCCGGCACGACACTCGGCACCCAAGCGCACCCCGAGGCCCTGCGCCCGGGCGCGGCGTCGCGCCGCGTCATGAAAGCGGCGGACCTGGCGCACGGCGCACTGGATCAGTCCGTGCAGGTTGGACTCGTAACGATTCTTCGCGCGCACCAATGGAGCGAGGACGCCATTGCGGGCGTCCTCGGGGCGGTTGATGATCCAGCGTGGGCATCCCACCCAGCATGAGTGGGATACTGGTAGGCCTAGGGGGAGCTAGCCGGCAGTGCGGCGGCACCCGCCTTGGCGCAGGCTTCATCCTGATCGGGCGTGCCCCCCGATACACCGACGGCGCCAACGCACTGGCCTTTCACCATCAATGGCACGGCGCCCTGGATGGAAAGCCGACCGTCGTTGAACGTCGCCAGCGTCGGGCGAGCCAGCGCTGCGTCCTCCAACGCCTTGCTCGGCGCACGCATCATCACTGAACCCAGCGCTTTTGCCGAGGCGACCTCGAATACTTGAAACGAGGCCTCGTCCAGCCGCGACGCGGCGACCAGATGGCCACCGCCATCGAGCACAACGACGCTGACCGGCACGCCCAACGTGTTGGCGTGCGCTACGGCCGCTTGAAGAATTGCCGTGGCCTCTGAGAAATCGACATGCCATTGCTGTCGCATATACGTACTCCTTATGACTGGTACCAGCCGCCATTGACGTTGATGGTCTGGCCGGTGAGAAAGCCGTTCGCGGCGAGCATGACGGCTACATCGCTCACCTCCCAGGGCTTGCCAAAGCGCTTGACCGGCAGCAGGTCGGCCCGGATGTTGGGGTTGCCTTTGATCATGTCGGTTTCGATCAAGGCTGGCGCAATGGCGTTGGCGGTGATGCCTTCGCTCGCTAGTTGGCTGGCATAGCTGTGCATCAGGCCCAGCATGCCGGCCTTGCTCGCCGAATAATGCGGGCCGATGACCCCGCCCAGCTGGGCGGCGACCGACGACATCATCACGATGCGGCCGAACTGCTTTGCGCGCATCCCCGGAAGGACGCGCTGTGTCACGAGAAACGCCGAGGTGAGGTTGGCGGCCAGGGTCTTTGCCCACAACTCGCTGGTCACCGCATCCAGGGATGCCGGCGGGTTGATGCCTGCATTGTTGACAAGAATATCGACCGATCCCAACTCCCGCTCGATGGTCGCCACCAGTCGCTCGACCTCATCGGCAAGCGACACGTCGGCGCCGACGACAATCGCGCGGGTGCCGAACTCATTCCGAATGGCTTCCGCCGCCTGCTCCGCCTCATCCTTGCTTCGAACGTAGTTGATGGCGACGGCACAGCCTGACCGGGCCAGGCCGCGTGCGATTTCAAGGCCGAGCCCTCGGGAACTGCCCGTCACCAGGGCAATGCGATCTTGGATAGACATCGGAAGCTCCTCAGCGGGATGCAAAATCAACGGGGATCCACGGCTCGTGCTCGAGGCGTGTGCCGCTCTGGGTCACAAACTCAAGGAACGCCTTGGTGTGCGGCGCGGCGACGTGGGCATCGAAAGCTGCCTGGTTCTCAAAGACCTCATAGACCGCAAAGCGCGATTGATCCGTCGTGTGCGTGTGCAATTGGAAGCCCAGGCAACCCTCCTCCTCGCGCGTGGCGGCGGTGAGGGTTTCGAACACATCGAGGAAGCGCTCGCGCCATTCGAGCGCAACGGTCGGGAACGCGAAGATGATCAGAGGATCGGCCATCGCTTGTGGACCTTTGGCATGGGGAGTAGGATGCCAACATCCTACATTGCACTCGTGTGTGCATTCAACACCGAATGCACCCGCGGCGCCCGACTTGAGGCGACGACCGTGTTTGAGATTGCTCTACCCGATCACGCTGGCCTTCCCGCCATAGGTCTTGGGACCTGGCAGCTCTCCGGAACCGCTTGCGTCCGCTCGGTCACCGAAGCGCTGGCGATCGGCTACCGTCATATCGATACCGCGCAGATATACGGCAACGAGCGCGAGGTCGGTTCTGCCGTGCGGGCAAGCGGCGTCCCTCGCGATGAGGTGTTCATCACGACGAAGGTCTGGCCTTCGAATTTCCGTCGGCGCGATCTGCGACCTTCCGTTGAAAAATCGCTGCGCGACCTGAAGACGCCCTACATCGACCTTTTGCTCTTGCATTGGCCGAATGCCTCCGTGGAATTGAAGGAAACCATAGAGGCGCTCGATGCGGTCAAAGAGGAGGGTCTGGCGCGGCACATCGGGGTGTCCAACTTCGGCTCCCAGCTGCTCTCGCAAGCGGCCTCCCTCACTACCCAAACGATAGCGAACAACCAGATCGAATACCACGTTGGCGCTTCTTTGCCCGATGTGATCACAACGGCATGCGGCCTGGGTTGCTCCATTACTGCCTATTCGCCGCTAGCCAAAGGCGCAGTGAACAACCAGTCCGCCGTAAAACGGATCGCAGCCAAGCATGGCGTCAGTGCAGCACAGATAGCGTCGCATTATCTGGTGGTGTGCCAGGGCGTCGCGGTCGTTCCCAAGGCATCCTCACCTGACCGCTTGCTGGCCAATTTTTCCATCTACGACATCTGCATGGATGATGAGGATCAACTCGCCCTGTCACAACTGAAGCTGCGGCAGTGAAGAAGGTGTGATGTAATGAGCCTCCCATCGCACCGTAGCTCTCATGCGTTCCGTCAAACCCGCGCAATCCAAGCGCCAAGCCATCATCGCCGCCGCAACCCAGGCCTTTCTTGCCGACGGCTACGAAGGGACGAAGCTGGAAACGATCGCCAGCAGTGCGGGGGCCGCGCGCCGCACGATCTACAACATTTTCGACAGCAAAGAGGCGCTATTCGAAGCCACGGTGGAAGCACTCTGGGAACGCATGGAAGTACCCGCGATCACCGGGCGGGAGGCCGCGGCGCGCGGGGCACGTGCTGGACTGATGGTGCTGGGTCAGGCCGTCGCCGATTTCTGGACGCCCGCGGAGACGGTGTCGCTCATGCGCATGGTCATCAGCGAAGGGCAGCGCTTTCCGGATCTGGCCAAGCGTTTCTTTGCAGCCGGCAAATCGCCCACCTTGCGGGCGGTTGCCGACTTCCTGAAGCAACTGGAAGGCAAGGGACTTCGGCACATCGACGATCGCAACCTGGCGACGCGCCAGTTTCTCGGCCTGATCAACGAGCCGCTCTTATGGGCTCGTGTGATCGGCGTGGAGAATGCACCCACCGTCCGGCAGCGCGATGCAGCGGTGACCGCGGCCGTCGACATGTTTATTGCGCAGTACGGCTCGGATTAACGCGAGGTGTCGCTGAGGCTCTGAGCGGAGACGCCTCATGAGCCGCATCGACCAGGCCATTCGTGTCAATCACGCCGGCGAGTATGGCGCCGTCCGCATTTATGAAGGGCAGCTTGCCGTGCTGGGACGAAGTCTCAGCACGGCAAGCTGCGCCGCATGCGTGCGCAGGAAGTCGAGCACCTGACTTACTTCACGCGCGCCTTGCAGGAGCGTGCCGTACGGCCCACCGTTCTGTTGCCCGTTTGGCACGTGGGTGCCTACGCGCTGGGCGTGCTGACCGCTCGGTGGAGCAACGCAGCGGCGATGGCATGCACCGAGGCGGTGGAGGATGTCGTCGAGCGCCGCTATGCGGGTCAGCTGGCATGGATTCCTTCGAGCGACGCATCGCTCAGGGCCGCCGTAACGACCGTTCCCAACGACGAACTGGAGCACCGCGACTGGGCGATATCGTCCGGCTCACGCGGCGCGTTGGGCTACACGGCGATCTACGGCGGGATCAGCCGCCTGTGCCGCGCGGCCATCTGGCTCAGTGAACGTCTCTAGCGCACCCTCGATCAGGTTGATCCGACATGACTGCCCCGCTTAGACAACCACCCCTTGATACACCCTGGGATGACCCCTTTGGGGTGTTTCCCTGGGACTTCGGCGCCTGGCTTCGGCGCGCCGTCGAGGTCACCCAAGCCCCGCCGCCGCGTGAAAAAGCGCATGTCGCGATGGTGTTCGTCGATGGAAGTGTGACCGGCTCGACAATCGCCATGCAGGTCGCAAGGCGCGCTCAAACTGTCGTGCTGATCCACCCCAAGGACATGGCGGCTGCTGCCCTCGTGGCGCTTCTTCGCACTGTGACACGCCACGTTGCAAGCTTTTCCTTCCGAGCCGGCGACGAGCGGTCCATTGATGATGTCTTCGAGCGCGCGGTGAATCGGGTGGGTCGTCCGACGATCGTCGTCCACGTGCGTGCTATGGACGAAATTCCTGTCTTGACTCATCGTTCGAGCGAACGCATTGCGCTGCTCACCCAGGCCTCAGCGATTGCGCACAATGCCGCGGCGTTGATGGCTCCGGAGACACCGGGGCGCACTATCCGCCTGTGCGCTCGAGGTGCGTGGCAGGTGGGCGTCGAACGAACCGCCCAGCACGCATTGAGCGAGCTGGCTGCCACCTACGTTCTCTGCCCACGAACGGACGGCACCATTCGGCAGTGCTCACCGCAACGTGGCCTTCCGAATCGGAAAACAGACCGCAAGCGCTGCGCGAGCGCAAAGCGGAGGTCATTGCGCAAGTCGTCAGTGCCGCCGTTGCCGATACTTCATCCTTTCCCAACTGTAGGAGATAACCCATGGACTTTCGCAGACTCGGTCATTCCGGTTTCACCGTGCCGGCGCTCAGTTTCGGCACCGCCACCTTTGGCGGAAAGGGGGAATTTTTCGGCGCGTGGGGCTCCACGGACGTCGACGGTGCCCGAAGGATGATCGACGTGTGCCTCGAGCACGGGGTGAACATGTTCGACAGCGCCGATGTCTACTCCTCCGGCGCCGCCGAGGAAATCTTGGGCGCCGCTCTAAAGGGCAGACCCCGAGATAGCCTGATCATTTCCACCAAGGCGACATTCCGCTTTTCTGATGCGCCAAATGCCGTGGGCTCCTCGCGGTATCACTTGGTCAATGCCGTGGACGCAGCGCTTCAGCGCCTCGGAACGGATTACATCGACCTGTTCCAGCTGCATGGGTTCGACGCACTGACTCCCGTGGAGGAGACCCTTTCAACGCTCGACACCCTGGTGCGCGTCGGAAAGATCCGATACATCGGTTGCTCGAACTTCTCCGGCTGGCACCTGATGAAGTCCCTGGCGGTCGCCGAACGGTATGGGTATGCGCGTTATGTCGCCCATCAAGCCTATTACTCGCTCGTCGGCCGCGACTACGAGAGCGAGCTGATGCCGTTGGGATTGGATCAAGGCGTGGGCGCGATCGTCTGGAGTCCGCTGGGCTGGGGACGGTTGACTGGCAAGATTCGTCGCGGCCAGCCGCTACCGGAAGGAAGTCGGCTGCACGCGACCGCTGACATGGGGCCGCAAGTCACTGAGGAATACCTGTATGACGTCGTCGACGCACTGATCGGTGTGGCAGCTGAGGTGGGCAAGTCGGTTCCCCAGGTGGCCCTCAATTGGCTGCTGCAGAGGCCGACGGTGGCGAGTGTGGTCATCGGTGCGCGCACCCAGAGCCAGCTTCTCGACAACCTCGGTGCGGTCGGCTGGAATCTCTCGCCCGAACAGGTGGCACGCTTGGACAAGGCGAGCAAGCGCCAGCCCGCCTACCCCTACTGGCACCAAGCCGGCTTCGCTGAGCGAAACCCCGGCCCGGTCTGATAAAGCGCCATCCAAGGCAGTGCGGGCTCTTCCCGCCCTGCCTTGGAAGTCAGGGGGTCAACTTCAGCATCAGGAATGGCGTGAAGCGATGGTATTCCCCGCCGCTCGCTACCGGATTGTGGTCGTAACGCGCGTACTCGAGGCGAAAACCCAGCTGAACTTCCGAATGATGCCCTGCTTCCCACAGCACATCCGCGCGCTCGAGCACCTCGGTGCCTTGGTGGTCACTGCCGTTGACGAGCGACAGGAGGTTGAAGTGAAACGCCTGGCCTCCGATGTCGATGGGCTTGGACAGGAGCACCGAGCGCCAAAGCCAGGTGCGGCGATCAAAGTTCGTGTGCCGATACAGCAACCCCGACTCGAACCATGCGAACCCGCCGACATCGAAGTTGGCCGATAGGCCGTAATTCTGTGAATGGAACCGGTCGTTCGACGGGTAACTTCCCGATTCCCAGCGGGCGATGACCGAAAGATCGCTCAACGGCCCCCAATGGATGGGGGTGTCGGCCAGCCTGCCGATGCTCAACCGCGGGTTGAGCACGAACAAGTTCTGCGTGTCGTTGCCCAGCTCGAACGGCGCTCCGACGTCGCGCCCGTGATACAGCTCTGCGTCGAAATACACATCACCCCAGTCATGGGTGCTGAAGTGCTCGAATTGGAACATCTGTAGATCGCGGTCCGGCGTGCCGTAGCCGAAGATTGGATCGGGCTTTGCCTCGTTGGTCACCATCAGGTTGAAATTATTCAACGCAAAATTTTGTGCCACGGCCGTCGATGCCCCCAGCCCGGCCAGAGCTGCTGTCGCTGCGAGCGTTGCCAAACGTCCCATGCGCATGTACCCACCCCGCGTGATAGGCGTCGCCGCCCGAAAAAGGTCAAGCCGATCCCGTGCCGCGCCCGTTTGGTCGCCGCCAATGGTGATCCACTTATGATCCAATAGCATCAATACGTGAACCAATATAGTGAATTCGCTAACGGTGTCATTCTGCGATGCACAAGCGCGCGGCCGCGCCGTTGTCAAACGACGCCTGAATGGATTAGAATTGGCTCACAAAGGAGGCGCAATGGGCGACGGGTTAAATCCAAACAGGCGTATTCGTGCCCAGCACGCGAGCGCAGCGCTGCTGCAGCACATCCGTAAGCGGATGGACGACGGCAGTTGGCCCGTGGGGCATCGGCTCCCGCCTGAGCGTGAGCTGGTAGGCATGTTTGGCATGGCCCGCAATACGCTCAGGAAAGCCCTGATCCAGTTGGAAGAAGATGGGGTCATCGTCAAGCACGTGGGACGCGGCACCTTCATCGCCCGGTTGCCCTCCCAGCCGGCCGACGAGTCCGCTGCGGAGAGCCTGCTGGCGCGAATCCATGGGGCAAGCCCAGCCGATGTGATGGAGTTGCGCCTCGTGCTCGAACCACCCTTCGTCGAGCGCGCGGCCACGCGAGCCACCGGCCGGGATCTACAGCAGATCGTGCATTGCCTTGAACAAAGCGAGCGCGCAAAAACTGTGCTCGACTTCGAGCATTGGGACGGGATGCTTCACCACGCCATCCTCGCGTCGTCGCACAATCACCTCTTGATCGATCTCTACGAGGCAATCAACGGGGTGCGCAAGCAGCCCGAATGGGAGGCCTTGAAGCAGCGCAGCCTCACTCCGGATCGCAAGGCGCGATACATGGCGCAGCATCGTGCGATCGTGAAAGCGCTCCTGGAACGCGATGCCCCTGCAGCCGGCCAGGCGGTGCGGGACCATCTGCTGGAAGTCAAAGCAGGCATGACTGGGCTCTAGGCGCTGATCGAGCAGCGGGATTTGCGCGTCCTGGCGGCTCAAACATCGACGGACCAATGCGCCGCAGATAACATCCGTGTCGTCCAGATGAAAGAAAAGTACGGGCGGCTACCTTCGTGTGCCCGCCGTAGGGGCGACAAGGATGGAGGAACGATTCGACTTTCGTCCCTTATCCCCGGCGACCATGGCACACATCGAGGCGTGGTGCACCGAGGCCTCCATTGATGCCGGCTATCTCTTTCCCGCTATTGGTGGTCGCAAGCGAACCAATGCCAGCCCGTTAAACGGGGGCATGGGCGCCCAAGAAGTCGGTCGAATAATTCGCCGACTCGCCGTGGACGCAGGGCTAAAAAGGGCACACACGTTCACTTCCGAGTCACTGCGCGCCGGCGCAGCACAACATCTCATGGCGCACGGTGCCACGTTGGATCAGATCAGACAGTCCGTGGCTGGAAGACCTACCGCGGGATCCAACGGGCAGGCGGCATGGACACCTAACGCCAAGCCGCTACCTTGGGGAAGGTACAAAGACGACCGCTGATACAAGACGGGTTCGTCAAGCAGGACGTGGTGGGGCCGCCAGGACGGCGACGGCCCAGCCAACGGCTTCACATAGAGCGAAGTGCTATTGCGCTGGCGGGAGCCTGGGACCGCACTTGCGCGGCGCAATCAGCGCATAGGTGCCTTTCCGCTATCGACCACTCACGCTCGAGCGGCGCGCCCGGCCCGAATTCGTTGGCTAGAGCCGAATGCTGGCCCAGTTTGCACGCACGACTGTGCAGGGCGGCCCAATCGATTTCGCAGTCCAGAACATTAGCCCATAAATGTTGCCGGCGTGTTCTACCGTCTAGACGCAGGCTCTAAAGCACAAATCCATTTAAAACAGGTTGTTACGCTGGCGGCGCGACGATGCCCTCCAGCGCGAATCGCGACCCCTCGGTACGCGCGAGGTAAGCACGATCTTCCGGCGCGCCGTCACCCGCGCCGGTCTGGACCTCGATCTTTACTGGTTGTCCGGACACTCCGCCCGGGTGGGTGCGGCCCAGGACATGGTACGTGCCGGATCGACGACGGCCCAAGTCCAACTGGCCGGTCGATGGAACAGCAAACGCATGCTCCTGCGTTACGCCGAGCGCGTCCTTGCCCAGGACGCCGGCGAGGATCGGTTCGCTCGGGTCGAAGCGATGCGTCGTCGCGGTGGTCGGGGCCGGCCCGCTGGGGACTAAGGGTAGCCATGCGCGCCGCCACCGAGGGGTGAGCCGTCACCGGCGGACCGCGTACCGTGACTTCAGGACGGCGCCCGCGCGCCGATACGCATAGTCCATGACGACGAAGGGTGTTCGGCGATGCGGGGGCAAGGAGATGTGTTGGGCGAAAATGAAGTGCAAGGCGCCATCGTGGCGGCGTTACAGGTGTACGCGCACGAACAAGGGATGAGCGCGCAGATCTTTGAGCCGTACGCGAACCAGCAGGGCGATCAAGCACGCCGCTTCGGCGCCGACCTCATTGCCGTACTCGATCGCGCGCGCGTGGTGATGCTCGAGGTCAAGGCCCTGGATGTGGCTACGAACGAACTGGTCCGATTTCGCCCCGCGCAGCACACCATGTGCTGCCAACTGGAAGCGATGCGCGTACCGCTGGCGTACGCGTTCAATACCCGGAACACCCTAGCCTACTACGCGCATCCCCAGCCGCCGCAGTGGCCACGCCTGACCCTTGCTGCCATCGCCAGGGCCACCCCGTCCACTCTGCCTGACGAACATCCGGCCACCACACACCCGTCGCTACTTGCGTGGTTGCAGAACGTCACGAACGTCGACACCGACGGAAGCGCAACGCTTGGCTGGCTCCTCGGGGCGGCCCGCGGCACGCGCCCCCGCGCACTGACCAACGCCGCCATGGTGCTGGTCTACTCGGTTCACCATGCCACGGTCCTAGCCTTGAAGGTCGAGGACGCCGATCGACTCATCGCAATCGTGACCACGCTGCCCCACCTGCCGCCCGCTGACCGAGCCACGCTGCAACGCTTACTGGGTGCCCAAGCCGAGGCCTTTGTCCTGTTCGAACCACCGGACGCCATGCCGACCGATGGAGCGGCCCCCAACGGTGGTGGCCGCTCACCGAGGCCGCGGCCGTGATGGCGGCTTACCCATGACGCGGCACGCCTCGGCCCCGACCGGTGCCCGCCGCTCCGGCACCCTCGGCATGGTCAACAGCCTTCTGGACCTGCATCAATGGCGCGCCGTCTCGGCGGCGGCTCTGGTGCTTGCGATGCTGGCTACCGCCGCCCTTTACGTCGGGCAGATCGCGCCGCTTTTCGTGCCCGCTGATGTCGACAATCCCGCAGTGCGCATCGTCATCGCGTCGGATAGCTACCGCCTTTTTACCCAGCCGCTCTTCAACGAGCTGAGCGCCTATAGCGCGTCTCGTGCGCCGTCGCCGTCAGCGAGCACGTACTATGTCGATGACAGATCGCAATGGGGACTGACGGTACTTGCCCGCCTGGAGCTGATCGAGGTGCCCCCGGTGAAGCCAGCAAAGCGGCTGGCCGGGGACCGGCCGGCCTACAAATACATGTCAAGCTACCAAGTGCGCCTGGACTGGTCGGCGCTGATGGTGGTGCTTCTTCTGGAAAGCCTGTTCGGCGCGACGCTGCATGTGCTATTTCGTAGCCGCCCGGCGCGCGATCGCGTTGCCTTCGAAGCGCAGATCATCGCCGATCACTACGCGGCCTTACGGGACGGCGCACGCGTCTCTGGGCCTCCCGCCCCGAGTGACCGTGAGCTGCTGACGCGGGTACTCCTGGGCTTTCATACCTTCTGCCTGCGCTTGAACCGGCGTGGCCGGGACCGGTCCGGCGTGCTGGTCAACGATGAGTACGATGTCCAGGACTTGTTGAGCGCCCTTCTGGTCGTGCATTTCGACAACGTGCGCGTCGAAGAGCCGCTCCCCAGCCACGCCGGCCGCGGCTCGCGGATCGATTTTCTGTTGCCGGTACTGCGCACTGGCATCGAGGTGAAGTTCGTCCGCGATCCCGCCAAAGCACGCGATCTGGGAGCAGAGTTGCTGGTCGATGCCACCCGCTATCAGGCCCACCCCGACTGCACGCACCTGATGTACTTCATCTACGACCCAGACATGCATCTGCGCAACCCGCAGGACCTGGTGACGGACCTTACGCGCCATGATGCGGACTGGACGGTGGCGGTGGTGGTGGTTCCCGCCCGTTGAGCGTGGGCCCGTCCGCGCACGCCGGTGAGGCCGACACCGCTGTACGCCCGGCACAGCCTGCCGGTGCTTCACGCGCGCGCCAGGGCCGACGCGCGCCTCACCAGGGCAATGCCTCGTAGTAGCGGCGAACACAATCGAAAGCGACATCGAATGCCGGCAAGACCGCCTCCTCCACTTCGTCGCGGAGTGTCGACTCCCCACTAGTTAGTGCCAACCATAACCCAAGGTCGCCGGCGATCGCCGGCATGAGCGCAAGCGCTTACCGATACGAACCGCGGCCGACCCCAACGTCGATCTGCGCGAGATGATCTGCGCGCTGGCCAATCGCCATAAACGCTACGGCGTCGGCATGATCTACCTGAAGCTCCGCCAGGCCGGTCAGATGGTCAATTACAAACGAGTCGAGCGCCTGTACTAGGAGGCGAACCTGCAGGTGCGCCGACGGAAACGGAAAAAGGTGCCTCCGACCGACAGGCAGCCACTGCTCCGGCCCGCTGCCGCGAATGAGGTCTGGTCCATCGATTTCGTCTTCGACCACACCGCCGAAGGGCGCGTCCTGAAGTGCCTCGGGTACGCTCATGCCGCCGAACTTGCTTCGCCAAAGGTAGTACGAGGCCTCGCTGAAGCCGTGCTTGCGGCACAGGTCCTTGACCGGCATGCCTGCCTCGACCTCGCGCAGGAAGCCAATGATTGAGCTTGCCCGGATTTGATGGACACCCATCGTGAGCCGTAAGGTTCGTCCAGAGGTGTCCCATGTCAAAACGAATTCGTCGTCAGTTCACACCCGATTTCAAGGCCGGCGCGGTTGCCCTAGTCCGTGAGCGAGGTCAGCCGGTGTCACGGGTGTGCCGTGACCTGGATCTGGTCGAGAGCGTCTTCAGGCGCTGGATCGAGAAGGCTCAAGCCAGTTCTGGAGCGCCTTCGCGATCAGCCCCCGCCATTCCGCTGACGGCCGAGCAGGCCGAGATACAGCAGCTTCGGCGCGAGAACGAGATCCTGCGGATGGAGCGTGAAATCCTAAAAAAAGCGACGGCGTTCTTCGCCAAGGAATCGAGCTGAGATGCCGGTTTATCGAAGCGGAGAGCGCGTCGTACTCCATCGTGATCCTTTGCCGACTGCTTGAGGTGGCTCGCAACAGCTTCTATGCCTGGCGGCATCGCCAAAGCATCCGAGCCCCCGCGTGCTACGTGACCGCCAGCACCTGGGGCGCCGTGCGACCGCCCGCCTGATGCGCCAGGGCGGTCTCGTCGGGCGCAGCTGGCGTACAAGCAAGGCATCACGACGGGCCGCCACCGTGTCCGCGGTGGCCGACAACCATGTTGATCGATGCTTCACCACGGCCGCCCCTGATCAGGTCTGGGTAACGGACATGACCCAGCTCGCCACGCAACAGGGGCCCATGTATCTGGCCGTCGTGATCGATCTGTACGCCCGGCGAATGATTGGCCACGCAACGGCTGAGACTATGCATACCAACTTGCCTTTGCAGGCCTTGCGCATGGCCGTAGGCCAGCGCGGTTCGGCGCAGGGAGTGCTCCATCACTCCGACCAGGGCAGTCAATACACGAGCGCGGCCTACCAGGCTGAACTCGCTCGACTGGGTATGCGGGTGAGCATGAGCCGGCGTGCCGAGTGTTGGGACAACGCGGTGGCTGAGAGCTTTCAGCACGTTGAAGTGCGAGATCGCTGTCCCACGCCGCTACGCCTCGATCGAGGAGGCACGCCACGTGGTTTTTGAATACATCGAAGTGTTTTATAACCGGCAGCGCTTACACTCGACCAACGGCTATCGATCGCCTGCGGCGACCGAAGCTGCTACCCCATAACTTGAGTGTCCATTAAACCGGGGCAAGCTCAGATCTGCTCTTCGGAAAAACGCTTCTTCACGTCCAATCTCCTTCTTGTGGGGGATTGAACTCGAAACCGGGGCGCTACTCAAATCTAGGGGAACGTCGGGATGACGGCCGGACTCGCCCACAAACCTTCTGTCAAGCTGTGGTGGTGAGAGCAGACTTGCGCACACAGTGGCTGAATCAAGGCTCATCGTCGGCAATGCGAGCCCGCCAAAAACGGTGCTCTAAAGCCCGTTCACGTCCTAGAATGATCCGGCAGTCAACGTTACACAGTCACCCACACTGATCGCTTCGCTGATGAGTATCAGTGAGGCGAGTGCCTCGTAGTTCGACTATTTATGCCCACAGCGGCGGGAGGCGGTATGTCGACGTATGTCGAGCGAATTCACACCCAGGTCTACAAAATGTTCGAAGCGATCGAGGACGGCGATATGGAAAGGGCCGAACGCGCGTGTTCGGTCTTGGCAACCTCCGCATCAGCGGGCGGCCTCTGCACAATTGCGGAGTACGCACACAGTCTAATGGGCAGGTTTCGCGAACATTTGCTCAGCGAACGAGCGGTGTCTGAGGCAGTGGCAACGTTAGCTTATGCGATTGAATGGGTGGTCGAGCTTCCCTCGGGCCGAGTGGCGTCATTGCCTGAGCCGGCAATTGGCCTCATATAGCAACGGCGGTTTATTGATTTGCGCGGATAACATCACCAAACTTTTTGTCATCTGCTGGCTTGCCGAATAACCCACGATCACGCGCATCCGACTACCACACGTCGGGTAGATGTCGTCATTCAACGTCCCTAAGCGTCGATGCAAAGCGTAGCTACGATCAGCTGTGCGCCATAACGCCCGTTTGCCGCGGGCGCGCTGAGGGTGGCTGTGACTTGTGCCGAATTAATGATGAGCGGCTAAGCTCCACTCGTGGGCATCGTTAAAGACATGCACGATCGACATCTCCAGATTTCGGGAACCATTGATAGCCAATTTCGCTTCCCTCATGCGGGGAGAAGCTAATGACCAACCTTTTTTGCCCCCTGAGCACTTGAAGGGTCACCGGATGAGCTAGGCTCTTTGCAGCTTCGATCTCATTGAATGACTCTTGGAGCACGTCACCGTCTCGCAAGCCCGCCTTGAACGCATTTGAGTCAGTTTCGACATTTTTAATGATGGCGCCTTTACTGAATACTATATGCGCAAAGCCAAGGTGATAGTGACCAACCACTACCGGACGCGCGATGTAGCACTCACCGTATGAATTGGTCGCAGGTCGAATGAGTTCGCCCGCCAGCATGGATTGCCAATCGTCAACGGCCCAGCTTCCCGCATACTGAACTAAGAGCGCCTTCCACGTATCATTTGTCACCGCCCCGCGATGAGATGCGTCGTTCATCTTTTGCACAAGATCGAAAACCGTCACCCCAATTTTGCGGTTTCGTAGTTCGGCATCAAGATTGGCAAAATACAACGCCCCCCGCGAATATCCTAGGGTCCAGGCGCCGGCGTGCGCCCATTTGACCTCCGGGAATTTTGATGTCGGCGTCTGACGCATTTTGTTAAGATAATAAAATCCTGACTCGTCATTTATAAGGTCGAGATATTCTCGAGGCGTATACAAGCCCGCCTGTTTTGGGACAATTATCGCCGCATAGTCAGCGATGCCCTCGTTATACCAATCCTCGGAGTCCTCTCCGTAAGAAGTCACCATTGAATGTACAATCTCATGAGCTATGATCCGGCGATTTGCCTTGTCACTGAGCTTAGCTCCTGCCGGAACAAAGAATAGAAATCCGCCTTGATATGAAACGCCACTGTGCGAGACTTGCCGATCGTTAGAAAACACCATGATGCGGTATCCGTCTTTCACTGCCACATCAAACGATGTCTTCATTGCTGTGAAAGCCGCTTCTAACCAAGGACGGGCTTGACGCATGTCGGCTTCACCAACTGCGAGCCCCGCAATTACGAGACCTGACCCTGCGAGCTTCGCAGGATCATGAATTAAAGGGCCGGCGACGAAAAGCGTATGCGACAAATCATCAAATGACATTTTTTTTTCAAAGTCGCGCGCGCTAAAATTCGTAACCGCTTGGTCGCCATCGGACATGTGCCACCGGACCGTGATGTCCTGCACCACCGGCGACGCTGGAGCCAACAGAAAACTGGAAAATAGGCCGGACAACCCTCCGCCCGTGGATTGAAGGTATGTCATCGGGCCGAGGTGCGTGATAGCCGTAGATGCTGCCGGAACCCTGTAACGGTAAGTCACACTCCCTTTGACATTACGTGCTGTTTTCCACACTTTGTTTGTGCCGTCCAGCGTTGGCGCATCCATCGGCACCGCGCCCAGTTCATCAGTCACTTCTAGATCCCGCACTTCATCAGTCGTGCGTTCGTAGGAGGGACCAAGTGTGTCGAAGATCAAGGCCAACCTTTGATTGGCTCTAACGACGTCTTTCGACAAATGCACGGTGATGCGCATTTCTGATATTTCTTTCGAGACAACGGGAGTAAGGTCGATTTCGGTGGGAGTAATTGGGGTTTCCGCACGCCCCGTTGAGTTGAAAAATGTGCCCAGCAAGAGGGCGGAACTAATCAGTAATCTATGAGATACCTGCGATGGTTTCACTACAACTCCGAGATTGGATTTTGAGAAGCGCAAAAATTCATCGCATTTGGCAAGGTTGCCACGGTAACGACCCAACTGCGAGACGCTTTTTTCCTACCGTAACACAGTGTCTAGGCAATATTAATTGTCGCCCTACTCGACCGAGGAAATCGTCAATAACAGCACGGAAGAAATATTTGTATGGCGTCCTTCCTTGAATTCCTGCGCCGGACACCTATCGCACGAGAAGGGCCGAGGCCGGACTAGTCCCCTCTCCTATTCGTCGCTCCAGTTCATCCAAGAAGGCACGCCAGTCAGCGCCGTAAATCCGAACAAGGTCTCGGACCACCAGCAGCTCTAATCCTCGGTCGCCCGTCTCTAGGTCGCTGACGCTCGTCTGGATGAGCCCGAGGGCCTCCGCGGCTTGCGCCTCAGTCGCCGCCACACGCAGTTCCCTAAGTAGACCCGTCAAAACGGCATGTTCGGGCCGATGGGGCGACGAGGGTTTCGGTGTTCGTGTGGGCCAAGCGTTTGCTGCGGCGAAGAGGCGGCCGATGGTTACTAAGATATTGACCAAGGATGTCCTGGGGGAGCACGACACCGGCAGCCTGCGGCACTACACCGTGGCGCATATGCCTGGGGGGGAGGCCCGTCCATTTCAGTCGAAAGCGCGGAGGAACACGCCCGGGCGATGGAGGCATCGAAGGCCATGCAGCGCTTGGCGCCGCCCGCACCTTACGTGCTAATCGCCCCTGCCCTACCCATGACGCCTGAGAAGCCGACCCTGCTGTTGAGCACGGCCATTCGGTTGTTTTTGAAGCAATTCGGGCAGAAGAAGCGCGCGGCGAACAACGTGCTCAACACCGGTCATACCCTGAAGGTGCTGGTGGGCGTGATCGGGGACAAGCCGCTCGCGGAAGTTGATGCCCACGAAATGGGCGCGTTTCTCGATGCCGTCGCACATTTGCCCCCCGAATTCGACCAAGCGCTGACCGCAGCTGACGGTGACCGAGGTGCTGGCCAATGCGAAAGCCGAAGGCTTGGCGGGCCTATCCCTGTAACAGCGATTTGCAGGCCAGCCGATATGCTAATTCGGCTGGGCAGCGTGGGACTGGAGCGCCGGCAGTGAGTCGACGAAAGGCGCGAGGCTAAGCGCAAGAGCAGGTCCGCCTGTGCGGCATCTAGGGCTTCAGCCAGCTCAAGGATGCCAGCGCCATACCCTGGCCTAGGAATACTGCCTTGCCCACCCAGCACCCGTGCCAAGCTCTGAGCCGTCAGGACGATCGTGGCTTGGCCTTGATCAGCAGCGCCTGCGGCAATCTGCGTCAGCCGCACGCGTGCTTCGTCAAAGTCCGTTGCAAGGGCTGCATGGCTCATCAGCGCAGCCTGCCGGCTCAGTGCGGCCAATGCCTCGATGGCGTCTTCACGGGTGTCCATGCGGCATCGTAATCCGGGCCACTTCGGTCAGCAACGCCGTGGAGGGCTTTGCTAGCCCCGATTAAGCACGATCATGCCTCGCTGACGATCGGAGCGCCCCAGCCGTCGTAGCTCACCTTGAAGAGCACGGCGATGCACTGCATAAATCCGGACACAGAGAGAATTTCGTGTTGTTCCACTGCCATCGAGATCGTCGCGACAACGCGATACTCGCCCTCGGCAGAGGTCAGCGTGGTCGTGGCGTACTGGTAGTCACTGAGGAATCCAGCCATAGCCGAGGCTTGACTCTCTTCCATCGAGACGAAAACAAAATCAACCGGGCGATGGCGAGCAAACACATCACCCTGCTGATCGCGAAGCCGGAGCAGGTCAATATCTGCATGGGCGATCGATGCTAACTCTTTCACGATGTTCATCGCACACCTATAGCGAACAATTTAAGGCTCAGATGGCGTCGATCTGCATAGAGCAAAGCCATTTGTTTTCACGACCGGCGTAATCATCTCGAATCCGATCTTCGACATGCTCAGCGTCCCACACCGCTGTGCGCTCCAATGCTGCGCATTCCTCGCGAGTGGACGGCCGCATGACCCCCTTATCGTAAATTTGAAACTTCTCACGATGAATTGGATCTTGCATGAATGTTGGCGGCGCATTCAGCTGTGCAACGCGCTCAAGTCGGGACGCGACCATGGGCCATCGGCCCGTAGTCACCGCACTATCCATGACTGAAACGTAGAACATGGGCGCTTGTTGAAGGACAGTGTCGATATCGGACGTGCTTCGGCCATCGAAGACGGCGAATTTGGCTTGCTCAAGTACCACCGCGTAAGCCATCGTGCCCGCATCGTCAAGCGCTATAGAAACCACGTCACCTACCCGGCGTCGCCCACGTCGCTTCTTCGACTCAGTCATTCACGAAACTCCAGCCGAGCTGCCTCAATGTAATCATTGAGGCTGGAGTTCGTGGAACTGATGCCGTTGATGGCGTTGCCCGAAGTTCCTCCGGACCGCTGGGACCCGCCGTAATTCTCAATCATGATCTGTTCCTGACCTCGTATCGCGTCGGGGTTCGACGAAGAATACATCAGGATCGCGGGACCGAATCCCTTCTCATTCATATGGTGGTTGGCATCACGCCGCGCCACGTTTTCGTCCGGGGACCTCGTGCCACTGGTGCGGCCCGTGTACACCTCACGCGTCGTGGGATTTATCTTGATATAGACCTGGTACGTTTTCTCGGCTTTCGGTTCTGCCGTCGGTAAGTTTTCGCCGACCTCGCTGCGCTGCTCCAACCCTAGGTCTTGGGCAACTTGGTGCTCCGGAAATGTTTCTGGCACCAAACCAGGGGCAAGGGTCGGAGGAGGCGTGAAGCTCGGTGCCGCCATATTTGGCCCAATCGGCGGATTGAGCTTCGCCATGGCCGCCCGGGTCTCGAGATCCAGCTCATCCGCATCGACCTCTTGTTGGCCATTCGGGTCGACCAGACGAACCGGATTGTTCACGGCGTACGTGAATCGCCCAAACCGCAGGGCATTTCCTGCCGTCGTACTGACCGGGTCCACCGACATAAACCGACCCACGCTTGGGTCGTAATAGCGCGCCTGCATGTAGACCAGACCGCTGTCCGTGTCTTCCACATGCCCCGCATACCCCGGCGCTTCTGCAGGCGTGCCGCGGGCAATCGCCCCGTAAGGCCGGTAATCGGTGTTGCTCAGGACATTGCCGGCGGCATCGGCCGTCGCCAGTACTGTGCCTTGCTGGTCGGTGTAGTAGTAAGTCACCGTCTCGGCCGCGTGGCCAAGTCCCGCAAAGACCAATAAGGCCGTACAGACCAACCACACCGCAGCCAGCCGCACGCGCCAGTTCGTGCGACCAGTCCGGGCAGCCCCCACTCTCGCCAGGCGCTTGCTGCTGGTCGGCATGGCCGAGGCATTACCGACATCCATCGTGTGCGTCATGTTCGTCTTCATCAGTCAGCCTGCGCGTAAGCGGAGCAGCCGGTGTCATTGCACGCCCGCACCAGCGCGGTGTATTTCAACGACGAGGATTCGGAGGACGTGCCCAGCAGGAAGCTCAACGCCGTCCCCGAATAGACCTGCGCCTGCGTGTCGCTTCGGATGGCCTCATAGCGGGTCGCCCCACCCACCGCTGGCCACGACACCGTGTAACGGACCACTTTCCCGTTGCTGGTCTCGTTGATGAGGGGCGAAGGCGCCGCCGGGATGAGCGAGACCACGACCGTCACTGCGCTGCTGAACGGACCGCACCCGGCCGCGTTGCAAGCCTGCACCTGGTAGACATAGCTGCCGTTGCCTCGCCCACTGGTGGACCAGGAGGTGGAGCCGTTGGACTGGACAACATTGGTGCCTTGGTTGTCCGCGTTTTCCGTGATGGTGTAGCTGGTGGCGCCGTCGACGGCGGTCCAGCTCAGCGAATAGGCACCATTGGAACTGGTGCCGCCGCCGCTGAGGCTGGGTGCGGCGCTTGGGGGCACCGTTACCTGCACGGCCCCACTGACCGTAAAGCCGCTGCACCCGTTGGCGTTGCAGGCCCGCACCTGAAAGCTCACGCTGCTGCTGGCGCCCACACCAATCGTGGTCGAGGTGTCCGCCCCGCTATAGACCGAGGACCAGCCACCGCCATTGATGCTCTCTTGCAGCTCGTAGCTGGTGGCGTAGGTCGCGCCGTTCCAACTGACCGCGATGGAGCCGGTGCTGGTCGGAGGCACGGAGATGGCCGCCGGCGCAGCGGGCACATGGCTGATGGTCACCGCGTTGCCCGCGGTCCAGGTGCTGCAGCCGTTGGCGTTGCACGACTGCACCTGGAAGCCGTAGGTGCCATCGGCCGGCTGGCTGATGGTCACGCTGGTGCCGGGCACGCCCGACACCGCCTGCCAAGCGCCGCCGTTGACCTGCTCTTGGACGTTGTAGCTGCTGGCATTGGTCGCCGCTGCCCAGGTGACCTGGATGGACGACAGATCCGCCGCGGCGCTGGCCGACACGCTGGCCGGGGCAGGCGGGGCGGAGATGGACGCCGGCACCACCGCGTTGGCGCCACCGGAGCCGGACAGGACCACATCGGCGCCGCCGTTGGGCGACTTGCCCACGACATACAGCGATTGCCCGGCATGAGCCACGCGGAAGTCGTCCGACAATGGAATGTCGAACCGGTACGACCCGCTGCCAACCTGGCAGGCCTGCGCCACGGCCGCTTCACTGGCCACATTGGCGGTGAACGTGCCCATCGAGGTGCCCGTGCCCGGGCCACCGTTGACGAAGGCCTCCACCTGGATCGACTGGGCCAGACCCGTGGAGCACGACCAACCGCGCAAATCCGCAGTCACCGAGGTGGCATTGGATACGCCATCCACATTGCCGACCACCTTCGACAGGCTCGCTTGCGTCGAGGCGACCAATTGTGGCCCGAGATAGAGGTAGTCCGTTCCCAGGGTCGTGGCCGCATCGTAGGCAAACATCAGCTTGCCGGCGCCGTTGTACGCCCAATACTTGCTGGCGCCGCCCTGCCCGTTCTGGCTGCGCACACGGCGGCCCGCCGCGTCGTAAAGATAGCCATCCTGCCCCTGGATGCTCAGCAGCCGGTCCGCCTGGTCGAAGGCGAGCGTGGCGCCATCGCGCTGCGCCGTGTTGCCTCGCGCATCGTAGGCGAAGGTGTGGATGGCCGCTCCGCCGCGCTGGATGGCCGTGAGCCGATTGTTGGCGTCGTAGCTGTAGTTGGCCTCACCGTCACCGTTGGTCAGGCTGACCAGGTTGTTGAGCGCGTCGTAGCCGTAGCTTTCGGTGCCCCATAGGCCATTCGATGTCGCACTGCTCAGCCGGTTCAAATCGTCGTAGACAAAGCTCGCGGTGCGCTGCTGGCCTGTCGTCAGGTCCGTCCGACTCAGGACATTGCCGTTGGCGTCGTAAGCCAGGTCCTGGCTGACCGCCATGCCGGCTGCCGTGCCGTAGGTCTGACTATTCAAGAGTTGCCGGCCGTTCTCGCCGGCCAGATAGGTAGCCTGATTGCCGAGGTTGAACGCCTTGAGCTTGCCGTCGGGAAAATACTGGGTGCCTGACGCGTAGGTCCCCGCGGTGGTGGGCCGTCCGAAGCCATCGGGGGCGGCCGCGACCGTCTTGCCATCGGGGTAGCTGACCGAGGCCACCACGCCCTCGGCGGTATAAGCGTAGTCCAAGGGGAAATTGAAGCCGTCGACCGACAGGTGCTCGGCGGTGAGCAAGCCGCGCAGGTTGTAGCCAAAGGTCCATGAGACCAGTCCGGAGGTCGCCGTCGACTGGCGTCCCGCGTGGTCGTAGGTGAAGGTCGCCGGGTCGGTCCCCGACGGATACACGATGGAGGTCACCCGGTTGAGGGCATCGTAGGCCCGCGTGGTCTGGGCGGCGGCGGCCACCTGTTCGTAGCCGCAATCGGTCCCGGTCAAGGCCAGCCCGGCGGCGGTCCAGGCGACGTTGTCGGCCCCGTCGTATGCCATCACCCGATCGCCCGATTCCGGGTCATGGATGCGGCACAGGCGATGGACGCTGTCGTAAATCCAGGTGCGCGTTAGCAGTGCGCCGGACGAAGTGCCCTGAGCGAGCGACTGGACGTTGCCGTAGATATCGCGGGCAATGGTTTGCACGATGCCTCCGGCCGTCACCGAGACCGGGCGGCTCGTATCGGGCTGGTCAAAGACCTGGTAAGCCGTGCTCGTGACCTTGCCGCGCGGATCGGTGACCTGAACGGTCGCTCCGACCCCATACGCCGTAGCCGTATTCAAGTTGCCCAGTTCCGAGGTCGCGGTCTGGAGCGTGGTGCGCCCAAGCACATCGTAGGTCGTGCTCACCCCTGCGGTGATGCCCGACAGGTCCGGTGCGCCGTCCACGGGGTAGGAGGCAAATCCTTTGCGGCCCGCCCAGTCGTAGGCCGTCGCCGTGGAGATCGCCGCACCGGTTGCGGTGTCCGTCGTGGTGACGAGCACCGGCCGCCACAACGCGTCGAAGTACGTCGCCGTCGTTTTGGGACCTTCCCTGACCGAGCGGGCCCAACGACCTGCCGACATGCCCCGCTCGGCGCTCGACGAGAAGCCGTAGGTATAACGCTTAGCAGACCAGGCGACCGAGTCGCCGGTGGGGTAATCGACTTCCCCCATGCGACCTAGGGCGTCGTAGTGGTACTGGATAGTGGCGCCGACCGGATCGGTCACGCTGGTGATGTCACCGAAGTCGTCCACGGCGAACTGCTCGGTGGTATGGTCCGGGGAGGTCACGATTGCGGGACATCGCGTTTGTAATTGCCCAGCGTCGTGGTGTGCTTGTTGCCATCGGTGAACGACGCAAGGCGGCCCTGCGCGTCGAACTGATAGGACGTCAACAAGTGCTCAAACGTATAGTGCGCGGACAGCACCGAGGCGGTGGCGTCATACGCGTTGCGCTGCGTGATTTCCTGGTTGTCGGCGCTGACGGTCGACACCGGAAGCCCGAAGAGCCAATGCGTCGTATCATTAAGATAGGTGTGCGTTTCGTGGGCCGATTCGATCCTCTCGGACACAGTCTTCAGCAACGCTTCGCCTGCCCGCCATCGCCGTCTTCGAGATCGCTTCGAAACACCTGCCCGAGATCGTGGCCAAGATGCGATCCGATTGGGCACGAGCGGAGCGCGCAAGGACTGATGCACTGGCGAAGCGCATTAGGCTCTAAATGCGCCTGCTGCGTCGTTGCGGTCCTTGCGTGTTGTTTCATTTTCCGTATCAGCGCTAACCATCTAGGTGACCCAACGCCAATGCTGCTCTGATCGCGTCTAGGTATTGTGGCTTAGCCAACAGATAGGTGTCGTCATGACGCCCACCTGGTACAGCATGGAAAGTGACGTTCGAACGTCTATTCGCAACCTGTAAGGCTGCGTCAAACGGAGTCACGTCATCGTCAGTACCTTGAAATACAGTAATGGCGGTGGCGCTGAGCCGGTCAAACATTGGTCCAACAGGATACGCGTTCACACCTAGTATCCGTTCTATAGGCAGGAGTCGCCACGGTGAAAGAAGTAGATTACGCGCTAAGTGGGCGCGTATTACAACGGCAAGGTTCGCGCCCAATCCGTCGACGATCACTCCTCGCGGTTTGAACTTTTCGGCCTCCAAAAGCGCGATAGTAGCTCCAAACGAACGACCAAGGAACAGGCTGTCGCGCTTCCTACAGCCTGACTTCTGCGCCACCCACTGCACGGTAGAATCGACTTGATGAGCCAGCGTAGCTAGATCGCTACGTCCTTGCGCGCCGTCTTGGCCTGGGTATGAAATGACATACAGCCTTACCCCCATAGTCAACAATGACGGGAAAAGAGTCTTTTCATAAGTGGCGACGCCGCCGTGCTGGCCTGGAAAGAAAAAGACGCACGATGGACTATCTAAGCCATACCGCCTGACAACAAGACTTGTTTTCGGAGCGACCGCAACTTCAAAACGCTGGGCCTCGTGCGTAATATCCTGGCGCTGATTCGAAAATATCAGTGTGCTTAGCTTCCACCGGAGTAGCGCGACAGGAACAATGAAATAAGCCGCCAAGGCGCAGACAGCAGTGACTAAGATCGTCGATCTACACTTCATGAAGTTTCTCTGCCGAGTACAGGTTTCCACCGCGGACGCAGGGCCGAGTGCTTCAAGCGGGGCTCGGTGGCGTAGTTATGAATATCACGAATTGGTCGCTGCATAGAATCAGGCACAAGGCCGCCTGAAGTATGACTTGGGGAGGGGTTGGGGATGATTGCCCTGGAGTATCTACAGGAGTTCATAGGTCCCCCTATAGAGTCTTTAGGTTCTCTTGCTTCCTGCCCATGCTCCTATGCTGTGGGTTATACTCCGCGCCCACTCGCATGGCCCATCTCGATGCGCGTTCTGACAGTCCTTGCTTCTCTCCTAGTGCTCCCAACGGTGGGCGCCGCCGCAGACGTTGCGGGGCCGCTAGAGGCCAAGTTCGACGGCTGTGCCAACTATGCGCGCCTCTACGTCGTCGCGGCAGACGCCCGGCTTCGCGGGGCCACAGCCTAGAAAACGAAACTGGAATCATGCATCTGATGCACCTGATGAGGTGCAGGCGAGAACGTTAGACGAGTTCGTCGCTCACCTTTTCGCTGCCCTGCACGCCCTCTTTCAGCGACTCGCTCCATTGGACGCCAGCGTGCCGCCGTCTGCGACAGCAACCCCCAACAAGGTCACCAATGCCTCGGGGTGAGCGTGGGCCAGCCATCCCAGCGCCTCGACGCGGGTCAGGATGGGGGCCAGCGCGGCTCGACACACGACTAGGTGGACCACCGATCGCACCCCGTCTTCGCCTTTTGCCGGCGCCAGCAACGCCGGAAGCTCGTCGAGCAACCCCTGATGCATGCCCATGAGGCTTCGAAAGGTCGGGTCTTCGCGCAGTGCCAGGAAAACCTGAGAGGCTGCCGCACACTGTTGCCAAGCCAACTCCGCCGTGGCCGACAGCTCCGCCTCCACGTGGGCCTGCCGCGTGTCGCGCGCATGGTCACGGGCCTTCATTGGCGATCTCCCGGGCGCGAGATCCGCGCCAGTTCGGTGACGATGGCCAGCGACGGGTGCGTGTAGAACCGGACAGCGGCCGACGGGCGACGGTGGACCCACGCCGGCCAGCGGTCGGCCTGGACCCGCGGCAAGATCAGATAGTCCAGGGGTGCAGAGCCATCCTCGGCCATGCGTGCCGCCACCACGATGTCGACCGAGCGGCGCCCGGGGCGGACCTCCCACCGGTAGGACCCGCGATACGAGCCGGCCTGGAGCAGGCGCACCCGCAGCGTCCATACCCCGTCGATGCGCAAAGATCCAGTCGTCGCGCTCGACCGTCGAGCCGGCGTCTCGCAGCTGCTCCATCAGCAGATGCAGGATGCTGAGCCGCCAGGGTCGGATGCGTTCCCGGGTATCGCCATAGGTGATGTCCCGATCCTGGTGATACCCAATCTGCCGATAGGCGGCGCGCAAGGTGCCAAACCGGCGCAGATAACTCTGGGCGGTCGGGGCGACCGGGTCGTGGTCCAGGAGCCGACTGGTGACCCGTCCGTGCTGCCGCCACACCCCACGCATGGCCTCGAGCATCTCCGCGTCCGTGAGTTTCCTGGCGCGCGCCTCCCGCACCGCCTTGGCCCGCCAAAAGAGCGCGTCCGGCACCAAGGCCTCAAAGGCATGCGCCACGCGCACCTCGCGCTCGGGGGTGCAGGCCCCACGGGGGTGCCCGATGGCCTGGGTGGTGCGGGCAAACACGGAGGTGCCGATGTAGCGCTCGTCTTCGAGCAGCTGGCGCATGCCGCTCAGGCTCCACGGTCGGCCGTGCTGGTTCAGCGTGCCCTTGGCGTTCAAACGACGCACGATGGCGTTGCTGTCGAGGCCGGCGGCCGACTGCTGAAACAGCCAGCGCACCACGCGGACTTCCTCGGCAGACCCAGGCACGAGCTTGACGTGGTCGGTGACCAAGGCCTTTTGTTCGCGCGGTGCCAACAGGCCCTTGGCTCGACCTTGGGCGTCGACCAGCATCCGCCGCAGGCCATAGCCTGGCGGGCCACCCATGTGGAAGCCCGCGCGGACCACATGGCACTGCCCCGCGAACACCTTCGCGGACAGTTCGCGCGAATATTCCGCGGCCATGGACCGCTTCAGGCCTTTGAGCACCGCCGAAAGCGGCGTGCCGTCCGCCTCGAAGGGCTCAGCGATGTAAATCACCCGCACTCCGTGGCGCAGGCACAAGTATTCGTAGAACGCCGCCTCATCGGCGTTTTGGAAGCGTCCCCAGCGGCTGACATCCAAGACCAGCACGGCGTCGAACCCGGGGCTGCCCCGCTCGATGTCGCCAATCAGCTGCTGCAATCCGGCCCTCCCCTGCAAACGGAGCCCGCTGCGGCCCTCATCGCGGTAGGTGCGCACCACCGTCATGCCGTGCGCTGCTGCATAGGCCTGGATGGCCGTGGCCTGGTTGACCGGGGAGTATTCCTGCCGCTCGGTGGACATGCGCAGGTATTCGGCGACATGACTGTGCGGCCCGGGGACAGCACAATAGGGACGATGGACCATAGTCTGGCTCCGTCGAGAGCCCCTGCCTCCCGCACGCTACGCCGAATCCACAGGCCCAACAATCCTTTAACGATCAGTTCTACTCATGACGCGCCGTTTCGCGCAAGTCTCGCGCGAGCGCACACTCAGTCCCGTCACCGCTACGAGCCCGACGCATGGAGCGACTTCATGCGGGCGCTTAATGTTGTTGTGGACAATCGAATTTCCCAGCCGCGTCAAATTAAGGAGCTTTACTCGATGCTCCCCGCTGTCAAGATCGCCGGGATTGAAGCTAGAGATACAAAACCTCGACCGTAACACTAGCTCCAGAGCGCGTAGAAGGTGCGGTCGAACTCACCCAGCGATACGTCGCGCTGACGGTTTCGGCGTCTGTGGTTGCACCGTTGTCGATTGAGGCTGGGGCTCTAGGGCTCGCCCTTGCGTCTGCCCTCGCATGGGTCCACCAGGGACTCCGCACACCGTGGCCGCTGGTCATTTTGTGCCTCGGCCTGATTCAGGGACCGTAGAGCAGCTTGCTCGTTGGACGGGGCCACGTCGGCCTGCCTTGCGGGGCACGCGGCATCACCGACCCTTAACTCTTGTCATCCTGTGCCTGCGTCGGACGCTCAATCAGCGGGGTTCCTGCACCGCTTCTGAGGAAGATGAGGATGAAAAAGACCGAGTGCACCGATCCCATTACGGCCTCACATATGGCCAGGAAACGGCCGGCTCCGGGACGCGGCACCAGATCGCCATACCCGACGGAGGTAAAGGTCATCGTCGAGAAATAGAGATAGTCCAGCGGCGAAAGAGGCTCAAAGCTGTGACTATCGGGCGCAGACAACGCCGCCGAGGTAGTCAGCAGGTCGCCGGCTTGAAAGCCGATCGCCGCGAACTGGATCACGAGCACCGCACCGGTCATGGCAAAGAGCGCCATGGCCCATGGCAGTTCCTGCGGACGGAACACCAGTGAACGCGAGATACGCGTCGCCAAACCGGCATATCCAACGATGATCGTCACGGCCACGCCACCAAAGCGAAGGGCTGCGATAGCCGTGCTCATTACTGTTCCCGTTGGATAGAGCCAGCTAAAGATCATCGCGTAAGCAAGCGGTAGCAAGAGCCAAGGGCTCAATGCCCAGACCTCACGGAGGCGGCCGGACCAGGGTGATAGGTGGTCCATCATC
The DNA here is from genome assembly GCF_030209605.1 of Luteibacter sp. ME-Dv--P-043b. Lineage (NCBI taxonomy): Bacteria > Pseudomonadati > Pseudomonadota > Gammaproteobacteria > Lysobacterales > Rhodanobacteraceae > Luteibacter > Luteibacter sp. ME-Dv--P-043b. The sequence goes on from NZ_JARVRT010000018.1 coordinate 323,818, forward strand.
ATTCTCCTCGATGCATCTGCGGCAACCGCCTCGGTCAGCCGACCATACCTTAACCCCCGACCGGCGCGACGGCTCGCTGCGGCACTGGACTCTGACCGATCGGCTTGATTCACATGCGTCCGGACGATTCCCGCGCAGGCCGTATCGCGTGAATCGGGGTGGACCGGCATATGGGCAGTCAGTCGGCGTGGTTCAGGTGAGCGAGTACTAGCATCTCCTGCTCGCTCGCTGAACCTTTCTGCGCTGCAGCCTTACCGATCACGCGGCGGACCGCGACGACGCGTCCGGTGCGCCTCGGCGAACCGCTGCAAAAACTCGAACATCGCCCCACGAAAACGCAGCGCCTCCGCCGGCAGGGCTACCCCGAGGCCTCGGGCAATATCGGTGGCATAGCGGACCTGCGCTTCCGAAGGGCGTTGTAGGTCCTCGTCCAGGCAACCGGCCAAACTTGTCGCGAAGCACTCGGCTAGACGCTCACACAACTGCTCGACTCCCTGGCTGGCTTCGGCCCGACCCAGCTGGACTGACCACGCTTCCCGGGCAAAATCGTCCAAGGGAATCGGTATCCCGGATTCATCATCAAGCATGAGCTGCATGGGCATACCACAGGTACCCCGAAGTCAAGAAAACGAGCGCTTGCGACCGATACTACGAAACTCGTAGTATCGGTCGCAAGGCAATGTTACGAATCTCGTAGGCCCTTCCTTCTAGGTTCGGCCCATGGCCCGTCCGCCGGATGTCCGGCTGGTCTTTCAGCATCGCCTGAAGACAGCGCGTGAACGCCTTAACATTTCACAAAAAGAGCTCGGTGTCCGGGCAGGTTTGGATCCCTTCGTGGCCAGCACACGCATCAACCGGTACGAGCTTGGCGTGCACCAGCCGGACATGGCAACAGCCCAACGGCTAGCGAGCGCGCTCGCGGTACCGACGGCCTACCTGTTCGCTGAGGACGAGCGCCTAGCGCGGATGATTCTGGCCTTCGATCAAATGTCGATCGCTGAGAAAGAGCAGCTGTTGAAGACCCTCGAAGGCGGCTAGCATGCGCAAACCCTATGTCTCAGGAGGACATGATGGCACCCTGTGATCGAGTCGCCGAGGCACTGCAGCGCGCTGCGGCGGATCCTGGGCTAACTCCCGAGCTTCATAGTCTGCTGGCAAGAAGCTCGTTCATAGTGCCGGTCTCCCAGCTTTGCGTTACCGCGGATGCAGCCGCTAGCGCGATTCTTTTATGGAAAGACCCGTCCGACGGTGTCACCTTCGTGCCCCTCTTCTCCAGCCACGCGCGCGTTCCGCAGGGTACCCCGCCTACCGTTGCTCTGGTATGGGACTCGCTCCGGCGCCTGACGGACGTGCTTCCTCACGCACACTTTCGGATTAACCCCTCTGGGCCGGTCATGTATGACATGGTTCCGACGCTGGCCCAGAGCATCACGCACAGTAGCCTGGTGACGGATACTCCGCTCGCCGTCTTTCCGGCGGGAGGCGAGATGAGCATCGGCCGGCCCACCGAGGATCATCGCTCCCTGTTGGCCGCTCTGCGCTCATACTTCGCCCGGCAACCCGGAGCGCCGGCGGTGTTTCTCTACGAGGTGCACCGGAAAGAAAGCGCGACGCCCACGCCTGCGCTGGCCATTGGCGTGGTCAGTGACTTCGATACCACACTGGCCAGCGCCCTGGCCGCGATCGTGCCGGAGGCCTATCGCGGAGCCTTACCGGTGGAAATCACCTTTATAGGCGGCCACCCGGAGATAGGTGAAGTACTCGTGGGTCTGGGTCTCATACCTGCTGTGATGCCCCGCGCGCGCCTGAGGGCGAGCTAACAGGCAGGAGGCAGCCGCCGATCGCAGAGGCATGCAGCCTAGAGGGTGCCATCATCCGGCCAAGTGAACGACCGAGGTTTGGGCCCTATCCCTCGTGGCCCACGCACAGCAGACGTCCGGGGACCCCAGACGCCCAACCCCTTAGGGCCCGCCCGTGCTCTTTCTTGCTTTTGTTCTCGCCGAAGCAGCGCCATGGGGTGCTCCCATCGCGAAGCTACTCGACCGTGGTCACAGCTCGCGACGTCAAGCGGTTCGGCGGGTCCGTACGCAAATCCCCGTAAGGCGCCCGAATCGCTGAGCCAGAGCCACGGGTCCCACAAGTCGACCAAGCCGCGATCTGGGAGCTCGACGCCGTGAGCGAGCATCGACCGCGACATCACCGCAATCTGCAGGCCATGGTGAAACGAACTAAGCATGTCCTGATGCAACGCATCCAGTGAAACGTGCTCAACCAAGCGCTGACCATGCCTTAACCACTTCTTTGACTCATGGATCATATGACGGCATCGAGTACGCCAGACGAAGTATGCCCACGCCTTGACACATACCTCCCCTTGCCAGACAAGCGTGTCTTCAATGACGCACGTTGCGCTAAGCATGAACTTTGCTCTTTCATAGCAGGCGATATGGGTTCCCATATAATGCTTTACCTGCTTCGCAACCTCGTCAAAAATTCGGTCGATGTCGACCCAAAGCGCATCTGTTCTGAAACGGCCAAAACGATGTGGATCAGTCGACTGCAGTTGCGTGGGTGCCGCGCATATCAGTCGCTCTTCCAACGGAAACGGCGTGTGACGCGCAAGCATCGGTAGCAGCACGGCCGGCCAGGATCGCGGCAAGAGGCGACGGCCCTCGCGCACGCCGATGGGATTCACCCCCCACTCCGCGTCAAGCGTATTAGCCTCTATGGCTGATCGTGCCCAAGACGTCAGTTGTCTTTGGACCTCCGTACGCCGTCGGCGAAGGCCTGCGGTGACGTGTAACGGCCATGACGCTGGCACTGCGCACGCCCCACAATGGGGACAAGAAAATCCGCCGACAGCGACGTCACGCAGATCGACAAACGGCCGATGGCACGCTTCGCACTCCGTACAGAGGCGGCTACCATGCCAGGGACACCGGTCAAGCCCGGCCAACTGGAATAAGACAGAATGAAAGCCAGCGCGCAAGCAGCGCGGGCAGAAGCGCACCTGGACGTCGCGCAGGGGCGCGACCACCCGTTGCCATTGACTGACGGCCCCCTCGCGCCCATATCGCGCACGCAGCGAAGCGAAGATCGCTTGCCCCTCTGCATTGCTGTCAAGAAACGTCTCGCTCCACCACTGGCCGTCATCCGCAAACAGCGCCTGCCTAATCCCTGCCAGTTCTACGCGTCGGCCTACCATCGCCTCAATCGCTTCCCGCACGGTACATGTATTAAGCCAGGCCAGCCGGTGACACGCGCCCCACGCGGATTCCCAAGGATCGTCAAAACAGTGGTTCCAACTTAGCATAGCGGCCCGCTTCAAAGAGCATCGCGGCGCAATCCGGTCTCCATCATTTCTGCGTCACGATGGCGCTGAACAGGCAGTCGATCCGAGTAACCGCTTCGAGCCACTGCGTCGCGCCAGTCATCGCTACTCGGGATGAAGCCGGCGGCATCGCGCGTGCGCGTGAGCTCGGCCAATTCCGAGAGCGTTCGCGCCACGTACTCCATGGCGACGCCCTCGCCGCTCATCTTGCCGTGCATCCCCATACCAAAGGCTTGGCACAACGCGGCCGATTGATCGGCTAGTCGATAGCCGGCCTCAAACGCCCATGGCCAGATGAATCGGGTATAGCTCACACCGCTCCCGCCGGGATACTCCGACGCCTCATCACAAGCCGCAAGAAGGGGTGCCAGATCGCCACCACAGACGATCGCTTCGAACTGAAAAAAATGCTCCATGAACCGAAAATGGAGGTCAGACCGACCCCGCATTGTGATCCGGTGGCGCATACCTACCAGCTCGTGCTGACCGAACATCACGACCGTCACACGGTAGTTCCGTTCGACGAGGAAGTTGATGTAACACTTGAACCATTCAAGCTGAATCGCATGTAGACACTGAGCCTCATCGATGACCAGGAAAAGATGCCTCCGCGCCGCGCCTAGTGCAAACATAGCGCGACACAGCTGTTCACGTTGATTGGGCAAGCCTCGGGCTGCCTTTGCCTCGAACTCCATCGAGTGAAGGATATCCTGGATGAGTGAACCTTCGGCACAGACCAGGTCGCTCTTCGCCTGGTAGACCAAGACCCCTGCCCCCGGGAATTTATCTACCACCACGCGTTTGATGGCACGAATGCAAGAGCTCTTACCCGTACGAGGGTCAGCCCAAAACGCTCCCCCGGCTTGCTGGCGTCGGGCCCACCGCAGAACGAGCCCTACTACCCATCCAATAGGCACAGTAGGCAGAACCGCGCTGCCCTCGATCAGAGGATGCTTGTCCCAGTACTCTTCGCGCAAACGAAGCAACTCACTTGGCACGCTGAAAAAGTTAGCGTTCATGACCTTAGCCTCAGTTGATGGCAAAGAAACTCACGAGCGGCTCGAGCGCGCGCTCCTTGGCGCCGTCGGAAGCGGTTTTCACTTTCAGGCCATTCGTTGAACTGGCGGGTCCCGTTGGTGACTCTGACGACAAAACCTGTGTCCGTTCTAGACGCTCGCCCGGGGCGGGAACATGGCCCAGCCGGACGGCTTCAGCCAAATGATTAGCTGCCTCTGCTGCGTCGAGCCCATCAGCCTTCTGGCCCTCACATCGCGCGATGACACTGACCCGGGCCAGCCAGTCGCTCACGATGCATCGACCACTACGACGACTCATCTGCCCAGTGTCGATAGCAGCATTTATAAGCCGGCGCATTTCGCGCGAGTGGGGCGCGCCTGCCCATGCGCCCATTACCTCGACTTGACCCAGCCCGCGACCGCCCGGTCCGATCACATAGAGATGAGAGATATCATCCTCATCAATGTGCAGCTGCACCGACTCGCCGAGCAGATCCATGCGTTCGGACAGCCACGGCGCCATATAGCGGGCGCGGTCAAAGTTGATATGAGGCTTTTCACCTCGTGCCATGCTGCCGGCCACACGCACGGTCTCTGTCATCAGCCCTAATGGCGGCATGCCCGGCAGGGGCGGGGGTAGCACGGGCGGCAAAAAGCCTATCGATGGGTCGCTAACGTAATGCTGCAGTACCTCGAGCGGCGTGGCGCCGAGGTTACCGGCCGGCAATGACACGTTATGGTCCGCAATGACCGCATCGATCAGATCCAGTACCGCGTGTAGTTCGATCTTGAGGCTTACCGCTTTCTTCTCCGCGTCCTTCCGCCGAGGATCGGCGGGGCCTGAGCCCGTGGTCGATGGCAGCCGCTGAAAGGACCTTTCCAGACGCCGATTGATCGACTCCACGACGGGGCGACGTTCGAAGTGCGCCACCTTCCCGTAGTTGATCGCGCAGCCGGCCATCTGCCCGATGCGCGACAGCGAGGCCTCCGCCAAATGGGCGGAATCGTTATCCATCAGCAGCATGTTGAAACCACATCCCGCCAAGGCAGCGATGACTTCCGACGGAAGGCCGCCGGAGCGCTCCTCAGTAACGCCGGACAACTTCTTGGCGCGTGCTACGGCTCGATCAAGCGCCTTCGCCACAGTGGCGATGATGTCGGCCGCGTTCACCTTCCGTCGGACGATGACGGTATAGGCCAAAATGGCTTGACTAAAACGGTCCACGATAAGAATAAGGGTGAGCCGGCGCACCTTGACGTAGCGAGGACCTTTAGGCGTCGGAATGGCGATGCTGCCGAAAAAGTCCAGGGTGTGCTCGTCCATCTCCACAATGTCCAGCGGCATCTTGCTCTGAAGGCGACTACGAAGGCCAGTTCCAGTGGCCGCCTTCACCTTAGCCACGGCACCGTACTGGCGGTCGACGATCGAGTCATAATGGTGCCGATAGAATGCTGTCACCCAGTTGGTGATCGAGCGAGCGCCCTTGTGCTCAACGCAGAACGGCCAGTCGTTCTCGCCGAGACCATACTCCCGACACAGCGACAAGAAGTACTGGTGTGCGTTCTTCGTGTGGACACGCGATTCAGGAAGCGAATGATCGCGCTGAGCCGTAAGCAAATATTTTCCCAGCCGCTCCTCGATCCGCGGGTGGGTCCGCATGAGCGCCGATAGCGAACCACTATACCCACCGTGGGTGACCGGACTGCGCGCTGTTCCTACGCTCTTACGCCGGTAGGCGGCCACACGCTGATGAGGTAACAAAGCGAACCAACCGAGCATGCGACCCTCGGCGTCGTAGCTCACACATCGAGCTATACGACGGGCTAACTCGGCATAGCAAAGACCGGCTAATTTGACCGATGCGCCTACCTTCTGGCCTCCAAGGTAAGCAACAATGACCCCGCGGATGTCATGGAACCGCTTGCGCTGCTGGTCGGTCAAGCCGGAAAGATCCGGCACCGGCCAGGTCTCGCAGGGCGGAATTTCCCTTGGAATCGTACGTCGTGTGATTCGATACGGCATCACCCTATCCTCCGCACCAAGGTATGCCGGCTCCAGGTCCGCTCATCCAAATCGCTGCTCAGTTTCCGTTGACGCAAGAGGCTAGCCACGGCCGCGAGTACCGTAGCGGGAGGCTGATCGCTCAACCGGTCCAGCACCTCACCCAAGGCAACGCCCTGGCTAGCGGAAACCTGCGCCATGACCAAAGCCTCGGCGACACCCAAGGACCGCCCGCGACAGCGAAGATAGGACCCAATGATGCGGATCCAGTTAGAAATACGCGTATGCGCAGCGTCCAATTCGGCGGCAGTGATTTCTTCAAACTGGCCGCCTAACCGTCTCGCCGCCGCTGCGTACCGCTCGAGCAGCCGGGCGTTCCTTGCGTCGCTTGGATCAAGAGGTCGTACCGCCACCCGTCGGCAGCGGCGGCTTCCATCTCGCAGGGTGATCACTCCATCAAACCGCAGCGGTCTCTCGTCGGCTCTGTCGAGCGAAGTCGGCGTTGGTTCGAGGGCGTAATCAGCTAGTCCGACTTCAGGGTCGCCCTCGGTGAAATAAAAATGCTCATGCCTGAGATCACCCAGCAAGGGGATTCGCACCTCCCTACCAATGGCATGGACAATCCAAATACCGGAGCGGACATCCTCATTGCCATCGGGACAGCCTGCCGCCCTGCGCCTCTGCGCGCGCGCTGGAGATGTGCCTTGCTTTGCCATGAACTACCTCCCTCAGTGGGGAGGCGACCGGCTGCGACGTGTGCTTTTTTGGGCATGACCGCCGCTTGACAACAGCATCGCCGTTGCCTAATTTGATCCCGGATTCTCCGTCACGAGCTCCGAGCGAAGCCCTCAACGCCACTGCAATGACGTGAGGGCTTTATTTTTGCCGCATCGCCTCTGGGTTCACCAAACTGGTCTCATACGTATACAAGTCACGCACCTTTCGCCGTGGTACGGACTCTTTTTCCGTATTCCCGAACGCATGTCAACCCTTTTCTTTTCTACTAGAGAAAAAAGATCAAATATTACTTTTTCGACGAAAATGATCGACTATTAGTTCGGAAATCGCGAACTGAACTTCTACCATTACGCGCTGCTTGATACTGGAATCAATGGCTTCCAAACCATGGAACGGACGGAGATTACTTCCGTGCACGCTATCCATCATGCAGATGCATGATGCGCTGCCCTGGGTGCGAAGCGTGTCCGCGGCCGTCCATGCGCCGCGCGGTGCTTTGGCCACGTTCGTGGACAGGTCACCGCGTCCCTGGCGAGCTGGTATTGATGCGTCGCGTCTGGCAATTCGCCGTTGCCCGCATCCGTCGTGCAAATCGAAGCATTCGTGGGCTACGCCATCAAGCGCGGTCGCCGGCGACGGGAGCATCGTTAGGGAAGACGAGATCAACGCTGGACAGCCCGCCGGAAGTCGGCGTTGGTCCTGGAATTGACTCAGGGCAAGTCGTCGATATCGGATTCTCCGTTGCGCGATCCAGCCTAGTCTGGCCGTTCCGGACAAACCTATACGGACGTCCAACGCGTTTGTCCTAGTCGAGGCGCCGCGAACGCATTGTTGTCCCGAGAAGATTCTTCGATTAAGCCGACGTAACTGCGACGCTTACACCGCAGCTTCGCCCAGCGTCCAGCTCTTGCCCTCCCAAGGATGGCCCTCAGGGACGCGCGACTTGGCATTGTAGGACTGGATCCATCCGGGGTAGCACGCCGGCAGGGCACTCGCGGTATCCAACTGCGCCAGATCATCCGCCGACAAGGTCAGATCGAAAGCCTCCAGGTTGGCTTGCAGCTGGTCGGGTCGCTTGACGCCGATGATGACGCTAGTCACCGCCTTGCGCGAAAGCAGCCATGCCAGCGCGACCTGCGCCGGTGTTGTCGTGTGACGATCGGAGACCGCGCGCAACGCGTCGATGACGTCGTAGGCCACTTCCTCGTCCACTGGCGGGAACGCGATGCGTGCACGGCGCGCCGTCGCGTCGCTCGTGCCGGAACGGTCGAACTTGCCGGACAAGAGACCGCCGGCCAACGGGCTCCAGCAGAGCAAGCCGAGCCCCTGATCCTGGGCGAGCGGGAGCAGTTCTCGCTCAACATCGCGCCCGGCCAGTGAGTAATACGCCTGGATCGAAACAAAGGGCTCGAGGTTGAGCCGCCCCGCGAGACCCAGTGCTTTCATCAGCTGCCAGGCCGCAAAGTTCGAGCAACCTAAATGGCGCACCTTGCCCGATCGCACCATGTCATCCAGGGTCCGAAGCACGACCTCTGCCGGCGTCAACGGGTCAAAGTTATGGAGCTGATAGAGGTCGATGTAGTCCGTCTTCAACCGTTTCAGGCTGCCGTCCAGCGCGGCCATCATGTGATGGCGTGACTGGCCTAGGTCGTTGACACCCGGACCCGTTCTGGCGCTCGCCTTCGTGGCCACCACCAGCTCGTGGCGGCGACCGGCCAGGATCTCACCCAGGACCTCTTCGGAGCCCCCCATGCCATATACATCGGCCGTGTCCAGCATATTGATGCCAGCTTCCATGGCCGCGCCGAGAATGCGATCGGCGTCACGGGCATCCAAGCGGCCAATGGCATTGCCGGCAGCGGTGTCCGCGCCACCGAAAGTCATGGTGCCCAGGCAAAAGCGCGATACAAAGAGTCCAGTGGCGCCCAAGGAGGCGTAGTGCATGGCGAGACATCCGTTGAGGGGGGATGTCATGGTGGCGCGGCAATAGCCGAACGGTCTATCCTTCGTCGTCGCCATTTCATAAGCGATCGTCCATGAGCGACCCCCTGTCAAGCTTTTTTCGTGCCGTCACCATCCAGAGCGTCGTGTCCGCCCAAGTGACGGTGCGTGGCGACTGGGGCGCTCGCTATCCAGCCTACCGACACTTGAAGTTCGGCAGCCTTCTGTCAGGCGAACGCTGGATCGGTGTGGAGGGAGAAAGCCCCATACGAATGCACGCGGGCGATTTTTACCTTTTGACCGACGGGCGTCCTTACTACGTCGCTTCGGCGCCGGATACGCCATTGGTCGATGGTGCGGCTGCCTTCGGAAAGGGAGGCGACCCCTCCGGCGCCTTGGAGGTCGGCTCGGGCGCGATATCGAGTATGGCGATCGGCGGACGGTTCACCTTTTCGGACGACGATATGGCCGGGCAGCTTCGCTTCCTTCCCGCACTGATTCACATTCGAGCAAGCGAGGACACCCAGGGGCGCCTGGCGAACCTCCTGGCGATGCTCAAGGAGGAAACGCAACATGCAGCCCCAGGCGTGACGTTCGCGTTGGCAAACGTTGCCAACCTGATCTTGGTGCGCATCCTTCGCATCTACACGGTACGCGTCGATATCGGGCCTAGTTGGCTTTGCGGCAGCCTTGACCCGGCGATTTCGGCAGTCCTGTCGCTCATGCACCAAAAGCCGCAGATGCGCTGGACCGTGCAGACACTCGCTAACCACGTCGGCCTCTCGAGATCGACCCTGGCAGACAGGTTTCAGCAAAAGGTGGGCCAGGCGCCCATCGCCTACTTGACGCAATGGCGCATGCTGCTGGCTCGCGTGGCCCTACGCCAAGGCCAGCCCATTGCGACCTTGGCAAGCGAGATTGGCTTTGGCTCGGCCGCAGCATTCGGCCTGGCGTTCAAGCGCGAAACCGGCCTCAGCCCGGGGTGCTATCGGCACCGTGCGACAAGGCCCAACCATCCCGTATAGGTAGGCGCACCTCGCACGGCCGCCACGCCCAGAGAGCGCACATCAACTCGTTTCTTTTCTTCAACAGAAAAGAGATCAAGATTAGTTCCGCGACGAAAAATGATCGACTATTAGTTCAGAAATGGCGAACTAAACTTCTACCAGTACGACGTTATTACTATTTACATCAATGCCTTACAAGCCATGCTATAGATGAAAAATTGCTTCCGCGCACTCCAGCGCACGATGACCGAACGCTATAGTCCTTGGCCAACAGCCGCCAAGCGCGCGGCGTCAACAACATGGACTTCGCATGGAATCGGTGACCTTCCCAACGAACGAACCCGGCGCTGCTCACACGGACTGCATCTTGCCGAACGTCGACCCAACTCCCGAGCTACTCACCTTCGAGTCCCTGAACCAGCGGCTGTCAACGATGCCGGACTACGACGCGCCGACACAGATGGATGCCGTCAAAGTTTCTGGGCCAAATCTGTCGAAAGTCTGGGCCAATGCTGCCAACCTTTCTGGGCCATCGACTTCAAACCGCCAAGTAGTCCAGGCCAGTCATAGAAAGCTGCCAACAAAGCTGGGCCACGCTTCTCAATCCGCCAACAATTTTGAACCACACTAAGAAACCGACGTCCGTTGTTGTTTATGACGCGACAGCAGCAGTCGCGCACTAGGTCGGTACCGACTTATCGACCCGCGGGGCCATTTTACTCGCCAACGCTATGACGTTTGCAGGGTCGCCTGCAAAGGCTTCCGCTGGTGTGCGAGCGGTGTCTGAGAACCCCTTTAGGTATTCGGTGGCCTCCATTACATCTTCAATCCGCCTTCGGTAGTACGCACATGATCGCGGCGAAAGAAACCTGTTCGGCTGATATAGCCAGAATGCTCGTCGCCATCCGCCGCTGTCCTCAGTTGTCGGATCATGCCCGTATAGGGATGAGAGGATCTTCAGCAGGTCTCGGAGAGTCGCTTCGGATACGCCTGGTTCAAACTGGAAGTCCGGGTATACAAACTCGCCGCGGGTTTTATCCCAAACCCCGAAGAGCTGATCAGCAGCGCGTCGGGCTTTCACAGCATCAGCCGCACTCCCCTGCGGCAGGCCTAAGCGCGTCGCTGTTCCGCGGAACCGCAGAGCTACTGCTGCCTGTCCGCGCCCAAGAAGGACACGTCGCAATCCAAGGGGGCCGAGCTCTCAGCGACGACGATGTCGATCGGTGAAGCGTCTGTGCGACCGCACTGGTCTTGTTGCAACATCGACAAGCTCACCGCCGACGCCTCGGCCACGTCCGGGCGTAAGGTGAGCGTCGTCGACTACAACCGCCGAGCCATTGCCGGATCTCGCCTTCGCAGTGGTCTTGATCACATCGATCCGAAGAACGGCGGCTCGAGACCAAGGCACTCAACGACGGGCGTAGCGGAAGCACAGCGGAAGCCATCGTGAAGGGTTGCTGCGTAGGGCACGGTTTTCAGGCGCCGAGATTTGTGTGCGATACGCCTTCGCTCTTTGCACGCCATCGGTTTCGCCGCGGCAACGATGGAAGGCATCTCGCACACTGGCCATCACGGCCTGACACGCGTTATGCGACGCACGTCACACTTGCGAGCCCATAGCGCCCTCTCGCGACTGCAGAGAGGTGTGCTTATCGGGAAACGTAATACTCAAAAAACATCGCGGACTCACGAGACCCGCTACATCGATTGCGTCGTGAAAAACTCGATGATCTCAACGTGATGAATTCTCTAGAATTTGGAAATCCTTGTAAGGTTTCGCCTACATCAAAAGGAGAACGATACCTACAACAGGCAATGCTGTCTGAAAGAATTTGCGATGCAATAAGCACATCTGCAGTTGTGCTGAGTCTTGCACCGATACCAACGGTGCGGGTATGGTTACTGCTCGACATATGTAGCACGTCATTGAAAGCGGACGGGCAAGCTCTTGAGTACGAATTAGGACTATGAGTGACGTGAACGTGCCAGCGCGTCTCGCGTTGGTCACGAGGTTCGACATCAACGGATTGCCATCATGGCGTCGCCCAAGATAGCCCTCGCTGCGGATCGCTCGGTCACATGCCCAATGCATCAAGGGGCCGAGAAGAGAACAAAGATGCGCAGTGCAAGGCTGTTCACATATAAGCGTTGCCATCATCGGTCACGTGACCGTAGCGACCTCGCAGTAGTCTCGTCGAAACGCACTCAGTCCGCACTTTTCATGCTTCGGCAAAGGGAAGTCATATGATCATATGTGGCATCAAGCTTACCCATGATGCAGCCGTTGCTGTTATAGAAGACGGCGTCCTCCGTTTTTCTCACGAGATAGAGAAGCGAGATAACAATAAGCGATACAGTGAAATAGAAGACCTTTCGCAAGTCGAGGCCGTATTAAGGGAAGAAGGTTTGCAGGTAGAGGACATCGACCGGTTCGTGATCGACGGCTGGCATGGTCCAAATGCAAACTGGCACGAGATTCCCGTCCTTAGAGCCACCGCTGGAGGGTTAGATACGCGGCTCCACGTCGCAACGTACAACGAAGCCACACCGCAGGATGACATCCTGAAGATGTCTTCATTTGAAGGCGGCTTGTATCTTGACGGACAATCCCTTCCCTACGTCAGTTATAAGCACGTAGCCGGTCATATCATGGGCGCCTACTGTTGCAGCCCGTTCGCATCTGCAAACGAGCCGGCTTACGTCCTCGTCTGGGATGGAGGGCAGTATCCGCGGCTATACCACGTGGATCCGGTCGCAAGGAAGGTTTCGAACCACGGCCAATTGTTCTTCTTCCTGGGAACGATATACGCGATCATGGGCCACTATTTCGGCCCGTACAAGCGCACAGAGGATCAGCTGCATCGGGAGCGCGCGGAGGCGACTATGGAGGGCTACTTCGGTGGTTATTCGATCGCTGGCAAGCTTATGGCATACATTGCCAAAGGCAATGTCCAGCCCGAGCTTCTGCGCGATCTGGCTGACATCCACGCCCGCGAACTTGAAATCAGCAACCATTTCGAGCATCGCTACGCCCGTGCTGTGCGCGATCACGCTAAGCGCGTCGGGTACAGCGATGCGGACGTGCTGCTGACGAATCATGTCTACCTTGAGCAGCTATTGGTCGAAGGTTTGCGGAAGAAGTTTGCTTCGGGCCTTGCTGACGCGGGTCTTTGCTTTACCGGTGGCGCCGCTCTGAACATCAAGTGGAATAGTGCACTTCGCGGAAGCGGGATCTTCAGCAGCGTGTGGGTGCCACCGTTTCCAAACGATTCAGGGAGTGGCCTGGGCACAGCATGCTGCGAGTGGTTTCGCGCAGGCGGCAACTCACTATCGTGGAATGTCTACGCGGGGCCGAAAATTGTTGCAGATTCGTGTGTACACGATGCATCCTGGCGTGCGCGCGAGTGCAGCCTCGATGAACTCGCGCGCCACCTCGCATCGAGCGGTGAACCCGTCGTCTTCCTCGGCGGCCGTGCCGAGCTTGGTCCGCGAGCCCTCGGAAATCGCAGTATTCTCGCACCTGCGGTCGACGCTGGCATGAAGACCCACCTCAATGACATAAAACGACGTGAGCAATTCCGTCCTGTCGCACCGATCTGCCTCGAAAAGTACGCTCCGGACATCTTTGCGCCTGGTTCGCCGGACCCCTTCATGTTGTTCGACCACGATGTGCGCGACGAGTGGAAAGCGAAAGTGCCGGCCATCTGTCACCTCGATGGAACGGCACGTCTTCAGACGATTTCTGAAGCGGAGAACCCCGACATTTATCGATTGCTCGAGGCGTACTACCAGATAACCGGCATTCCGCTCCTGTGCAATACCAGTGCCAATCTTAACGGATCGGGCTTCTTCCCCAATGTCCAGAGTGCCATCGAGTGGGGCGGAGTAGCGCACATTTACTGCGAAGGAAGGATGTATTCGCGGAACTCTTAGCGGTCACGCCAATAGAGCGCTGACCCCACTTCATTAGTCAACGCCGTGAGGGAAAATATGAGCCAAGAAGCTTCCGGAACCGTCTATGCCGTCGTTGCAAACGACGAGGAGCAGTATTCGATCTGGCCTGCACACAGGGATCTTCCAGACGGATGGCGTATCGCAGGAGTGCAAGGGTCCAAAGAAGCCTGCCTTGATTATATCGAAGTGCACTGGGTCGATATGCGGCCAAGATCAATTCGCACTTCCTGAAAATGACAAGCGTTCGTCGGCGGCAGATCGGGGCGCGGAAGCGCACATCCGTGAGTCGGCGGTTATCGAATTGCGCGACCTTGAAATGTGGAGGGACTGATGAGTGCGACGCATATGGGGCGTTACCTTGCTAAAGGAATTAGCGAACTTCAGGAACAGGATCCCCAACTCTTCGCGATACTCGAGCGCGAGCATGTCCGCCAGTCGGAATCCCTTTCTCTAATAGCTTCAAGTGGAGGAACCGATCCGTCGGTGCTTGTGGCGTCGGCAAGCACGATGGTTAACGTTACCGCCGAAGGATATCCCGGGAAGCGATACCACGCCGGCTGCACATATGTCGACCAGGCCGAAACACTGGCAATAGAGAGAGCCAAGAGTGTTTTTGGCGCCCGCTACGTCAACGTGCAACCGCATTGCGCTAGCTTCGCGAACCACGCCGTCATGCAAGCTGTTCTGAGCCCTGGGGATACGATTTTGGGAATGGCCCTGGATCAGGGCGGACATTTGACCCACGGCTCAGCAGCGAATCTCAGTGGACGGTTGTTTCGATCCATCGGCTATGGATTGGATGCCAACGGCTTTATCGACTACGACGGCATCCGACGTCTCGCGTTGGAGAACCGGCCTCGTTTGATCATCTGCGGCACGACGTCCTACACACGTACGATTGATTTCGATCGCATTCGGCGAATCGCAGACGAAGTCGACGCACTGGTACTCGCGGACATCACACATATCGCAGGATTGGTCGTGGCGGGGTTACACCCCAGCTCGATCGATGCGGCGCACTTTACGACCACGTGCACATTCAAGCAGTTGTTCGGTCCGAGGGGTGGGCTCGTGCTGATGGGCCGTGATGCGGATAGCCCATGGACGGAAGGGAGAACTTTTTCTGAATGCGTCCAGGCGTCAGTTTTTCCATTGATGCAGGGCTCACCCGAAGTGCACAGCATCGCGGCGAAGGCACGCGCCATGGGACGGTTACTTGAGCCAGGTTTCCGAGACATCGCACGGCGCATAAGATCAAACGCTGGTGTACTTGCCGACGATCTACAGGCGCGGGGCTACCAGCTCGTCGGCGGCGGGACAGACAACCACCTCGTACTGTTTCACGCTCCGAACGACCTAACCGGCGACATGGCGTCCAGAGCTCTTGAGAGCTGCAACATTCTCGTCAACAAAAATAAAATTCCCGGCGACCGAAGGGGTGCCACGGTCGCTAGTGGAATCCGTTTGGGCACGAACACCGTCTCGCTTCGTGGGATGCAAGCTGCCGAAATGCTTCGCTGCAGTTCGCTCATCGATGACGTTCTTTCCCACGCCAGACCGCTGAATGGCGGTGAGGTTTACCTCAGCGAGGACCTGCGAGACCGAGTCGTCAGCGAGGTTTCCTCACTCTGTCGCGCTTTCCCAATGCCCTACGACGTGACTCAAGACGTCACTGCCTAGAGCTGCCTCTGTTCCTAACAGCATCGCGTTGACCACGAGCGCCTTCTATGAACTCTTCTGTCGGTCGGAATGCACCTAACGACATCGATTCGCCTCAAGGTTCAGGCCTTGGGGAGGTAAAAGGGCTGACGTGTCTTATTCAGCCAAGGCGAGTGGACGGCAACGCCGTTGCCCGACGCCGAATCGAGATTGAGATCGACGCCAGGATGGTAGGGCGTATTCGTGAGTACTGCAGTTCATCGCGACTGGAAGTCCGCACCGTTTTCCACGCCGCATGGGCCCGAGTACTGGGTGGCTTCGCTGGCTCGGATGACGTGGTCTATCTTGCTAAGGAAGACAGGTCTGGGGACGATGCCGGAACGGAGAGGCAACTTCTAGTTCGGGTTACTGTCAGCCCTTCAGCCAGGACTGACGAATGGTTGATGAGCGTCGAGCAGTCACTTTATGCTGCCCGGTCTTTGGCGTCATTAAACACGGACGAAGTTGCGGAAACGTTCCTCGAAGCCAGCGCGCATGGGGAGTTTTCTTCTGCACTTCGGTTTGTAGAAGAAAGTACCGCGAACGCGAATCCGAAAGGATTTTTCATCGCGACAGGGTTCGAACTGGGCGTTATCTTGTCCGAGCGAGAAGCTACGCTAACGATAGATTTTGATGAGCGGCTTTTGGACGGCCGGCGAGCGAAAGAGATCATCGATCAATGGCGATTAGTCGTGGAGGCGATGACTACGGGTGCGCCGTGTGTGTGGCAGGCGGCGGTGGTTTCCGGGCCCTACGCTATCCGAGCATTGCGAGACTGGAACGCGGTCGAGGCTCCCTTGGATCGACACCTTACCCTGCACGGGATGGTCGAGCGCTGGTCAGGAAGCCATCCTGATGCCGTTGCCTTGATCACTACGGAGCGCTTACTAACCTACGCGCAGCTCGATAGCGAAGCGAATCAGTTGGCGCATGAGCTCCTCCGACTTGGGGTCTGCGGAGGCGATCGTGTGGGCCTCTGTACGAGAAAAGGTGCTCAGTCCATCACAGCAATGCTTGCTGTGATGAAGGTCGGCGCGGCCTATGTGCCGATCGATCCGGATTATCCGGAAGCACGAGTTGATTTTATGATCAACGATGCCCGAATCAAGGTACTGATGATCTGGCACGCGCCGATCCACGCCGCGGCCCTCCACGGCATTCCCGTTGTCGATCTCGAAATGGATGAGCTCCGGCTCCGCACCCATCCATCAACGTCGCCGCGAGTGTCCGTCGGTTCCGATGCGTTCTGCTACGTCATCTATACCTCAGGTTCGTCAGGTCAGCCCAAGGGCGTGATGCTGGATCACCTAGGACGCGTCAACAATATCGCGGACTACGTTCGCAGGCTGTCGCTCTCTCCACAAGATCGCGTGCTCTGTGTTTCCTCGCTCAGCTTCGATATATCGGTCTGCAACATCTTCACGATGTTTCATGCTGGTGGAGCCGTCGTGTTGCCTGACCCCTCTCGTAGCAAGGATCCAGATCATTGGCTGGAACTACTAGGCATCCATGGCGTGACGTTCTGGCATTCGGCACCTGCCCTTCTGGACGCATTGCTGGAGTCCACAGACGAGAGCGCGTATCGCAACGATTCGCTCCGCAGGGTGTTGGTAGGTGGGGACTGGGTTCCGCTTACCCAACCAGGACGTTTGCGGAAAGCGTTCCCGCATGCATCCTTCGCTACCGCCGGCGGTGCCACTGAACTCTCTATTGATTCGACCTTCTATGCCGTTGACGACGTTTCTCCAGAGTGGAGCAGCATCCCCTACGGCCGCCCCATGGACAACCAAGTCGCGTTAATCCTCAGTCACGACTTAGCCATCGTCCCAGTGGGTGTCCCGGGGGAGCTTCATTTAGGCGGCGTGGGCGTAGCAGCGGGCTACTTCGACCGCCCTGCTCTGACGGCCGACCGATTTATCCCGCATCCCTGGCCGAGTTCGCCTGGCGAGCGACTTTATCGGACAGGCGATCTCGCCAAGTATGGACAGGATGGAACGATTGAGTTGCTGGGTCGAATGGATTTTCAGGTCAAGGTCGCTGGAGTGCGGGTCGAGTTGGGCGAGGTTGAGGCAGTCGTCCTGCGCCATGACGCAGTTATATCCTGTGTTGCGGCCGCACAGCGCCATGAGAACGGCAGGACTTACCTTGCCTGTTATGTGGTTGCGGAACCTCTCGCCGATGTAATCGTCCTTCCGGATCTGTTACGCGAGTGGGCAAAGGCGCGCCTTCCTTCACATGCGGTGCCGGAAGCCTACATAGTGCTGGATCGCATTCCTCTCACGCCCAATGGCAAGGTAGACCGAAGAAACCTTCCCATGGAGGTAGCGCGAACGCCTGAAAGTCATGCTCCCGTCGGGGAAACAGAAGTTGCGCTCCATCAAATCTGGGCATCGTTGCTCCGACGCGATTCGATAGGTCGACACGAGCGATTCTTCGAGGCAGGAGGTTATTCGCTGCATGCGGTACGACTCCTCGCTAGAGTAAGGGAGAGCTTCGGTGTCGATCTCCCGTTGGCGTCGCTGTTCGAGTCACCGAGTCTGTCCTCGATGGCGGCATCCATCAGACACGAGGTGGCCGAAGCCAAACCGATCAGGGATCGGCCGCTTCTTGCGAAGCAGGAGCTGCCTTTACGGCGACTTCGGGCCTCGTTCTCTCAAGAGCGGCTCTGGTTTCTCAGTCGTCTAGACGATGCTTTGAGCGTTGCCTATCACATTCCTTATCGAGTTCGTCTGAAGGGTCATCTGCAGGAGGCCCCACTCCGCAAGGCACTGGACTTCGTCTGGAACCGTCACGATTCGATCCGTGCGACATTCAGAGATACCGAGCACGGCGTGGTCATCGACGAACTACCAAAAGATATCGGTTTTCCCTTGGAAGTTTTCGATTTCCGCGGTATGCCTGATGCGATGCTCCGGGCCGATGAGCAGTTGTCGCGCTCAACCCACGCACCGTTTGATCTCTCGACTGTCGCACCGGTCCGCGCGATCCTCGTAAAGGTCACCGACGAGCTGACCGAGTTCCTGGTCGTGCATCACCACATCGTGTCAGATGGATGGTCCCTCGCTATATTTCTTGGCGAGCTCAATGAACTGTATTCCGATGAGCGTTTCGATGACGCTCGGCCATCCTTGCCTCTGCAATACGCCGACTATGCGCATTGGCAGCGTCAGCACTTTACATCTGAGCACCTTAGCCCCGAGGTCGCCTACTGGCGCAGTGCGCTGCAAGGGGTGACGACGAGTCTTGCTCTTCCCACCGACCGACGCAGAAGGCTGCGTCCGTCGTTCGCTGCTGATGTTGTGGACCTAGATCTCGGCCCCGAGTTGACTGCTTCCCTTAGAAAATTTGGCGCCGCACACTCGACGACCGTCTTTACCATCCTGCTCACCGCATGGGCGATAGTGCTGTCGCGGTTGTCGGGTCAGGAGGACATCGTCATCGGCGTACCAGCTGCGAACCGTGGTGAGCCTTCGACGGAATCGATGGTGGGCTATTTCGTCAATACTTTGCCGCTCCGCGCAGACCTATCTGGCGATCCCTCCGTCGCAACGCTGATTCACCGGATGACGCGGCGATGCATCGAAGCTCAGCAGCATCAGGATCTTCCACTCGGAACGATCATCGAGATGGTCAACCCGCAAAGGTCGATCGAGCACATGCCGCTCTTCCAGGTGGCGTTTGCATGGCAAAATCATGAGGAGGTGGAACTCAGTTTCGACGGGGTAGAGACGATTCCTCTCACGTGTGAGACGCGCATGGGCAAGTTCGACCTCGAATTGAGCTTGCGCGATCGCAACGGATCCATTGGCGGAAGCCTTCGTTTTCTAGAAAGCCTTTTCGACCGCGCGACCGCCATTCGACATCGTGGCTATTTTATCGAAGCGCTTCGCGCGATGCTGCAAGAAGCTGAAGCCCCCTTGCGCGAGATAGATGTTATCCCGCGTAGTGAGCGCGAGGCGCAACTCGAATCGGCGAGGGCCATCGTGGACGCTTACGACGATGGGAGTTGCTTGCATCATCCGTTTGAGCGACACGCGAGGGCGAAGCCCGACGCTCCTGCACTGTGTATGGACGGCGTGACGGTCACCTATGGCCAACTCAATGATAGGGCCACACGCCTGGCTTGGTTGCTAGCGGAGAAGGGCGTCGGTCCCGGTCAACGGGTCGCCATTGTGATGGAGAAAAACTTCGCCCTGATAGTGGCGATGCTGGCAACCCTCAAGGTAGGTGCCGCATACGTTCCTGTAGACGCGACCTACCCGGTCGATCGCATTCATTTCATCTTGTCTGATTGCGATCCGGCAATGGTGATTTGTCACGAAGAGCCAGCGTCGATCAGTAACGATGCATTACCCGCCGTGGTGGTACTTGACCGCGATGGATTTTTTGACGGACACACGATCCCACGGGCATCGGATCTGCGTGGAGTGGCCGCGAAAGATGCGGCCTATCTGATCTACACGTCCGGATCCACAGGAACGCCCAAGGCCGTTATCGTAGAGCATGCGAATGCGTGCAGACTGTTTTCTTCAACGGCTCCGTTGTTTGAATTCGCTCTTACAGACACGTGGACTATGTTCCATACCCATGCCTTCGATTTCTCGGTTTGGGAGATATGGGGTGCTCTCTCCTTCGGAGCCAGGCTCGTCATAGTGCCACCCTCCGTTGCGCGATCCCCCGAAAAGTTCCATGCACTGCTCGCCCGGGAAGGGGTCACCGTACTTAACCAGACCCCTACGGCCTTTGCCGCTCTTGACGAGATAGATGCGGAGAGTTCGGTGCCGCTCGCCCTGCGATTGGTAATCTTCGGCGGTGAGTCGCTGAATGCGAGTGCACTCCGAGAGTGGATGGCGCGTCATGGCGATCATCACCCGAGGATGATCAACATGTATGGCATCACGGAAACCACCGTTCATGTGACGTATCGGCCACTCACGCGACGGGACGCATCAGGGGACGAAGGCAGCCTAATCGGTCGCCCTTTGCCCGATCTTTCGGTTTACCTTCTGGGTTCTCGCGGTGAGTTGCTTCCATTTGGGGCGACTGGCGAGATGTACGTAGGCGGCGCCGGTGTGGCACGGGGCTATTTCGACCGCGACGCGCTCACCGCTGAACGCTTCGTCGATAATCCTTGGGTTCCCGGACAACGGCTTTACCGTACTGGGGACCTTGCCCGTCTTCGTACCGGTGGTGACATAGAGTATCTCGGACGTGCGGATCATCAGGTGAAGGTTCGTGGATACCGAATTGAACCCGCCGAGGTCGAGACGGCTCTCATGCAGGCCAGTGGAGTTGCCGCCGCGACCGTCATCGCTACGCGAAGCGTCACCGGCACTATGCAGCTGGTGGCCTATGTCGTAAGACGCAGGAACGATAAGACAAGCCCCTCTGTGCCAGATGGAGCGTGGTCTGAGGAGCTACGTCGATTTGCCATCGCAAGGCTACCAGAACACATGGTTCCAGCGTTTATCGTGGCACTCGATGTGCTGCCTCGCACAAGCAACGGGAAGGTGGACCTAGATGCGCTCCCTCTACCCAGCACTCAGGCAGTGGATCGAACATTTTCGCCGCCCAGAAATGAGCTCGAGGAACGTCTTTGTGAGGCATGGTCAGTCGCTTTGCGGCAGGCGCGCGTGGGCATCCAGGACAACTATTTCAGTCTGGGCGGTGATTCCATCCTTTCAATTCGGCTGATCGCTCTTCTACGATCATGGGGTATCTCGCTCGAACTACGAGACCTCTACGAGTACCAGACAATCGAAGAGTTGGCCGCCCACGTGGTTCGGCAGGAAAGGCCGGCGGGCGCAGATGACATTGGACCGTTCGCTCTGTTGACGCTCGATGAGGCGGACGAGTTCGCCACGCTTTACGAAGACGCGTACCCGATGTCCTTGCTTCAGGAAGGCATGATTTTCCACAGCCACATCGAGAACTTCAACGGTATATACCACGACCTCATGTCCGACTGCATCCGCGCCGCGTGGCGTGAGGACTTGTTTCTCCGATCGGTCGAGAATCGCTTCCGCCAGAATCCTCTCTTGCGCACCGGGTTCAGGCTCGGCGGTAAAAGACCAATTCAGTTCGTGCGCAAACCCCGCGCTGTGCAGCTAGGCATCGATGACCTTCGCTCTTTGCCGAAAGATGAGCAGGACGCTCATGTTCGTGGATGGATGGAGCAGCGAAAGCGACATACGTTCGATTGGCAGTCGGAGGATCTTCTCGCTTTCCACGTCTTCTTGCGAGAGGACGAGATGTTCGAATGTATGATCAGCTTTCACCATTCGATACTGGATGGCTGGAGCGTCGCCTGCCTGAAAAGCGACCTGTACATGGATTACGCTGACTACTTGGCTGGCCGCACAGTTCGTCAAGGTCCGGTGGATCACACGTATCGGCACTTCATCCGGATGGAGGAGCTTGCAGCCAAGGACGAGGTCTCCCGTCACTATTTTAGGCATCTACTGCAGGATCTTCCAGCACCGCAATTGCCGAGAAGTCATCCCGCCACGGCGGGCGGCACTAGGATTCGATGTGACGTGCCGGCTTTTGCTGACCTGGCCCCCAAACTGCAGTCGGTTGCGACCCGTCTAGGCGTGCCGTTCCGAGCCATCCTCCTGGCGGCCCAGTTCCGAGCGCTGGCCATGGTAACCGGGCTGAATCGTGTTTCTGCTTGCGTCGTCCATCACGGTAGGCCCGAGACAGAACAGGGCGAGCGGGCTCTGGGGCTCTTTCTTAATGCCCTACCCATGGTTATGTCGCCAACCCGTGGGACTTGGCGCGAACTCATCGATGCGGCGTGCGCATCGCTTAACGAGGTGCTTCGGCACCGTCGCTACCCGGCTGCGTTGATCGCCAAGGACTTAGGCAATCCGCTTTCGGAGATTGTTTTCAACTACACCCATTTTCATGCCTACAACGATCTAGGCAGCGACAGTGCGTCTGAGCTGCGGATACTCTCATCAAGCGGCTTTGAACACACTAATTTCGCGTTTAGCGTCAATGTGTCGCGCGAACCATCAGGTGATGGAGCACAGTGCTGGATCGATCTGGACGTCAGCCGTTTCGACGAGAACTCGGCTGTCGCGTGGATGCAGCATTTTATCCGAGGCTGCCTCGGGATCGTCAACGACGTCGAGGCACCGCTTCAGAATGTCGTGCATCCTGCTGGCGACGGTGATGATTCCGCTGTACCAAGTACTCCTGCTACCCGCCCGCCGGAAACCGCTTTAACGGCGTACGCCATGTTCCAGGCGAATGCTTCGTTGAACCCGAAGTCAATCGCCATCGAGAGCGATGGCGAGGTTCTGACTTATGCGGAAATGGATATGAAAGCTGATCGCCTGGCATCGCATTTGGTGCAGGCAGGTTTGCGCCCGGAGTACGTGGTGGGCATCTGTACCGCTAGCCCGGTCGCGTTCGCCACCGCGCTGGTTGCGGTGGCGAAGGCCGGTGGCACGTCCCTTCCCATTGATTCGGGCTATCCAGCGGAGCGAATCGATTTTTTGCTCAGCGATGCCAACCCTGTCGTCCTCTTGGTAGACGACGCGGGCAGGCCAGCACTCAAGGGCGTGTCAACGCCCGTGATGATGATCGGTATAGACGCGTGGAATGGCCACGCTTTTGTCGATATGGCGGAGCCAGGCACCGCCCTTTCCGTGAGGCAGCTCGCCTACATTATTTATACGTCCGGCTCCACCGGAAAACCCAAGGGCGTCATGGTAGA
This sequence comes from Luteibacter sp. ME-Dv--P-043b, assembly GCF_030209605.1. NCBI lineage: Bacteria > Pseudomonadati > Pseudomonadota > Gammaproteobacteria > Lysobacterales > Rhodanobacteraceae > Luteibacter > Luteibacter sp. ME-Dv--P-043b. Next base: position 347,228 of record NZ_JARVRT010000018.1, read on the forward strand.
ACATGGCGGCCTCGCAAACCTCTCGCGGTGGCATGGACATACGTTCGGAATTCACGCCGGTACGCGCGTAGCCGCCATGGCACCCGTTGGCTTCGATGCGAGCATCTGGGAGATATGGGGCTGTCTTGCGAATGGAGGCACGCTTGTCATGCCTCCGGCGGCTTACCAAGGCAATCCCGATCAGTTGCTTGCATGGATAGGCCAGCAAGAGGTGGATCTAATGTTCCTCGTCACGCCGCTGGCGGTTGAGGCCCTTGAAGGTGGGGCTCTGCCTGAACGACTAAGAAGCCTTCTCATCGGTGGAGACGCGATAAAACGTATTCCCAGTCAGGCCAGTCACCTGATCTTGGTGAACAACTATGGGCCGACGGAGACGACGGTGGTATGCACGTCGGGTGTGTTGCGCGACGACGACCCGGCGTTGCACATCGGCATGGCCATTGATGGGGCCAGCATTTACTTGCTTGATGAGTTCGGCGATCCAGTGAGGCGTGGCGATATTGGCGAGATTGTTGTCGGCGGTGCGGGGGTAAGTCGTGGCTATCTCAAACGACCTTCACTTACCGCGAGTCGGTTCCGTCCGGATCCGTTCGCTACGGAACCAGGAAGCCGCATGTATCACACTGGCGATCTTGGACGTATTCTCCCCACGGGTAGGATCGAGTTCATTGGGCGCCAGGACGATCAGATTAAGATCCGCGGGTACCGTGTTGAACCGTCCGAAGTCGCTTCGTGCCTGATCGCATCTCCGGATGTGCTGGATGCCGTGGTCGTTGGCCAGGACGACGGGTCCGGAAACAATCGGCTAGTGGCATACATCATCCCGAACCGCCCAAGGCCAGGGAGTGATACCAACTGGCACGAAGCTCTCGCGTCGTATCTTGCGTCTAGGCTACCGTCGCACCTGGTGCCTTCCGCATTCGTATCCATAGAACGCGTACCGCGCACCGCTCAGGGAAAGCTTGACCGCGGCGCCCTCCCCCCGGCATCGGGTGGAACAATGACTCGGCCTCCTTATGTACAACCTGAGGGCGAGTTCACAGTGGCCGTTGCCCGTATCTGGGAAGAATGTCTCGGAGTGGCGAACATCGGCGCAGCCGACAACTTCTTCTTGCTGGGCGGCCATTCGCTCGTCGCGCTGCGCATGCGTAGTCGCCTGGAGAGTGAGCTTGGCGTGTCGGTGCCACTGTCGATGCTCTTCGAAGCCCCGCAGTTGGAGGCGTTCGTCAGACGTACCCTTATGGCATCCATCGTGGAGGAGCTCGGCCACGAACTCTCCGCCGAGGACGTCATCGGCATGCAGTCCATTGAAGGAACGGCACCATGACTCAGCCATTCCCTCCCTCGCTCGACGACATCGACACAGCGACCCTAGAGCGCCTTCGCCAGACCGCGCAGCGCCGACGTGCGGAGGGTTCGGCTTCGCGCAAGTCATCGTTGATCATTACCGAGGTAGAGGATGGTGACGAACTGTCGTTTGCTCAGTCCCGAATGTGGTTCCTCACCCAGTTCGACACCGCAGCATCAGCCGCCTATGTGGTCTCGTACGCTGCGCGGCTTAGCGGTTCGCTCGACATTCGACTGTTTCGCCGGGCTCTGGATTGTATCTGGGAACGTCATGCTGCCCTACGCGCGTCTTTTCCGTTGAGGGAAGGCACGGCTTCGATTCATCTTCATCCGGCCGAAACAGGAATGCCGTTCGCAATACGCGAGTACGGAATGAATGAAGGTGATATAGACAGTGCGCTATCCGAGGAGCTGGAGCGTCCATTCGATCTCGCCAACGGGCCCCTTATCCGGGTCACGCTTTGGCAGCTATCCGCGTCCCACTATGTTCTCCTGATCGCTCAGCATCATCTGATCTCTGATGGCTGGTCCCTAGGCATTCTGGTTCGTGAGCTGGGCTTGTTCTATTCCGCAAATGTAGCAGGGCGATCCCATGACTTGCCTGTGCTGCCGATTGAATATGGAAGTTATGCCAGTTGGCAACGGCAGTGGTTGGATGGAGGTCACGGCGCGGCTCAGCTGAAGTATTGGAGAGATCGCCTTTCCGATCTCCCGGAACTGTGCACCCTGCCGACCGATCGCCCACGTCCTTCACGCCAAGAGTACGAGGGCGGCTGCCTAAAGCTGGCACTCGGGAAGCAGCTTTCTGACCGCTTAGCTCGGTTCGCAAGCGGGCGCAACGCCACGCCCTTCATGATCGTTCTCACAGCCTGGAATGCACTTCTAAGTCGCCTCAGCAATCTGGATGACGTTATCGTGGGAACCCCCGTTTCCGGGCGCGGGCATCTCGATACTCATGGCCTTCTGGGCCTCTTCGTCAATACGCTGGCACTACGTAGCGATACCTCCGGCGACCCTTCTATGCGGGAGCTTCTGCATCGGGTCAGAAAAACGGTGGTGGAATCTCAGGATCACCAAGACCTACCATTTGAGCAGGTGGTCGAGGCTGTAAATCCGTCGCGGCATCTGGATCGCTCGCCTCTGTTCCAGACGATGTTGATTTGGCAGGACCAGGCAGAGTTCCGGATGCATCTCCCTAATGTGTCGTGCGAGCTCGTCGACACGCCCTATCGTAAGGTTCGATTCGATCTCGAGATGACTCTGGGCGCATCGCCCGAAGGCATAGTGGGCTCGCTCAATTTCTCGCTCGCACTTTTCGACGAAGACACCATCGTGCGATACGTCGGATATTTTCGTCGGTTGCTGGACGCGATCGTCGAAGACAGCGACGTCAAGCTGTCCGAAGTCAGCTTGTTGTCCGCCGACGAGCGGACCTTGTTGCTGGAGACCTTCAACGACACGGCGGCGCCCTTCCC